>JBKJVF010000030.1:0-11775 GCA_046589965.1 Paracoccaceae bacterium
GTTACGGCCTCTGTTCCGCTTCGATCTCCGTTCGGTGTGAGCACATATGGCCTTCGAATCGTGGCGGCAGTTGGGAATAGCGATGGTATTTTTGCGCAACTTGGTCGCGATCCAAAAACCCAAACAAACACCTGAAATATAATGAAAAAAATCTTCTTTTAAGGCCCAGATCAGCGTTGACGATCGTGCTTTTTGGGTCGATTCTGGCAAAAATGCCATGATTCACGTTCATTTATCTGGGCAGCCGCCAACAACTCTGTAACCTTTCCCTCAATAAAAAAACGATGAGCAGGCAGGCACGTCCGATGCGGACAATCTACAGCGTGATTCTCGCGACATGTCTCGCGTTGCCATCTTCCATGGCACTGGCAGACGACTTCACCTTCAAGACCATCAAGCCGCCGACCACGCCGGGCAAACGGATCACCGTGCAGATCGACCCGGTCGAACAGGCACAGCGTCTGGCCAAGGCCGCCAAAAATCCGTGGCTCCCCTTGCCGCCGACCGAAGAGGTCGCGGCGAAACCTGCCGATCCCACCAATCCTGCAAAAGAAACCGACAAGGTTGAAACAGCCGCCCGCTATGCCTGGTTCTGGGACGCGGTCCCATCGAACCTTGGTGCCGCGCCAGACAGGTTCCCGCTTGCACTTGCGGCGCTGACCAACGGGCCGGACGGCGCGATGGTGGACGCCCCCCGTCTGCAGGCCATGCAGACATTGGTTGAGACGCACGGGACCGAGATCCTCAAGGCAACGATCGGCACCGATGTGTCGCCGGCGCTGGTGCTGGCGGTGATCGGGATCGAAAGTGCGGGCAAGATCGATGCCGTCAGTTCGGCCGGCGCGGTTGGGCTGATGCAGTTGATCCCCGCGACGGCAGAACGCTTCGGTGTGACCGACAGCACGGATGCGAGCCAGAACATCAAGGGTGGCGTCGCCTATCTCAACTGGCTGATGAAGGAATTTGACCGCGACCCCCTGATGGTGCTGGCGGCCTATAACGCGGGTGAGGGGGCGGTCAGGGCGAATGCAGGCATCCCTCCCTTTACCGAAACGCGCGACTACGTGCCCAAGGTGCTGGCCGCCTGGCGGATCGCCCAAAGTCTTTGTGTCAGCCCGCCAGAACTGGTCAGCGATCCTTGCGCCTTTCGAACGAACGCGGCGGGCTTGTGATGCGGAACGGCCGGGGGCGGGCCAGTCACATGGCCCGCTAGACCGAAAACGCGTCTGCCCATTCCGGATGGCGTTTGCGCATGGCATTCACGAACGGGCAGAGCGGCATCACCTTGAACCCCTCGGCGCGGGCATCCGCCACCAGACGTTCCACCATGGCAAGCCCCGCACCCGTGCCCCGAAAGGCATCCGGCACGCCGGTATGATCCGCGATGATCAATGTCGGCGACACGACGGAATAGGTCAGTTCCGCCTCAGCGCCGTCAACATGAATGACATAGCGCCCTTTGCTGCCATCCTCGCGAACGTCACGCGTGATGGCATGGTCAGACAAGCGTGGCCTCGGTTGCCGCCCGAATCTCGGCCTCGGTCACGCCCTCGGCCAGTTCCACCAGCTTCAGCCCGCCCGGAACGACATCCAGCACGCCCAGATTGGTGATGATGCGGTTGACGACGCCTTGCCCGGTCAGGGGCAGGGTGCAGCGCTTCAGCACCTTGGACTCGCCGGTTTTCGACGTATGATCCATCACCACCACGACGCGGCCCACACCTGCGACCAGATCCATCGCCCCGCCCATGCCCTTGACCAGCTTGCCCGGGATCATCCAGTTGGCGAGATCACCGTTTTCGGCAACCTCCATCGCGCCGAGGATGGCCATCGCGATCTTGCCGCCGCGGATCATCGCAAAGGACTGCGCGCTGTCAAAGTAAGCCGTCTGCGGCAATTCGGTGATGGTCTGCTTGCCGGCATTGATCAAGTCGGGATCTTCCTCGCCCTCGAAAGGAAAGGGGCCCATCCCCAGCATCCCGTTTTCGGACTGCAACGTGACCGAGACCCCCGCCGGAATATAGTTCGACACCAGCGTCGGGATGCCGATGCCCAGGTTCACATAAGTCCCGTCCTGCAATTCCTGTGCGGCACGTTCGGCCATCTGGTTGCGGTCCCACATCACTCAGGCTTCCTTCTTGCGCACGGTCCGGTTTTCGATCCGCTTTTCATGGGTGCCCTGGATCAGGCGATGCACATAGATGCCGGGCAGGTGGATCTTGTCGGGGTCAAGGCTGCCCAGCGGCACGATTTCCTCCACCTCCGCGACGCAGACCCGTCCAGAGGTCGCTGCAGGCGGGTTGAAGTTGCGCGCTGTCTTGCGGAACATCAGGTTCCCCGAAGGATCCGCGCGCCAGGCCTTGACGATCGCCAGGTCCGCCACGATCCCGCGTTCAAGGATATATGTCTTGCCGTCGAAATCCTTGTGCTCCTTGCCCTCGGCGATCACGGTGCCCACACCGGTGCGCGTGTAGAACCCCGGGATACCGGCGCCCCCTGCGCGCAGGCGTTCGGCAAGGGTGCCTTGGGGATTGAACTCCAGCTCCAGCTCGCCCGACAGATATTGGCGCATGAATTCGGCGTTTTCGCCCACATAGGACGAGATCATCTTTTTCACCTGCCGCGTTGCCAGCAATTGGCCAAGGCCAAACCCGTCGACGCCCGCATTGTTCGACGCAACGGTCAGGCCCGTAGTCCCGGCCTCGCGGATGGCTGCAATCAGCAACTCGGGGATGCCGCACAGGCCGAACCCGCCCGCTGCAATGGTCATGCCATCTTGCAAAAGGCCCTGCAGGGCAGCCGCAGCATTCGGATAAATCTTGGACATGAGCCCCCCGGGAAGTTGTGCCCGAGCATATGTGCGCGGCGCAGTGGCGCTGTCAATTGCGGCACTGCAGCGTTGCACGCAAAGGGCTGCTTTTGAGGGGCGGCGCGATGCAGCAACCCTTTACGCGCGCACCAGCCCGTCTATGGTGACGCGGCAAACATGGCCCCGCTTGCCCGCGTGGTGAAATGGTAGACACTGGGGACTTAAAATCCCTTGGCCGTATGGCCGTGCCGGTTCAAGTCCGGCCGCGGGCACCACTTAACGCCAAGAAACAAACAGGTACCAGATTGTTGCGGCCAGAAAGCGCCAACTACCCGCGCCTTTGACCAGCCAAATGATGGTCAGCCGTCAGGGGCGGCTACCCCAGCGTTGCCGCAGCCAGCACGAGATAGCGACCGACCTTGGCAATGGTGACCAACAGCAGGAATACCGGGAACGGCTCGCGCAGGATGCCCGCGACCAAGGTCAATGGATCACCGATGATGGGCATCCAGGACAGAAGCAAGGACCATTTGCCGAACCGTCGATACCACCGTTCGGCCCTCGCCAAACCCGCAGGGCTGGCGGGAAACCAGGGCCGTTCGCGAAACTGCTCGATCCCGCGACCTAAGAGCCAGTTCACCACCGATCCCAGCACGTTCCCGACGCTCGCCACCGCCAAGACCAGCCAAGGCGCGTAATCGGACAACAACAGCGCGACCACCAGTGCTTCGGATTGGGCAGGCAGAAGGGTCGCGGCAAGAAACGCGGCGCCAAACAGGCCGAAATATACAGCGACTTCACCCATTCCGGCGGATCACACGGGTGCGGACGGCCAGCGCCGGTGCAGTCCGTCGATCACAAACGGATGGTGGTGACCCGGTAGATGATCCTGCAGATGGGGATGATCTGGGGGCAGGTCGGGATGGTGATGGGCGACCTCGGTCGGATCAAGGCTGGGCCAGAGCCGGATCACGGCGATCAATGCCACCGCCCCGATCAGGGCCAGCCCGTAGGCGGCAACGGGCAAGCCGAAGGACGCCCCGAGCCAGCCCGCCAGCGGATAGGTCACCAGCCAGGCTGCATGGGACAACGCGAACTGTGCGGCAAAGACGACCGGGCGGTCCTGTTCGCGGGCCGATCGGTTGAGGATGCGCCCGATCGGTGTCTGGGTGAACGAAAACCCGAAACCGACAATCGCCCAAAGCCCCATCAGACCACCAAGCCCCGTCACCAGCGGCGTCAGGGCAACGCCAGCCACCATTGCCGCTGCCCCCATGATCATCACTGGACGGTCGGTGACATGCAGCAAAATGCGGGGCAAGAGGAACGCCGCGACAATGGACCCTGCGCCAAAGGCCGCGAAAGCTAACGCGACTTGCGGGGCACCCAGACCCAGATCCGCCTGCACCAGCACCACTGTATTGACGTAAATCATCGCCCCTGCGGCAGCGACGGCAATTTCCATCACCATGAGGCCCCGCAAACGCGGTGTCGAAAGATAGATGCGGATGCCCTTTGTCGTGGAGGCCCAGAATTTCCCGGGCTCTGCGGCCGATTGCGCCGGAAGCACGACCGTGGCGACCAGAAGCGCAGATCCGACAAAGCCTGCAACAGTGCCGCCGAACAGCACGGGAAAGCTGACGATTGTCAGCAACGCGGCCGCGAGCATCGGGCTGAGAAGCTGTTCCAGGTCTTCGGCCAGCCGCAGCAACGACAGCCCGTTTGTGTAGTCCTTTTCATTGGGCAGCACATCGGGGATCGTCGCCTGAAACGCTGGGGTAAATCCCGCCGATGCCGCCTGCAGAAAAAAGATCAGCACATAAACCTGCCAGACTTCGGTGACGAAGGGCAGAAACAGCACGACCCCCGCGCGAATGAGGTCCAGCGTCACCAGAAATGCCCTGCGTGGCAGACGCTCGGCAAAGGCCGCGGCGACAGGCGCCAACGTGACATAGGCGATCATCTTGATGGCAAGTGCCGTGCCCAAGACCAACCCGGCATTCTCACCCGCGAGTTGCCAAGCCAAGAGGCCAAGCGCCACAGTCGCAAGCCCGGTGCCGAGCAGAGCGATCACCAAAGCCGCAAACAGGTGGCGAAAGGTGCGGTCGGCAAGAACACTCAGCATGTGGACTGCTTTCAGGACAGGGGCTTATCGCAGCGGATGAGGTGGTTCACGATGTCGGGGTGCGAGGCGTGGGATCCTGCGTCTCCTATCCCTCATACCAATCCCCTGAAGTGGATAAGATCAAGCGGTTCTTGCGGCGACGTGACGACCAACAGGCGCCAGATCAGCAGGTTCCGGCTGAACGCGGCCTGGCTTGGATTGCATCCGACCACAGGGTTCTGTAATTTCATTCGGGAAATGCCATGAATGGCAGGGAATGGCTTAAACGGCGCATGTTCAGACGCCCGACAGCCAAGAGGCGGCAGGATATGACAGCTGACGGGATCATCGGAGCGATGCGGCGGGCTGTTGCCCTGCTGACCCTGTGCGCGTTCATGATTGCGCCGGTGATCATTGCCGCGACACATGGGCCGGGACTGACGACAGACGCGGTCCAGGCCACAGAGCATCTCTTTCATGGTCACTCGCACGACGCGCCGGAGCCAGGTCAATCTGCAGATGGCCATGACGCAACCGATCACGAACACCAAAACCAGATGGTTTTGCAGCACACCCATGTCGCCGTCTTCGATCTGACTGCGCTCCGCCTTGGAATGTCCGATGTCTTGGCCACGGGTGTGCCGTCATCGGGGCTGAGGCGACCCCCGAAACACATGTCAGTTTGAGCGGGCCACAGGTCTGATCCTCGGCCCAGTCCTGACACTCTCATTCGGATTTCAACATGATCTACACGACACCTCCCAGGCGGGGGAGTATCTGGGTTTCACCCTGGGTTCTTGCCACTGTCGCCCTTGTCTTGATGCTTGCCGCACAATCAGCACTTGCCCACAATGTCACCGAAGGTGACGCGGGCTATGTGCAGGAAGTTTCGGGATGGAACCTGATCCCGTTCTTGTATCTGGGTGCCAAGCACATGGTCACAGGCTACGACCATCTGCTGTTTCTGTTCGGCGTCGTGTTCTTTCTTTACCGGATGCAGGACGTCGCCATCTATGTCAGCCTTTTCGCCATCGGCCATTCAACGACGATGCTGCTGGGCGTCTGGTTCGGCTGGAATGTAAATGCCTATCTCATCGACGCGATTATCGGCCTGTCGGTGGTCTACAAGGCGCTCGACAACCTTGGGGCCTATCAGCGCTGGTTCGGGTTTCAGCCCCACACCAAGGCTGCCACGCTGATCTTCGGCTTTTTTCACGGGCTGGGTCTGGCAACCAAGATCCTTGACTATGACATCGCGCAGGACGGCCTGATCCCGAACCTGCTGGCGTTCAACGTCGGTGTCGAGATCGGCCAGTTGCTCGCGCTCGCCATGATCCTGATCGTCATGGGCTACTGGCGCAAGCAGGCCAGCTTTTGGAAACATGCCTACACCGCAAACGTCGTGATGATGGCGGCCGGGTTCATTCTGTTTGGACTGCAGATGACCGGCTACTTCGTCGCTTGAAAACATATTGGAGACACTGAAATGCACAACGCAAACAAACCCAATCTCGACGAACTGCCGACATCGGCACAGCTCATCAGATCGACGGCAATTGCCGCTGCCGCTGCCGTGGCCATTCTGGTCACGGTCGTGCTGCCTGCGGAATACAACCTTGATCCCACGGGCATCGGTGGCATCCTTGGCTTGGCCGATATGGGCGAGATCAAGACGCAGCTCGCCGAAGAGGCCGAGGCAGATCGCCTGATGATGGAACAGGAGGCGGCAAAGCCCCAGTCGTCCCTGTACCCCGGTGTTCTGGACACGATCTTTGGCCTCTTCGTCGGAACCGCTCATGCGCAAGAAGCGCCTGCTGCCACTGCATGGTCGGACGAAATCACCATTACGCTTGATCCAGGTCAGGGCATCGAAATCAAGCTGGTGATGGAGGAAGGTGGCATCGCCCAATACGATTGGGCCGTCACGGGTGGGGCGGTCAACTATGACACCCATGGTGATGGCGGCGGCAAATCCATCAGCTATGAAAAGGGCCGCGCGGTCGAAGCGGACGCCGGCGATCTGACGGCGGCTTTCACAGGCAACCACGGCTGGTTCTGGCGCAACCGGGGCGATGCGCAGGTCTCGGTCACCTTGCGGGTGGCAGGTGCATATACCGAAGTGAAGCGGTTCGACTGATCTTCACGACGAGAGAAAACAACCGGGGGGCGGGCAGGACACTGTCGCCGTCCCCCGCCAACTGCGGCGTTCGACCACGCCTGTCCATGGACGTTAACGCTAGGAACCATCGGACCCCGCCGTCACCGCGCTTGTGCCGATTTCGCGGCGGCAAGGACAAGAAACCCGCCCGCCAATGCCCAGTTCTTGACAAAGATCGACATTTGCCAGCCGTCCCCGGGTACAAAATGAAAGATGCTGGTAATCATGCAATAGACCGCAGCCGATATCGCGGCGACGCGAACCGTGCGCGGCACCATGAGCGCGACCACCATCAGCGCATTGAACCCAAGCGCTGGCCATACCAGCCAGGTTGGCCAGCCAAGGCCCGCCAGCAGATCCATGGCCGCGCCCGGGTCCAGAGATTTTTGAACCGTCCCTGCTGCGAAGAGCAAGGCCAGCAAGATACGCCCGATCAGATCCATCCGGTGGTCCTCCTTGGCCAATATACGATGGATCGGGTGGAAAAGTTGCGTCGCGGTGACCACCAATCGCCCTCTCGGGTGATCGGCTTGCCCATCTAGATCGGCTCAGCGTCCCGCAACCGGTGCATCGCTGCCCATGACAAAGCCGCCATGACGCCCGCAGTGGCAAGGCACAAAGGCAGGCCGCCGACCTGATAGCTGATGCCCGACAGCAATGTGCCAATGAGCCGTCCCGCCGCGTTCGACATGTAGTAAAACCCCACGTCCCGCGTGATCCGGTCGGGGTTGCCAAAGGCCAGGATCAGATAGGAATGAACCGACGAATTGACCGCGAACACAAAACCGAACAGCAACAAACCGATGATCAGCGTGGCTGTCAGCCAGTCCGCTGGCGCCCCTGCCGCCCATGCGGTGTACGCGAGGCCAAACGGGATCGGCACCAGATACCCAGCCCAGCGGAGCGCCTTGGCCACCACGTCCGGCCCATTTGCCCCGATAATGCGGGGTGCCGCAGCCTGAACCGCGCCGTAAAGGATGATCCACACCGCCAGAAACCCGCCGATCACGAAAAATGCCCAGCGACGCCCATCCGGCGTGCCGTCCGACAGAACCATCTGGAAATAAACCGGAATGCCGACCACGAACCACACATCGCGCGCGCCGAACAGGAACATGCGCGCCAGGCTCAGCCGGTTGATGCGCGGGTCAGGCGACCGCCAGCCCGCAAACTTGGCACCCTTGTCCTTGGTGGGAAGGCCGGGCGGCAGGAACAGCGCCACGGCCATCAGGATCACCGTCAGCACCGCCGCCATGGCCCAGACCGCGACCTGAAACCCCCAGACACCCAGCAGCACTGCACCAAGGAAAAACCCCAGTCCCTTGACCGCGTTCTTGGACCCGGTCAGGACGGCCACCCAGCGAAATAGCGTCCCGTCCCCGGTAGGCGCCAACAGCTTGACGGCAGATTTTGATGACATCTTGGCCATATCCTTGGCCACGCCCGACAGGCCCTGCACCGCCATCACAAAGGCCACCGACACGACCACGCCCCAAGCCGGATCAAGCTGTGCCAGCGCCGCCAGTGCCGCGATCTGCAGGATCAGTCCGGCAAAAAGCGTCGCGGCCAGACCAAACCGTGCGGCCAGCCAGCCCGCGTAGATGTTGGTGACCATCCCCGCCAATTCATACAGCAAAAACAACCAGGCCAATTGGATCGGCGTGATCCCGAGGGCGTTGAAATGCAACAGCACCAGCATCCGCAACGCGCCGTCCGACAGCATGAAGGCCCAATACGCCGCCGTGACGGCCGTATAGGCCCGCATCGGTCTGGCTTTCGTGGCGTCTTGCTTCACAGCGACGCTGCCACCATGCGGGTGATGTCGGCCAGCCGGCAGGCATAGCCCCATTCATTGTCATACCAGGCGTAGATCTTGACCTGCGTGCCGCCCGTCGCCATCGTCGACTGCGCATCGACGATCGCGGATCGCGGATCGTTGGTATAGTCCGATGACACCAGCGCCCGTGTCTCGTAGCCAAGGATACCTTGCAAGGGGCCGTCGGCAGCGGCTTTGAACAAGGCATTGACCTCATCGACCGTGGTTGCTCTCTCCACCTCGAACACGCAGTCGGTGATCGAGGCATTCAGCAGCGGCACCCGGATCGCGTGCCCGTTCAACCGGCCCTTCAGCTCGGGATAGATCAGCGTGATGGCCGTGGCCGATCCGGTGGTGGTCGGGATCAGGTTCAACAGGGCCGACCGCGCACGGCGCATGTCCTTGGCAGGGCGGTCGACGATGGTCTGCGTGTTGGTCACGTCATGGATCGTGGTGATCGAACCATGCCGGATCCCTAGGCTTTCGTGGATCACCTTGACCACGGGGGCGAGACAGTTCGTCGTGCAGCTGGCCGCCGTGATCAGGGCCTGCGAGCCGTCGTAAAGGTGATGGTTCACCCCGTAGACCAGATTGAGCGCACCCCCATCCTTGACCGGGGCGCTGACCACGACCTTTTGCACGCCTGCTGTGTAATAGGGCGCGATCTTCGCAGCCGTCTTGAACACTCCCGTGCAGTCGATCACCAGACCGATGCCCAAGTCGCCCAAAGGCAGCGCCTCGATGCTCTTTTCATGCGTCAGCCGGATGGACTGCCCCGCCAGCACCAGCGCGCCATCGGCAGCCGCGACCGGCGTGCGCCAGCGACCGTGCACGGAATCGAATTCCATCAACAGCGCATGCTGATCGGCATCGCCCTCCGGATCATTCAACAGCACGATGTCGCCCCCGGCACCTGTGTCGATCAGGTTGCGCAAGACAAGCTTTCCGATCCGGCCAAGTCCGTTCAGCGCAATGCGTGGCATGGTCAGCCTTGCTGATCGATAGGCATGTCGCTGCCGATGCCGTCGACATGGGCCTGCAGCGACATGCGGGTCAGGGTGTCGAAGGGCAGTGCAACAAAAGCCATGATGCGGCGGCGCAAGGTGGCATAGGTCTGCGCAAAGACCAGCGCCTTTTCCGCCTCGGAGCCCTCCGCCTTGACCGGGTCTGGCAGGCCCCAATGGCCGGTGATGGGCTGGCCGGGCCAGGGCGGACAATCCTCGGCTGCGGCGGTGTCGCAGACGGTAAAGACGAAATCCATGATGATCGACCACGGCTGCTGGAACTCCGACACATGTTTGGATCGCAGTCCCGCAATGTCGTGACCGTTGCGCTGCAGGATATCCAGCGCGATGGGGTTCAGCGTGGAGTTTGCGCGCGTCCCGGCGGAAAAGGCCTGAAACCTGCCGCGACCCAGATCACGCAGCAGCGCCTCGGCAAAGATGGACCGGGCGGAATTTCCCGAACAGATGAAGAGAACGTCGAAATCGGTATCAAGCATAATAGCGTCCTTTGTGCTGGCAAGCAGGGACCCCAGCAGATCGGGGCGTGCGCGGCCCACATCCAGGGCCAGATAGCCGATCAGGTCCTCCGTCACGTCCAGATCGACCGAATAATGCAGCGAGCGTCCGTGCCGTTCGACCCGCACCAGACCGGACGCGGTCAGATCGGCAAGATGATGGGACAGCGTGTTCTGCTTCAGCCCAAGCGATACCGCGATCTCGGTCGGCCGGACGCCTTGTGGGGCAAAACGCATCAATAGTCGAAATACCGACAGGCGGTCCGGGTGGCCAAGGGTGGCAAAGCTCTGGGCGGCGCGATTGAGTTCCATATTTCCTGAATAAAGGAAATTACCAGCCAGCTCCAGTGAAGGTTTTATGACAGCCGCCGATGCAGGACTGGGACGGCTCACGTTCATGCTGCCGATGCGAGCTTACTCAACTGCCCTTGCGGCTAATGGTGCCTACAAGTTCGGTCGCGCTGGCCAGGGTGTTGTAGATCGTGCCGTATTTCTGAAGATTGCGGTGCAAAAGTCCAAGCCGCTGATCGGTCTCGTCCGTATCGACGACGATCTGATAGTCGATCCGCACCATCTTTGGCGGTGCATCCTGCCGCTGTCCCTGCAAGGAAACCTCGATCCCGCGCAGCGAAAACGCCAGCATCGGCATCACCCGTTCGGTACTTTTCAGTATGCATCCCGCCAGGCTTGCCAGCAGCAATTCCGCCGGGTTGAAGGCATCCGAACGACCGGCCATATCGGTATCCAGCACAAGCAATGCCTGCTTTGTCGCGGCTTGTGCTCCGTGACTGTCGATCCTGCGTGCAGCCACCTTGTATTCCAGCATGATCAACCCCCCTTGCATGATGTCATTGGCACATCACAGCATCTTGACGCCCCAATGTCCCTGATCTCGGTCAAACCATCGGCGCGGTCACCAGAAGGCGGAAACTTCGTCCCTGGAACGTCACGACCGCGCCCCATGTCGTGCAAATAGGGCGATGAAAACGGCCTGCGTCCCGTCTCACCGCTAACCCTCTTTTACTGCCTCCATCGCCACATAGGTCGATGTCGACGCCACATGGGGCAGGGCGGACAGCCCTTCGGCCAGCACGCGGCGGTAGGTCTGGATGTCCGCGGTGCGCACCTTCAACAGATAATCGAACCGCGACGCGATCATGTGGCATTCTTCAACCTCGGGGATCAGCCGCACTGCGCGGTTGAACGCCTGCAGCGCCGCCTCGCGGGTGTCCGACAGCTTCACCTCGACAAAGGCCACATGCGCCAGTCCCATCCGCACCTTATCCAGCACCGCACGATACCCGGTGATGATGCCGCTCTCTTCCAGCCGCTTTAGCCGCGCCTGGGTCGGCGACTTTGACAACCCGAT
>JBKJVF010000198.1:0-7155 GCA_046589965.1 Paracoccaceae bacterium
GAAGGCATTCCGGTCCTCGGTTATGACCGCCTGATCGAAGACGCCCGCACCTTCTATCTGACCTTCGACAACGTCGGCGTTGGCCGGATCATCGCAGAATCGGTGTTCGCTGTTGCCCCCAAAGGTAACTACGCGATCATCAAGGGCGACCCCGGTGACCCGAACGTTGGCTTCCTGCGTCAGGGCATGGAAGAAGTCATCGGCGCTGCTGTTGCCTCGGGCGACATCGTCATCGTCGGCGAAGCAAATTCGGACGGCTGGAAGCCCGAGAACGCGCAAAAGAACATGGAACAGATCCTGACCGCCAACAACAACGGCGTGGACGCTGTTCCATGTTCTTTTGCGCATTCTCGGGCTTCCAGCCGTCCGAGTTTGCTTCGCCGACGATGACGATGTCGCCCGAGGCAACAGCAGCGCCGATCACTTCTTCCATGCCCTGACGCAGGAAGCCGACGTTCGGGTCACCGGGGTCGCCCTTGATGATCGCGTAATTGCCTTTGGGGGCAACAGCGAACACTGATTCTGCGATGATCCGTCCAACGCCGACGTTGTCGAAGGTCAGATAGAAGGTGCGGGCGTCTTCGATCAGGCGGTCATAACCGAGGACCGGAATGCCTTCAGCAGCGGCT
This sequence comes from Paracoccaceae bacterium, assembly GCA_046589965.1. GTDB lineage: Bacteria > Pseudomonadota > Alphaproteobacteria > Rhodobacterales > Rhodobacteraceae > JAJNPS01. The sequence continues at coordinate 630 of JBKJVF010000198.1, forward strand.
TTCTCGATGGCGGGCGCAATGGCGTCCTTGTCCCATGCGTTGATGATCAAGGCGTCAACGCCTTGGGCGATCAGCGCGTCGATGTCGCTCAACTGCTTTTCAGCAGAAGCCTGAGCGTCGGCCGAGACGTATTCGTTGCCAGCAGCTTCGATGGCACCTTTCATCGCAGCTTCGTCGATCTTCCAGCGCTCTTCCTGGAATTGAGCCCAAGAAACGCCGATCTTCTTGCCTTCAGCCAAAGTAGCCGACGAGAAGCCAGTCACCGCCACGATGGCGGCGAGAATTGCGGTACGCATAAGTATCCTCCCTATGGATATCGGCCAGCGCATGGCCGGCCCGGCAGATTCGCCGGTACGCGGTGAAATTGCCGCCATTAATTTCAGTTGTCAAAATAAAATTACTGCGCAAAGCTGCCGCTGTCCAAAATTTCGTCAATTCTGCGCTGCGATGCGGCAAAAACGGTGATCTGACACACGTTATGCGGGATTATTTCTTCGGGGATCAAAGTAATGCCCAAGTTTGAGGCTGTTGGCGCCAAGACCGAAGGACGCAGAGGCGTTGGTCCACTGATTCTGCCTCTGCAGGATTCGCTGCGACCATTGCGCCAGCAGGTCTTTGAACATGTTCGCGCGGCTGGACTGATTCCCCGGGTGCAAGTCGCCAAGGATCTGGGGATTAGCCCTGCCTCGGTAACCACGCTGACAGTGGAACTGATCGAGGCGGGACTGATCGAAGAGGTCGCCGCCCCGCGCGACGGCGATGCGGGACGTGGGCGACCTGCGGTGGCGCTCGGCGTTCGGGCCGACGCGCATCGGGTGGCGGGAATGAAGCTCAGCGACCGCGAGCACACCGCTGTGATCGTCGATTTCGCGGGCAACCTGATTGCCGATGACGTGATCGCACGCAAGCCGGGTGCAATGTCGGTCGATGAAATCCTGGATGCCATCGAGGCGCTGCTGAACCGGGTCTGCGCAAAGGCCGGGATGGCGCGCGCCGAGTTATCGGCAGTCGGAATCGGCGTACCGGGTTTCGTCGATGTGGCCGAAGGGATGGTCCTGTGGTCCTCTGTTCTGAGCGATCGATCCGTTCCCCTTGCCGCAAGGGCAGGCGCGCGGCTGGGGCTGCCGGTGACCATCGACAATGATGCCAATCTGGTCGCGCTGGCCGAGCTGTGGTTCGGCGCGGGCCGGGGCCTTTCCGATTTTGCCGTGGTCACCATCGAGCATGGCGTGGGCATGGGCTTTGTGATGAACCACCGCATCTATCGCGGCGCGCAGCGGTTGGGGATGGAACTGGGTCATACCAAGGTCCAGCTGGATGGCGCGCTTTGCCGTTGTGGGCAGCGCGGGTGTCTTGAGGCCTATGTTGCCGACTATGCCTTGGCGCGTGAGGCGACGACGGCGCTGAACTGGGGCCACAAAGAAGGCCAGTCGATCAACGTGCTATTGGAAAGCCTTTACGACCACGCCAAGGCTGGCAATGCGACGGCCCGGTCGATCTTTCGCCGTGCCGGGCGCTATCTGGCGGTTGGGCTGTCGAATGTCATCAACCTGTTCGACCCTGCGCTGATCATCCTGTCGGGGGAAAGGATGCGCTACGACTATCTTTACGCCGCCGAAACATTGGCCGAAATGGACAATCTGACGATCAATTCGGGCCGCCCCCGACCGCCGATCGAAATCCATGCCTGGGGTGATCTTTTGTGGGCGCATGGCGCCGCGGCGCTGGCTTTGTCGGCCGTGACCGAACATCAACTGCACGCACCAAGGGAACTGGCTGCCCAGTAGCGGCGTTTCCAGATCACGTTGCTGTAGTTCAAGGCGGAAATCCCCATAAAACGGCGCGGTTGCGTTGCTCTGTCCGGGGCGAACTGCAATAGTCCCCTATCATATCTGCCGAGGAGCAATTTGCAGCGATCGACACCCAGTCGTGCCGGCCTTGCGGTCATGGTCCTGTCCGCCTTTGTAGCGGCAACCGTGCCTCTTGCCATGGCCGAACAGCGGCTGGAATTTCGTGTCGAAGGCGGGGGCGATGATCTGAAGGACGCATTGCGGCAGTCATCGCTGCTGGTGCAGACCAAGGCCGAAGACGATCACACGGCACAGGACATGTTCGCCGCGGCACGCGCCGATTATGCGCGCATCCTGGCCGCGTTATATGCCGAAGGCCGCTATTCTGGCGAGGTTCGCATCCTGATCGACGGACGCGAGGCCGCGTCCATCGCGCCGCTTGATGCGCCCGACACCATCGAAAAGATCGCGGTTCTGGTCGACCCGGGTCCGGTTTTTTCCTTTTCCACTGCACGCGTGTCACCTTTGGCGCCTCGCACGGCACTGCAACCCGAGTTCGCCGAGGGCAAGCGCGCTCAAAGCGGTCTGATCAGCGAGGCCGCCAATGCGGGCATCGACGGTTGGCGGAACCGGGGCCACGCCAAGGCCGTGGTCGCTGGCCAGTCCGTCACGGCCAATCATCCGGCCCGCACGCTGGCGGTCGATATCCGTCTGGCACCCGGGCCGGTTCTGCGATTTGGTCCTTTGGCGATCGAGGGCGCCGAGCGCATGCGTGTGCAACGGATCCGCAAGATCGCGGGTCTGCCCGTCGGCGAGGTTTACAGTCCGGACGAGCTGCAGCGCGCGGCTGACCGCTTGCGCCGTTCGGGCGTGTTTCAATCGGTGTCGCTGGTCGAAGACGACACCATCACCACACCGGATCGGCTGGGGATCACCGCCGTTCTGGTCGAAGAAGAGACACGGCGCTATCGTTTCGGGGCCGAGATTGCGACGGATTCAGGGGTGTCGCTGACCGGCGGCTGGCTGCATCGCAACCTTCTGGGCGGCGGTGAGCGGCTGAGCATTGACGGGGCCATCAGCAACCTGGGGGCGCAGAACAGTGGGATCGACTACAATCTGGGCATCGCACTGGAACGTCCGGCAACTCCCGGGCCGGACACAACCGCGCGGCTTGCGCTGGACCTATCCCATGTCGACGAGGCCGACTACACCGCTGACACGTTCGATTTCGGTCTGTCATTCCGCCACTACTTTTCACCACAGCTGACGGCGCGCGCCGGGATCGAATACAGCTACATCGAAGGCCGCGACGATGCGGGCGGCTTCAGGTATCGCAACCTCGCGCTGCCTCTGGGGGCGACCTGGGACCGGCGGAATGACGCCAAGGATGCGACGCGCGGGTTCTACATTGATGCCGAGGTCAAGCCGTTCCTCGGCTTTGGTACAACCGGATCAGGCGTCCGGCTGACATTCGATGCGCGCGCCTATCGCCGGTTTGGTGGCGAAGACCGCATCGTGCTTGCCGCCCGGCTGCAAGGGGGTGCGATAGCGGGTGCCAGACTTCTGGAAGTGCCGCGCGACGACCTTTTTTATTCCGGCGGCGGCGGAACGGTGCGCGGGCAGCCTTATCAATCCCTGGGAATTGCGGTCAATCGCGGTTTCGGGCCCGACTTCAAGGTCGGTGGGACGCATTTCCTGGGTGGGTCGGTCGAACTTCGGGGCAAGATCACCGAAAAGTTCGGGCTTGTCGGCTTTGTCGATGCCGGGCAGGTCTCTGCAGATGGATTCTTTGGCGATCTGGGCGATTTTCACGCCGGGGCAGGAATCGGTGTGCGTTACGACACCGCATTTGGCCCGATCCGGCTGGACATCGCAGGACCCGTCGCAGGCAAGACCGGCGACGGCATGCAAATCTATGTCGGGTTGGGGCAGTCATTCTGATGCGGATCCTGCCTGCCCTTCTGGTCATCGTGACATTGGTGCAACCCATCGCCGCGTCGGCGCAGACCGATGACCGCGACTATCTGACCGCGTTTCTCGAGGACAATCTGTCGGATGCCGGGCGCGAGGTCACGATCATCGGGTTTTCCGGGGCCCTGTCGTCGCGTGCAACTGTGCAGCAGATGACCATTGCGGACGCCGAGGGCATCTGGATCACGCTGAATGGTGTTACCCTGGACTGGAGCCGGTCGGCACTGCTGTCGGGTGAAGTGGAAATCAATGCCCTGACTGCCGACGAGATTGTAATCGACCGACTGCCTGTCACCGATCAAGATGCGCTGCCGGTCCCTGAGGCGCGCGGCTTCAGCCTGCCGGACCTGCCGGTTTCGGTCCGGATCGATCAGCTTGCCGCCACGCGGATCGTAATCGGCCCGACCGTCCTCGGTCAGGACGTTGAAGGGTCGCTTTCGGCGTCCCTGTCACTTGCGGATGGCGAGGGTCAGGCGCAGCTGGACCTGACGCGGACAGATGACGGCCCGGCAGGACAAATCACGCTTGATGCCAGCTATGCCAATGCCAGCCGCGAGCTGGTCATTGATCTGTCGGCGACCGAAGAGCCTGGCGGGATTTTCAGCGGATTGCTGGGCCTGCCCGGCACCCCATCAGTCGCCCTTACGGTCGCGGGCGCAGGCCCAATTGATGATTTCACGTCCGACATTTCGCTGGAAACCGACGGGACGCCACGTGCGTCCGGCACTGTTGCGCTGCGCGGGGATACGGCGGGCGGCATTGGGTTCGCTGCGGACATTTCGGGCAATTTGGTGCCCTTGCTTGCCCCCGATTATGCCGCCTTCTTTGGTGAGGCCGCCAGCCTGCGCGCCGATGGCACGCGAGACGCCCTTGGTGGCATCCAATTGGACACGCTCGCACTGGCAACCGATGCTTTGCGGCTGGATGGCCAATTGTCGCTGGCCCCGGATGGCCAACCTTTGCAGTTCGACCTGCACGCTGATCTGGGCCTGCTTGATGGCGCGCCTGTGGTGTTGCCGCTCGGCGGCGCGGACAAGACCGAGGTCACATCGGGTGATGTCACGTTGCAATTCGATGCCGCGAAGGGTGACGACTGGAACATCGGCGCGCAACTGCGCGGCCTGCAGCGGGCAGACATCGCGATCAATCTACTGACACTGGACGGTTCCGGTCGGATCGGGCGAACAGCGACAGGACCGAATTTCGAGGCAACGCTGCAGTTTTCAGCGATGGGTGCTGTGCCGTCTGATGCTGGATTGGCACAGGCGCTGGGGACCAACCTGTCGGGCATACTGGTGGCCGATTATCAAGCCGGGCAAGAAGCCCTGAACCTGCCTCGGCTCGACATCACCGGTGACGGGTATGGTCTGGCTGCATCTGGGGAAATCGGCGGTCTGAATTCCGGTCTGCAAGTGGCCGGCAAGGTCCGCGCCGACTTTGCGGATCTGGGGCGGCTTTCATTGCTGGTCGGACGGCCCTTGAAGGGTGCCGCCACGATTGATCTTGCGGGCAATGGCAGCCCGCTTGGTGGGTCATTTGACATCACCGGAAATGTCGATGGCCGGGGCCTGGCTGTCGATCAGCCCCAAATTGACCGGCTTTTGGCGGATGGCGCCCGGGTTGCAATATCGGTCGTGCGGGACGAGACGGGGATCGCGCTGCGTCAGTTGGATATGGTTGCAGCGTCGTTGACGGCCACGGCAAGCGGGACATTGTCATCAGATGACAGCGATGTTCGGGCAAAGCTGGAATTCTCCGACATTTCAACCTTGGGGCCAGGATACGGGGGCGCGCTGGCGCTGGATGCGACACTGACGGGAACACCCCAAAACGGAAAGATTGTCATCGCGGGTCAGGGTCAAGGCCTGAAGGTCGGCCAAACCGAGGTGGACAGTCTGCTGCGCGGGACCAGCACCGTGACGGCGACTCTGGCGATCACAGATGAAGTGCTGACGCTGGAGGCCGCTGAACTTGCAAACCCGCAAGTGACCGCCAGCGCAACCGGACGCATTGACGGATCGCGGCGCGAGATTGCGCTGGATGCGCGGCTTGCCAATCTGGCGGTCATCTTGCCGGAATTTCCGGGGGCCGTGACGCTGACGGGCACGGCAACTGATGTGGGAGATGCCTACCGCATCGACCTGCGCGGAACGGGGCCGGCACAGATTGATGCGCGGGCGACAGGAACTGTTGCCAAGACGGGCGGGATTGCTGATCTGCAAATGTCTGGAACCATGCAGTCGGCGCTCGCCAATGCCTTTATCGAACCAAGGTCCATTTCGGGGGCGGCACGGTTCGATCTTGTCCTGAAGGGGCCTCTGGCCTTGCGATCCCTGGCTGGTCGGATTTCGATGCAGGGTGCCAGGTTCAGCGATGTCGAGTTCGGTGTCGCAATTGGGGATCTGGGCGCCACTGCGGTGCTTGCAGGCGGGCGCGCGACGGTGGATGCGGGCGGCACATTGCGCACCGGCGGCCGGATTACGGCGCGGGGATCGGTTGCACTGGCCGCCCCCTATGACGCCGATATCACGGTCGACCTGGCCCGTGCGACCTTGCGAAACCCGGACCTTTTCGAGGCGGAAACCTCGGGGCAATTGCGACTTGCGGGGCCACTGGCGGGTGGCGCACGCGTAACGGGGCGGCTCGAAATCATCACGGCGGAACTTCGCATTCCGTCGAGCAGCCTCAGCAGTCTTGGGGCAATCCCCGATATCCGGCACATCGAAGATAGCGCGGCAGTGCGCGAGACGCGTCGGCGGGCGGGA
>JBKJVF010000158.1:0-13100 GCA_046589965.1 Paracoccaceae bacterium
TGACACGCTGGTCGGCGGGGTCGGCGCAGATGTGCTGAACGGCGGCGCGGGGCGCGACCAGGCCAGCTATTGGGACTGCCTGACGGCTGTCAGGGTGGACCTTGCCTACCTTTCCACCAACACCGCCGATGCGGCGGGCGATATCCTGATCGGGGTGGAGGATGTCGCGGGCACCGCATTTGACGACATTCTGGCCGGGGAAGGATCGGCCAACCTGATGCAGGGCCTTGGCGGCAATGATGTGCTGGCGGGGCGCTTTGGCGATGACACGCTGGAAGGGGGGGAGGGCAACGACACGCTGGTGGGCGGTCTGGGCGCAGATGTGCTGAACGGTGGCGCGGGGCGGGATCAGGCGAATTACTGGGATTGCCAGACGGCGGTGCGGGTCGACCTTGCCTATCTTGCCACCAATACCGCCGACGCGGCGGGCGATATCCTGATCAATGTCGAGGATGTTGCGGGATCCGCGTTCGACGACATTCTGGCAGGTGACGGGTCCGCGAACCTGATGCAGGGTCGTGAAGGCCACGACATTCTGGCCGGCCGCTTTGGCAATGACACGCTGGAAGGCGGGTCCGGCAATGACACCCTGACCGGCGGGCTGGGGGCTGACCGGTTGGACGGTGAAAGCGGGAGGGATCAGGCGAGTTACTGGGATGCGGGCGCAGGTGTCAGCGTGGACCTGCTCGCCCCGGCCACCAACACCGGCGACGCGGCGGGTGACATCATCGTCAATGTCGAGGACCTGGCCGGATCGGCCTTTGCCGACATGTTGGCAGGTGATGACGGCGCCAACGCCATCTGGGGCCTTGGCGGGGCCGATTGCCTGATCGGGCGGGGCGGACAGGACACGCTCGACGGGGGCGAGGGGGCGGATACGCTGATCGGGGGTCTGGGTGATGACATGCTGGCGGGGGGCGCGGGCGCGGATGTCTTTGTCTTTCACGACGGGCGCGATGTGGTGCTGGATTTTGCCGATGACATCGACAGCCTTCAGATCGCCACCAGCAACTGGGGGGGTGGCAGCCGGACGCTAGAGGATGTTCTGGCGGCGGAAAACGTGACGGTCACCGCGCTGGGTCTGGAACTGACGCTGGCGCCGGGTCATGTGCTGGACCTGCGGGGGGTTTTTGATGTGAACCTGCTTTACGACGACATTTCCTTTATCTGATCGGTTCCGAGGCTGCAAAGGTCAGGGATTTCTTTACCATTCCCGGCAAGGCTACGGCATGTGCCGCCACCACGTCGCGGCGCCAATCCGATGCACCATGATGGACCCGATGCCCAGAAAAACCCCTGCCGCCAAACTTCCCGCTTCGGATCCCCGTGATGTCGATCTCTGGGCCCATTTTGCGCCGCGGATCGAGGCGATATTGCAGCACAAGGTCGACGCCATGCAGCGCCGGATCGAGGCGCGGTTGGTGGCCAGCCTCGCGCGAAAGCTGCCTGATCTTTACGAACCGCTGGAACCATTGGTCCGCCAGATGGTGCGCCACAAGAACGATGTGCAGGATGACGCCATCATCGGCATCGGCGCCAAGGTCGATGCACAGGACGAGGCGATCCAGAGCCTCGCCGTCCATCTGCGACGAGTTCTGGGCCATCCCCTGTTTCGCCAATAGCCTTTCGGATCGCTGCCCGGTCTCTCGGGGCGTGGCCGCCGTTACCGCCGGGGCCGACCCTTTCCTGCCTTCACGGTGGACGGAACGACACTCGGCGCAAGGGTTTTTGTGGCCGCATGGCGCACATGCGACGCGACGGGCATCGGCATCAGCGCCGCCGCGAACAGGGGATGCGACAGCTTTCCCGCCATCGCAGCAAAGGCGTCTTCCCAATCAGCCGGATGGTGCGACCGTGCGGCGGCCAGCCGCGCATCGACATCGCCGACCCGTGCCGCCGCACGCGCGATGGCGTTTGCCAGTCCTTCGACCGTGGCATCCGCTGGTTCGAAATTGCCCGATATGGCGCGGTACCAACCCGCCGGGCGTGCAGGCATGGTGTTGACCACCGTGACGATGCCCGACCGCACCATCTCAAACGGGGGCACGCTGGGATGGGGGGCCGACATCAGCGCCATGCCGACATCGAACTGCAACAACCCTGCGCGATAGGCGTCATATCCGGTATTGGGCAAGGCAGTGACCGTCACACCGCCCACCGAGAACTGCGCCCCCATGCGCATGGAGCCGATCATGTAAAATTCCCACCGCGCGCCGTCAAAGGCGCCGTTGCGAACCGCCTGTGCCAGCGCCATCAACGCGATCGTCATCAGGTTGCGTCGCGCGTGGTCCACGGGCCGGTCATAGAACACGAACCGCCGGACATCGCGCGCCGCAAGGTCATCACGTGACGGCAGGGCCGTGTCCGGTATTCCCTGTTCAAAGATCGCGATTTCCGTATCCGGTCCAGTCAGACCGTCACGCTGCAAGGCCTCGGCCAGTTTGGCGGAATTGCAGATCAGATGCGGGCGCGGATGGGCGTGAAAGATGCTTTCGGCCAGAAAGCGGTGGCTGTCGCTGGGGTAAAAGACCCGCTCATCCTCTTGCACGAAATAGGTGTAGCCGGTGGCCCCTTGCGCCGCCGCGATTTTGGCGGCCACCAGCGCCGTCGTCCAGTTGTAGCACAGCACCGCGTCGCCTTTGCCGATGCACACCGTCCGCCCGACCCCCATCGCATGGACCGTGGCGCATGCAAGCACGTCGCGAACCAGAGGGTTGTCCGCAAACATGGCCGCAGGTGCGACCCCCGCCGCCAAGGGCTTCAGGACCAGCAGCTCAACCTCGACCCCGCGCCGCTGAAGGAACGCCAGAAACTGGAACAGCGTGATATAACCGCCAAAGATCACCGAAGGGTTCAGCTCTGGCAGGATGGCCACCAGCCGGGGCGCGCGGTCAGTCACGAGCCGCACGTTCACCGGGCGGTTCACGAAGGAAAGTAGGTGGAAATCGGCCCAGGCTTGCGTTGCCACCTGATCATCGGCCACCGGTGGGGCAGGCGGTTTCGCCGCCAGCGCGACGCGGACAAGCTGGCGCAGCGTCGCCATCTTGGCCCGAAACCCCGGTGTCAGGTGCATCATGTGCAGTCCGGCCAGAAGCTTGTAGCCAAATCGCATCGTCTGCACCCTTTCATGACGGTTCAGTCAACAGCTTGGGCGGAGTGTGGTGAAGGAAGCGTTATCGCCGTCCTAGGTATCCGCAAAATCTGGCGCCCCGTCATCGTTAGCCACGCATTAACCGACGCGCTTTACCTCTGAAGGACGGCGGTCGCATCGGGCGGCCGGACCGCAAAAAGGCTTGGACGATGAGGTCAGCTAATTTGGACCGCGTAATTCCGCAGAACTTTCGCGCGCGGCGTGCCGGCGTGACCCATGTCTGATGCATCCGTGACCGACCCTCGCCTTGGCTTTGGCCGCAAACGGCCCGCCCCCCCGCAAGGGCACAGTTTCTTTGTGTCTGTCCACATTCCGAAAACCGCCGGCACCACGTTGGGCCTTGTCCTTGACCGCGTGTTTCGCAAACGCGTCCTGATGGATTATCCCGACAACCCGGTGGAGATTAGCGCCGACCCGCAGATCGAAGCCCATGCCGATTTCGTGTCGGGATATTTCAAGGGCATCCATGGCCATTTCAGCGTCCGCAGGCACCTCACGACATTTCCGCAGGCCAAGCTGATCTCGACCCTGCGCCATCCCGTTGATCGCGTGATCAGCCAGTATCTGCATGAGCTGAACGACGACGGTGCGGCCTCGGCCTATCACCGCGCCATCAAGGCGGGCATGACGGTGGTCGACTTTGCCGCGAGCCCGGGCGTCGGCGATGCCATGACGCGCTATCTTGCGGGGGTCGATCTGCGCGACTTTGACCTTTTGCTGGTGTCAGACCGGCTGGGCGAGTCCCTGCATGTGCTGAACTACGTCCTTGGTAATCTGGACATTCCCCAGCATTTCGGCGCCCCACCCGTCTTGCCGCGCGAAAACCAGGGCATTGCGCGTGCCAAGGTGATGCCGTTTGATGCAGCGACCCGGGCCGCGATCTTCGCCCGCGTCGGCGCGGATGCCGACACCTACGCCCGCGCGCAGCAGCTTTTCGCGCAGAAGGTTCGCCGTCATCTGATCTAGAGGGCCTATATCAGCCCTCGTGCAGCAGCCATTTCGCGTGCCGCTGCAGCGCAAAGAACGCAGCCGCAAAGAGCGCCATCGACACCAGCAGCACATAGGCGGGGTCGGTGTAGCTGGGGATGTAGGTCGGGTAGAATCCCGCGCGCATCAAGCCGGTTGCATGGATCAGGGGGTTGTACCAAAGCACGCCCTGCATGGGGACTGGTAACGCGTTGTACATGAAAAAGACGCCCGAAATCAGGAACAACGGCCGCGAAATCACCGACCAGAGCACATGCCAAAGATGCCATCGCAGGAACAGGTAGGCATTGGCCGTCCCGACCGCCAGCGCAAATATCGCGGTCAGCCCAAGGCTTTGTGCGACCGCCACAGGGTCCACTTGCGCGCCCGTGTCATACATCGCAAGCAGCCCCGCCATGACCACGACAAAGACAAGCACCTCGGTCAGAAGGTTCACGAAAAACCGCGCCAGCACCGCATCGGCAAAGGTGACCGCCGGATAGACCAGCAACGGACGCGAGAACAAAAGGCTGGTGCCGACGCGGTTCGCAATCATCGTGAACATTAAAAAGGGCAGCATGCCGGTGGCGTAGAAAAGCTCAAAGCTGCGGCCGATCGGCGGATTGGAAAACATCAAGGATGAGGCGAAGGTCAGGATTGCGATGCCCGCGACGGGCTCCACGATCGCCCAGAGATACCCACCCGGCGAACGGCCATAGGTCGAACTCATCTCGCGCAGCATCAGGGCCGCGATGGCGCGACCGGCGGCAAGGCGGCGGCCGGTCCGGGGTGTCAGGGCGGGGCTGGGCAAGGGGGACATGCATTAATCTTTCGGGAAACTCTGCCGCCTAGTCTTGGGGCATGACAGGTTAACGCCGGGTTCGCGGTCCGCCATATGGCCCGCACCACCCGATGATGGCCCGCATTTGGATCGCGCCAGCACAAAGGACTGCCCCACCCTGATGTCCGACCTATCTCCCCCTCATGCCGTCCGGGCCGAAGCGGTCCCTTTACGGTCCCCTGCGGTCTTTGCGCCGCCTTTGACAACCGTGCCTTCGCGGCTGCCTGCCCTTGCCGATACCGCAAACCAGCTGGTCACGACCCTGGCGCGCAAGGCCGTCACCGTCGCCGCCCCGGCAGGTGCCAGCCGCCTGCGCCCGCGACACACTTGGTTGATCGCAAGCTTTGTGGCGGCCGTGGTGCTGCCGGTCCTGATCTCGGGATGGTATCTCTGGGAGCGGGCGGCGGATCAGTACGCATCCTCAACCAGCTTTTCCGTCCGCCGCGAAGACGGTCACCCCGCATCGTCGCTTTTGGGCGGGATTGCAGGCTTTTCGGGGTCGGGGTCGGCGGATACCGATATCCTTTATCAGTACATTCACAGCCAGCAACTGGTGGCGGAACTGGATGGCGCGCTCGATCTGCGCGCCATGTGGTCCAAGCCAGCCGATGATCCCATTTTTGCGTATGACGCCTCGGGCAGTGTCGAGGATCTGGTGGATTACTGGCAAGACATGGTGTCGGTGCACTACGACACTGCAACCCGCCTGATCGACGTGCGGGTGCTGGCCTTTGCACCGCAGGACGCGCAGGCGGTGACCACCGCGATCCTCGCCCGATCAACCGACATGATCAATAGGCTGAACGATATTGCGACCGCCGATGCGTTGCGCTTTGCCGGCGCGGACCTGGACCGTGCCTCGGCCCTGCTGGTCAAGTCGCGGGCCGACGTGACGCGCTTTCGCAACCTGCACCAGATGGTTGATCCGGGCGCGGAACTGGCAGCCCAGTCGGGTGTCATCGCGGCCTTGCAACAGGAACTGACCGGCGCACAAGTCCGCCTTGACGTGTTGCGCACCACGACTGTCGGCACTGACCGCCGCCTGCCTCAGGCCGAACGCCGCGTTGCCGTGATCGAGGCGCAGATTTCTGCCGAGCGCGACAAGCTTGGGCAGGGCGGCAATGATGCGGCGACAGATGGCTATGCCGGACTGGTGGCCGAATTCGAACGTCTGGGGATCGAACGACAGTTTGCCGAAGAGGCCTATCTTGCCACCCGTGTTGCCTATGAGGTGGCGCAGGCCAATGCCGGACGGCAAGACCGCTATCTGGCAGCCCATATCCGGCCGACCTTGCCGGAAACCGCGCGCTACCCTGCACGCGCGACCCAACTGGCGCTGATCGCGGGGTTCGCGCTGGCGCTTTGGTCGATCACGGCGCTCTTTTTCTATGCCATGCGTGACCGGCGTTGACGCGATGATCCGCCTGATCGACGCCACCAAGACCTTTCGCCTGGACGGGGTGGAAAAATGCGTGCTGGAACCGACCACGATGACCCTGCCTGCGGGGCGGTCGATCGGGCTTCTTGGACGCAATGGCGCGGGCAAGTCGACGCTGCTGCGGATGATTGCCGGAACCCAAAGCCCGTCGCGGGGCCGCATCGAGGTGCAGGGCAGCATGTCCTGGCCGGTGGGCTTTGCCGGCAGCTTTCACCCCGATCTGTCCGCAGCCCAAAACATCCGGTTCGTCGCCCGCGTCTACGGCGTCGACACAGATGCGCTTTTGGCCTTTGCGCAAGACTTTTGCGAACTCGGGCCGCATTTCCATCTGCCGTGCCGAACTTATTCCTCCGGCATGTTGGCGCGGCTGGCCTTTGGGGCATCGATGGGGATCGCCTTTGACACCTATCTTGTGGACGAGGTCACCGCCGTTGGTGACGAGGTGTTTCGCCGCAAATCCAACGACATGTTCCTTGCGCGCATGGCACGGTCGGGTGCCATCGTCGTCAACCACTCGCCCGAGGTGATCCGCCAGCTTTGCGACTGCGTTCTGGTGCTAGAGGAGGGACGGCTGGAGTTTTTCGACACCGTCGAAGAGGGTTTGCGACAGCACCAGCGCAACCTGCACGGGACTTCTGGGTGACACCATCCCCTTGCCCGGAGCCCTATCCGCTGGCATAGCGGTCCGTGTGCAGTTGCAGCAGGGACGTCGGGCGATGACAAAGCATGTACTGGTGACGGGCGGGGCAGGCTATGTCGGCTCGCATGCCTGCAAGGCGCTGGCAGCGGCGGGCTATGTGCCCGTGACGTTCGACAACCTGTCCACCGGCTGGGCCGATGCGGTCCAGTTCGGCCCGCTGGTGCAAGGCGACCTTGCCGACCGCGCCGCACTGGACCGCGCCATGGCCGAATATGCGCCTGTCGCGGTGATGCACTTTGCAGCGCTGTCGCTGGTGGGCGAGGCGATGCGCGATCCGGGCACCTATTGGCGTGCGAATGTCGTTGGTGCGTTGAACCTGATCGAAGCGGCCATCGCGGGCGGTGTCGGGTCGTTCATCTTTTCGTCGACCTGCGCCACCTTTGGCGATCAGGACGGCGTCATCCTGACCGAAGACAGCCTGCAAAAGCCGCTGAATGCCTATGGTGCGTCAAAACGCGCCATCGAGAACATCCTGCAGGATTTCGAGGCCAGCCACGGCCTGCGCCACGTCATCTTTCGCTATTTCAACGTGGCAGGGGCCGATCCGGACGGCCAGATTGGCGAACAGCACCGCCCGGAGACGCATCTGATCCCGCTGCTTTTGGACGCGGTCGCGGGCAAGCGGCCTGCGCTGACCGTCTATGGGTCGGACTATGCCACGCCGGATGGCACATGCGTGCGCGACTATGTGCATGTGGCAGACCTTGCCGAGGCGCATGCGCTGGGCCTGGAATGGCTGCAGGACGGGCGCGAAAGCCGCGCCTTCAACCTTGGCTCCGGCCACGGGTTTTCGGTCCGGCAAGTGATCGAGGCCGCACGCCACATCACCAACCGCGAGGTCCCGGTGGTCGAGGGCGGCAGGCGCGCGGGCGATGCGGCCAGTCTGGTATCCGGCAGCCAGCGCGCGATCACCGAACTCGGGTGGCAACCGCGCCATTCCACCATGGCGCAGATGATCGCCGATGCCTGGCGCTGGCATCAGGCCAAAGGCTTTGACCGCTGACTTTGGCGGAACACGGGGGAATCACCTTTCCCGGTGTCAAAGGCCGACGCCGCCAATGCTGTCCTGCAGCGAAGGCGTGTTGCGCATGTGGGCGCGCTTAACTAAACTCAACTTGCGGTTATGTTCGCCCCCGAAATACGCCAGAAAAGTTGCCTTGTCGGTATGAGTGATCTTAAGCGAAAGACATTGGGTGCCATGCTTTGGTCCATCCTCCGTGCGGGGTGGAGCAGTGCAGTAATCCTTATTCTTTTCATCATCCTAGCCCGAATTCTTGAGCCTAGTGATTTTGGTCTGTTCGCGCTGGCCAGCATTCTGGTTGAGGTCGCGCGCGTTTTGGCGTCGGGCGGGCTTGGCGATGCGGTCATCCGGTCGAAAATAACGGATGACCGATTTGTCAGCACGGTTTTCTGGCTCAACCTTGGGTTGTCGGCAACTTTCGCCGGTCTGATCGTTGCAATTGCGCCACTTTACGCCGATTACCTGAAAAGCGCGCAAACTTTGCCGGTTATTTATGCACTAGCCTTGACGTTGCCGTTGAACAGCCTCGGGGCCGTTCACGGCGCCCTGCTGGCACGGGAGTTCCGCTATAGCGCGCTGACGTTGCAATCCATGCTGGCAAGCGTGTCGTCGGGCACGGTCGCCGTGACCATGGCCTGGCATGGCTTCGGCATCTGGTCGCTGGTCGGGCAGGCGTTTACCTCGGGGATCGTGTCCTGTGCCTTTGCGTGGACGGTGATCCGCTGGCGACCCCGGTTGCAGTTTGACACGTCCGTCGTGCGCAGCGTCGCGGCTTTTGGGTCAAGCCTGGCTGTCACGCAACTGGTCTGGATGTTGCTGGTGCGGGTGCAGGATTTGTTCATCGGCAGCGTTTATGGTGCTGCGGCGGTCGGCATCTACCGGATCGCATGGCGATTGATCGAACTGATCGCCAACATGTTCCTTGGGCCAGTCAGCAGCGTGGCGTTGGTATCGTTTTCGCGCCTGCAGGACGAACCCCACCGCATGCGCCATGCCTATAACCGGATGATCGGCATCGCATCCATCATCGTCTTTCCGATGCTGCTCGGGTTCGGGGCAACGGCCGCGATCTTGGTGCCGCTGATCTTTGGCGACAAATGGGGCGCAGCCGTGCCGGTGACGCAAGTGCTGACGCTGATGGTGGTGCCGTTTGTGTTCAACTACTTTGCCGGCCCAGCCCTGACGGCCGCAAACCATGCTGGCGCTGTTCTGAAGGTGGCATTCGTGCAGTTGGCAACGACCATCCTCTTTACCTGGATCGCTGTCCGCTACGGCATTGTGGCGGTCGCGGCGGCCTATGTGCTGCGCGCCTACGTCACCATGCCGTTGCAGCAGTACATGCTGGACCGCCATCTGGGCATCAAGATGATGTCAACCTGGCGCGCCATGATGATCCCGCTGGGATCGGCGCTGGTGATGGCTGTCGCCGTGCATCTGTCCTTGCCCACGCTGACCGTCAGCTATGGTTACGGGTGGACCACGGGATGCGTCGCCGTGGGACTGGGGGCCGCGGTCTACCTGGGCCTGATCGTGGTCCTGGCACGGTCGCAACTGCGCGACATCCTGAGCACGATCCTGTCGCTCCGCCGTGAAAAGAAAGCTGCATCATGACCCTTGTCCAACCCATGACCATCGCGAACGGGCAAGCCACGCAAACCCATCTGGAGGTGATCAACCGCCTGCAGGGCCTGATCGACGCCGCGCTGGCCCCCAGCCTTGCGACGCTGAAGGCAGGGCCATATGCCCTGCTGGATGTTCCCGATCACGGCAATGTCGGCGACAGCGCGATCTGGGCGGGCGAGGTCGCTTGGCTGGACAGGAACCTGGGCGCAGCACCGGCATGGGTCTCGGACCACCGTGACCCTATGGAAGAGGTCAGTCGGGACATCGCAAACTGCACCATCCTGTTGCATGGCGGCGGCAACTTTGGTGACATCTGGCCGAAAAATCACAACTTTCGCGAAGCCGTCATTTCCGCCCATCCGCAGAACGCCATCATCCAGTTCCCGCAGTCGCTGCATTTTGGCGATCCGGCAGCTGTGCAGAAAACCGCAGGCAAACTGTCCACGGCGAAGAACATGCGGCTTTTGGTGCGCGACCATGAAAGCTATGACCTCGCGACGGCGCATTTCAACTGCGACGTGACGATGTGCCCGGACATGGCCTTTGCGCTGGGGCCGCTGGCAAAGGTTGGCGTGCCCGATCTTGACGTGCTGCTGCTCTTGCGCACCGACAAGGAAAGCATCGGCCTGCAGACAGAAACCTGGGATGCAGGTTGGGAACAGGATGACTGGCTGGTCGATGACCCGGACCTTTACCCTGACGTCCTGCGCGCAACGCGGGTCGCGGCACTGCTCAGCCTGAACCCGGCGAAACTGTCGAAACGCGCGCGGCGCAACCACTATTACAACCTGCTTGCCGAACGGCGGCTGCAACGTGGCGTGCGGCAGCTTTCCCGCGCCCGCTTCGTCATCACTGACCGCTTGCACGTCCACATATTGTCGACGCTTTTGGGCCTGCCGCATTGTTTTCTGGACAATCACTACGGCAAGATTTCGCGGTTTTCGGCGGCGTTTTCGACCAGATGGTCGGACAGCTATCAAGCCAAGACCCTGCCCGAAGCGGTGGATTGTGCCCGGACCTGGCTGGCACATGCCGCCGGTCAGGGCTGAAGGCCGAACGCAAGGACATCAAGATGCTGATCACCGTCATCATGTGCACCCGCAACCGCGCCAAACAACTGCGCAATGTGCTGGACACCTTTGTGCGGCTGACCCCGCCGGTGGATGCCACCTGGGAGATGCTGATCGTGGACAACGGCAGCACCGACGACACCGCCGCCACCATTGACGCGTTTGCTGACCGTCTGCCCCTGCGCCGCATTTCCGAACCCAAGGCGGGCCTGTCCAATGCGCGGAACGCGGGCGTGCGGGCGGCAAACGGGGAGTACATCTGCTGGACTGACGACGACGTGGAGCTTGATCCCAGCTGGCTGGCCGCCTATGCGCGCGCCTTTCATCGCTACCCCGACGGCACCATCTTTGGCGGCATCGTGGAGCCGGTATTCGAGGCCCCGCCGCCCGATTGGATGGTGGAAAGCGCGACGTTGCTTGGCCCGATGCTGGCCAAGCGCGATCACGGGCCGGTCGAACAGCTGATCCCGGCTGATGTGCGCTTTTTCCCTTATGGCGCCAACTTTGCCGTCCGGACGAACGAGCAAAAGCAGGTCGAGTACGATCCCGAACTGGGCGTCAGTCCGGCGCAAAAGCGGCTGGGCGAAGAGACATGCGTGCTGCGCTCCATCGCCGCAATGGGGGGCAAACAGTACTGGATCCCCGATGCGCGCGTTCGCCACATCATCCCCGCCAACCGCACCAGCATCGAATCCGTCAGGGCCTATTTCCACGCCGCAGGGGAAACCTGGGCCTATCTCAGCGCGCGACAAGGCCCCGATGTGATGGGCGCGCCGATCCCGCAAGGTGGGCGGCGGTTCATGGGGGTGCCCTTGTGGATCTGGCGCAGGTCAATCCATCACGATCTGCGCTACCGCGTCAAAAGGGCGCTTGGCTACCATCCCAGAACCTGGCTTGACGACCTCATCACCAAAAGCCGGCTGATCGGTGCCCGCAGTTTCCTGTTGCGCGACCGAAAGGCATGACAGACGCACGCCTGTCATTGCCCGGATTTGCGCCCAACGCTGCGCGCGTCGTCACCCTGTCTGCAGGGGGTGTCCGGCCATGACCCTGCACCGCCCGCTGAAGGTCGTGTTCGCGGGTGGCAACGGCTATCCGCCCGAGGCTGCGGGCGGCGTGCAAAGCAGCACGCATCATCTGGCGACTGCCCTTGCGGCACAGGGACACCAGCCGTCGGTGCTGACCTCGCTATATGGTGACGGCTGGTTCGGCATGCGGGCACGGGTGCAGTTGAAGCTGTCGGGCAAGGGCTATGTGACCGACGGCACGATGGGCTACCCCGTCCATCGCGCCTGGTTCGCCAAAGACCAGATCGGCGCCTTGCTGCGCACGTCCCGGCCCGATGTCGCGGTCGTCCAGTGCCACGGGTCCGTTGCGATGGGAAAGGCGTTTTCGGATGCCGGCGTGCCTTTGGTGGTCTATCTGCGCAATGTGGAATTTGATGAACTTGGCGGTGACCCAAGGGACCTGCCCGATGCCCGTTTCATCGCCAATTCCGACTTTACCGCCCGGCGCTATGCCGAGGTTTTTGGGATCACCGCGACCGTCATCCGGCCATCTATCAACCGCACGCTTTATCAGACGACGCCTGACGGGGATGGCGTGACCTTCATCGGCCCGGTTGCCGCCAAGGGACTGGACAGGGCAATCGAGATGGCCATCGCCTGTCCCGACATCCCGTTTCTTTTCGTCGAAAGCTGGCTTTTGTCCGCTGAACAGCTTGCCGCATTGGAAGCACGGATCGCGGGCATTTCCAACATCCGGTTCGAACGCCGGACCGCTGACATGAAATCGCTTTTCAGGCGCACGCGGATCCTTCTGGCCCCCAGCCGCTGGGAAGAAGCCTGGGGCCGCGTGGCATCAGAAGCGCATTGCAGCGGTATTCCCGTCGTCGGCTCGTCGCGCGGCGGCCTGGCCGAAGCCATCGGCCCGGGAGGTGTCGCGCTGGATTATGATGCGCCGCTGGCGGACTGGGTCGCGTCCTTGCGCAAACTCTGGTCTGATCCCGTCGAATATTCCCGCGTCTCGCAAGCAGCGCGCAGCTACTCCTTGCGCCCCGAACTGGATAGTGAACAACAGTTCATAACGTTTCTGTCCGTGCTGGAATCAGCGCTTCATCTGCAACAGACGGCGTGACGGGCAGGATGCTGGCCACCCCCGAACCCGCCCAAGCGCCAGACGCAGGCCACCAGCCCAAATCGGGCATGCCAACCCGCGTTGCGGTGATCATCCCCTATTTCCAGCGCGACAAGGGGATCCTCGCCCGCGCCGTGACCAGCGTTCTGGGGCA
>JBKJVF010000105.1:0-32444 GCA_046589965.1 Paracoccaceae bacterium
ACTGGTTTCCGAGGCCAACGCTTTTGGCAGCCGTCTCCGACGGATCGCGCGTATGCCCCTCATCTGGCGCGCCTCGACCTCGCCGATCACGTCGCACGACATCGCCGAGGACTACGCCGAGGCGGCGCTCACCATTGCCGAGGCGCTTAACGAATTCGAGTCAGACATCGCGGGGTCGTCGATTGCAGTCTTCATGACGGCGAACCCCTTCGTAGTCGATATGAAAGAGATCGGCTCCCTGCTCTCGGCCGCTGCCCGCGAAAGAGACAGGGTCGATCCAAGCCTGGTTGAAACGCTCACCGATCCCGCAGCGCGCCGCGCCGCGCGTGACCTTTGCGGTCAGATCGGTGAACGACAGACACTTGTGGCCCGTCTAGGCCACAAGCTGCGTGACGCCGAGGGATGGAACATCTCCGAGCGCCTCGGGGCCGCTGCTGAGTTCGCCAAGGCCCAGGGCCGTCGTCTAGACCCGGAGCAACACCGCGCAAGGCTCGCCGAAATCTACAATGCGATTGCCACTGCCGGTGTGGTCCTCGCCGCCGCCTCTCGGCTGCCGCAGAGTTGGACCTCCATGGGTCGGACCCTCGCTGAGATATGCGACGAAGCGCGTCAGGTCGCGGCACACTCCCCGGATGTTCTCTCCCTGCGGAGGGGCGACCTACTGGGCTCGGTTAATGGCTTAGCTGCCGAGATCGAAACCCAGGTCTCCCGTCTGTCAGGCGAGCTCGGCCGCATCCGGCGGGCTCTGCCTTCCGCCGGCGGCAACGACAACCCTGCTGAGCTTCGAAACGCCGCGGCCGCGATCGATGGAGCCGGCTTCTTTGGGCGCATGGGCGCTGCGTACAAGACGGCCTGCAATACGTACGCAAACATCCTCGGAGGGCGGCGTGAGGAGAGCCGGGCCGACATGACGCGGCAACTCCGTGAATATGCCGACTGGCTCGACAAGCGCCGAGAGTTCAACACCGGCGCGCGGTATGCGGAGCAATTTGGGCCGCACTTCCGAGGCGTCAACACCGACATGGCTGCGATCGGCCGGGTCGTGACTTTCCACAGGATTTGCGAAGAGATCGCGGGCTCCAGCGTGGACCTAAAAGCCTACCTGGAGGCCGGGGAGATCGAACCCCTACTGGCCTTTGCCGAGCTTGAGGAGGTCCCACCACTGACCCTCTCCGAGGCCGAGGCAAAACTGCGCGAGGCAGAGGATATGGCCGAGAGCGAACGGCGCCGCCTCGCTGAAGCTGAGAGCCACCTTCAGCTATTTCGCAATAAGGAGAGGCTGCCTCTGGGCGAAATCGAGGAGATTTTGACCATGAAGACGGCAGAGACCGAGCTTGTCCGCAAGATCGATGAAACCCCGGCGCGTGCGGCGCTCGGCGCGCGCTTCTCCGGCCTGATGACGCGCACCGATGTGCTCGGCGCGGAGTGCGACCTTGCTGAGGCCATCGCCGACACCGATGACCCCGATCTCGCGCTTGCAGCAATCCGGTCGGGTCGGGTGGTTAATATGGCCAAAGAGTTCGAAGGCTTCGCTGCCCGCAGAGCCAAGCTCGAGAGCCAGGTCAGCACCTTCGCTTCCGATCTCGGGCTTCCCGAGGACTTTTCGACACCGTTGGCGCTGGCTCGGCGCAAATCCGACCTTCGAGAGGCCGCGGCCGATCCGCAGTCACTGCTCGACCGGGCGCAACTGAAGCGGTCAGAAGACAGCCTGCGCGCACAGGGCCTGGGCGACCTAATCGACTGGGCGGTGGCTGAGGGCGAGGCCCTCGATCCGGCACGATTGGGGCCGATCATCCGGGCGCTGATCGCGCGTTCGATGGCAGATATCTCTTACAAAGAATGGGGTCCCGCCCTGCAAGGCTACGACGGCCAGGACTTCGACCGCATACGTGGCGAGATCCGCTCCAAGGATCGAGAGATGATCATGCTTTCCCGCGGTGCAGTGGTTCAGGAACTCCTGGAGTCGGCCCGGCCGCCGGCAGGCAACAACGTCGGCCGGAAATCAACTTTCAGCGAAATGAGCTTGATCTACAATGAACTTTACAAGAAGAAGCGGCGTATCAGCATCCGTGAATTGGCGAGTCGCGCGGGCCGCGCCCTCGTCGAGCTGAAACCCTGCTGGATGATGTCGCCGCTCGCGGTCGCTCAGTATCTGCGCCAAGGTATGCGATTCGACCTCGTGGTGATCGACGAGGCGTCGCAGATGACGCCTGAGAACGCCATTGGCGCGATTAGCCGCGCCGACCAGTCGGTGATAGTCGGAGACACCAAGCAACTGCCACCGACCAGCTTCTTCCAGAAGGTTCTCGATGATAGCGACACTGACGAAGACCTACGCGAAGATAGCGAGAGCATCCTCGACATGGCCAACGTCGCCTTCATGCCGGTGCGCCAGTTGCGCTGGCACTACCGTTCTCGGCATTCGTCTCTGATCCAGTTCTCCAACCAGTGGATGTATAAGGGAGAGCTGACGATCTTCCCTTCACCGCTGCAGGATCATCCCGATCTCGGCGTCCAGCTTGTCGAAGTACCCGGCATCTACAAGGGGCGCCGCAACGAAGTCGAGGCCCGCGCCATCGTCGTCGCCGCGATCCATCACATGACCCATCGGCCGGAGTTGTCGCTGGGCATCTGCACGATGAACTCGGACCAAAAGGACTTGATCCTCGAAGAGTTCGAGCGCGAGCGCGATCGCAACCCCAAGGTCCAGTTTTTCGTGGAGAAATGGGAGGACGAGAACGACGCCCTAGAGGAATTCTTCGTCAAGAACATCGAGACAATCCAGGGCGATGAGCGCGACGTAATGATGATCTCGACGCTGTACGGCCCGGAGGCACCCGGTGCCAAGGTGCTTCAGCGCTTCGGCCCGATCAACTCGGCTCATGGCCATCGCCGCCTGAACGTACTCTTCACCCGCGCGAAGCGGAAGATCGTAACGTTCACTTCTATGAAGCCGACTGACATACTCGTTGACGGCGACAAGGCACGAGGCGTGCGGATGTTCCGGGCCTGGCTGGAATACTCGAAGACAGGACACATCCCAGATGCGGCTCGCCCGCAAGGCGGGACCGAGAGCCCGTTCGAGGATTATGTCGCCGCGCAGATCGAGCGACTCGGTTGCGAGGTGGTGCCGCAGGTGGGCGTGGCTGGATTTCGCATCGACCTTGGCGTCCGGCACCCGGACTGGCCCTACGGCTACATATTGGGTGTCGAGTGCGACGGCGCCGCTTACCACAGCTCTAAGTCGAGCCGCGATCGGGACCGGCTGCGCCAAGAGGTCTTAGAGGGGCTCGGCTGGCGGCTACACCGAATCTGGTCGACCGACTGGTTCCGCAATCCGCGCGCCGAGATCGAGGTCCTGAAGCAAATGATCGACGCAGCACTTGCCGATGCAAATGCACGCGGCGTGAAGCACTCCGAGCGTCTCAACGCAATGGCTCTCCTCAATCGTCTCTCGGAAGACGCGACACCCGGGGTCGAAGAGCCCCCCGCCCAAACTGGAACAGAGAATGAGCCTGCGGATGTTGCTCCGACGGTTGCAGCGCGGCCGAGGCCAGAACAGACAAGCCTGCAGTTCGAGCCGCCCCCGGGCAGTGATCTCTTCGTGGGGGCGAGCCGGGTCCCCGCCGAGCTGACCATCGCGCTGGGCTCGAGGGTCAGGGTCGAAAACACCACCGACGGCAAGAAGCTAGCCTTTATTCTTGTCGAAGGTGAGAACGCACCAGATGAGGGCAAGATCGGACTCCACACTCCGCTCGGCCAGGCCCTGCTTGACGCGCAGATTGGCGACGAGGTCGAGTACCAGGTCGGCTCGCACATCAAGGAAGTGCGGGTGCTCGATATCCGTTGAGCATCGAGAGGTTCAAATTTATGGGAATCACGCGGTTTCGGTACGGCGGCGCATGAAGGAGACACAAAATGAAAGACCTCAGGCGGCCGGATATCGCTGAACGGCCCACGAGCCATACTAGCCCATCTCGACGGTTGCCTGAGGCACGTTGGTCGCTGCGATAAGCACTTGCGGCCGCTTCGGCGATCCTATGCTGCGGCGCTACTTGAGTTCGCACGGCCGCAATGGAGCGAGAGCAACCCTTAACTGCCACGGCGTATCGAGCGCGAACTCAGCAACGCCAGGGGGCGGAGGAAACGCGACTGCGGCCTAACCTTCTCTGGATCGTAAGTTATTGATTTTGTTATGCCACATGCAAATTTGAATCCCATTTCATGGAAGCGCGACTGTGATCCAACCCGGAGCAGATCAAAAACCGTGCTTTGTATTCGAGCCCTGTCGCCTGAACCTGCGGCACAACGTTTGCTATCTGGTCTCAATGACGCGTTCGTTTAGGAGACCGATGCGGTGTGGCAAGCATGACGATCAACATCGTCTTTCATATTTGGGGAAAGCTGCGTCCCTCGGGTTCAGGCTGACCGGTCCGGAGACGGGTGCGCCAACTCTGGTTAAGTCAGCGTGCGCAGGAAAGCTCGGTTTGCCATGACGGCAGCGGCTGGATCGGCGGCGGCGGTTTGGGATTCCTCTTCGACCACGACCCAGCCGTTGAAGTTTGGCGCATTGGCCACGAAAGCCAAGACCGCGGGCACATCGCAGACACCTTCTCCCAGCATCGCCCAGTTGCCCCTCACATCGACGTCCTTCAAGTGGACATAGCGAATGCGGTCGCGAAAGGTGGCCAGCGTGTCGGCCATGACCTGCCCGCCGCGCAAGATATGGCCGGTATCGGGCACCCAGCCCACCTGCGGGTCCATGAGGCCAAAAACCGCGTCATAGTCGCTACGGCTGAACAACAGTGTGTTGTAATGCGACGAGGGGTGAACCGCCACAGTGACGCCTGACAGACGGCCGATCTCGGTAGCGCGATTGTAGACCTCGGCGGCGACCGCGAACTTGTCGGCGCGATTGCCTTTCGACATGACGGTGGCCGACCCCATCGACACCAGCGCGCCCGGAAAATGGGCCGCGAAATCAACCCAACGGCGCGCAGCACCAAGGTCAGCTTCGATCTGCAAGGGTTCGGTAAATCCGCTATCCGTCCCAAAGGCAAAGGACACCAGCGTCAGCCCCGCATCCGAAAGGCGCCGGGCAAAATCGCCCGGTCGAGTGGCATAGGTGCCGATCATGGTATTGGTAATCTCAATCCCCGCGTAACCACCTGCGGATATAGCCCACACAAGATCATCGGGACTGCCGGTCCATGCGGGGCCGAGCATTTCCCAGGTGAAGGTCTGGCAGGCAAAACGCATCTGTAGCGGGGCCATATTCTGTCCTTGTCTGGGTGAGGTCGGGGCTTATGAAGATGCATTGAGTGGAGGCTAGGATTAAACGGTCGCTAGCGGCAACGGGATTCGCTACCACAGGCGGGCGGCAGCAACCGGGGGGGCAGGATCATGGCAATGGGGGACGGCGCAGTACTGCGGATTGGCGTGGTCGGGTGCGGCAGCATCTCGGTCGCCTACATGCGCAATGCGCCGATGTTTTTCGGGTTGAGGATAACCGCCTGCGCCGATCTGAACCCGCAGGCGGCGCTGCTGCGGGCAAGCGAATACGGTCTGCGGACGATGGATGTGGACGGCCTCATGTCCGACCCAGAGATTGACCTTGTGCTGAACCTGACGGTTCCGGCCGCGCATTACGATGTCTCGATGCAGGCGCTGGCGGCTGGCAAGCATGTATTCACCGAAAAGCCCTTGGCGGTGACCGCCGATCTGGGCCGCGCACTGGTGGCCGATGCGGCGCGGCGCGGGCTGGCCATCGGCTCGGCCCCCGATACGTTCATGGGGGCGGCTGGACGGCGGGCGCGGCGGTTGATGGAGGATGGCACCATCGGCACGCCGGTCACCGGCACTGCCTTTATGCTGGGCCGGGGGATGGAGCATTGGCACCCCGACCCGGCCTTCTACTATCAGCCCGGTGCGGGCCCGGTACTGGACATGGGCCCCTATTACCTGACGATGATGGTCAACCTCATGGGCCCGGTGCGGCGGGTTCAGGCGGTGGCGACCAGCGGTCAGACTGAACGGGTGATCACGGCGGCGGGGCCAAAGCAGGGCACGCGCTTTGCAGTCGGCACGCCGACAAGTGTGCTGTCGCTGCTGCAGTTTGCCTGCGGGGCAACGGTGACCTTTGGCGCGTCCTGGGATGTGTTCCGCCATTCCAACCACCCGATCGAGTTGCACGGCACCAAAGGCTCCTTGCGGCTGCCCGACCCCGATACGTTCGGTGGGGTGCTCGCGGTATCTGACGGCGGGCAGGACTGGCAGGAAACCGATACCGCCGGGCTACTATATGGCGCGGTGAACTGGCCGGTGGCGGCGCCCGACCGGGCCAATTACCGGATGCTGGGGTTGGCAGACCTGGCACGCGCGCTGCAGACGGGGCGGGCACCCCGTGCCTCCGGACAACTGGCGCTGCATGTGCTGGAGGTGATGGAGGCGATCCTCCGCGCGGGCGAAACCGGCGTCGCGCAGGATGTGGGCGGTGCGACGGTCCAGCCCACCGAACTCGGAGAGGATGAGGCGCGCAGCCTTTTGGCCTAACAGGACGCGCGTCAGACGTAGCGTACCTCTACCCCCAGCCGATCCAGGCGGCTTCGGATGGCTTGCGGCATGTCGCTGTCAGTAATGACCATGTCCACCCGTGAGACCGAGAATGCCTTGGATGCGGCCCCAATATCCCATTTGCTGGAATCGGCCAGCAGAATCACCCGACGCGCCATGCGCACCAGATTGCGCTTGGTGCGGGCGATATCCTCGTTCACATCGACGACGTCGAAGGCCGCGTCGATAGCGTGGGCGCTGAGAAAGGCTTGATGCGCGACCAGCCCGCCGACTGCCTTGTCAAAATCGGCGACTATGGTGCTTGCGGTGCTAGCAAACACCCGCCCGCCGATCATGTGGACGTCAAGCCCCTGCCGGTGCATCAGATACTGGGCGATGTTCATCGCTGTGGTGGCCAGCACCACATTGGTGACCGGCGGCATCTGGATGGCCAATTGCAGCAGGGTCGATCCGCTGTCGAATACCACCGACTGGTTGTCGGTGATCAGCGAAGCGGCCATTTCGGCGATGCGCCGTTTGGCATTGAAGTTGCGGCGCATCCGCTCTTCGAATGCCGCATCGGGGGAGTCGACCGGCAGGGCAATAGCGCCGCCGTGGGTCTTCATCAGCTGCTTGCGCGCCGCCATGATCTCGAGATCGGACCGAATGGTCACTTCCGATACGCTGAAATCCTTTGACAGCTGTACCGTGCGGGCCTGTCCGGCGCGCTGAAGCGTAAGCATGATCTGATGTCGTCGTTGTTCTGCCAGCATCAAGCACTCCGATCAGCACCCAAAGGAAGCCTTTCGATTTTCGTAAGTCAACACCACCTACAGCAACAGCGTGCGGAACAAAGTACCCGAAAACAAATGACCAATGGGGGCATTTGGGCATCAGGTGAAGAGTTAGAAAGGATTCGAAAGATTGTGTGTTTTGTTCCTTTGAGGTTACGGTCTTCCAGTCGCAGCAAGCCGAAGGAATCGCGAAGCCATGGGTCTTGGAACCAAAATCCGCCTGTCCAGACTGTTCTCCAACCCGTCGGGTCACCTGTTCGGCGGCGCGGTCGATCACTTTGTCGGTTATGGCAATGTGCGCGAGGGCGGGCTTGCCGATCTACCGGGAGCACTTGCGCGCGTGATGGCGGGGGAACCCGACTATGTCTCGATCCAGCCGGGTGCGGCCAAGCATCTGTGGCCGCAGTATGCGGGCAAGGCGGCACTGGTCATTCAGGCCGGCTGCTTTACCGCCGATGACCGTATCCGCCAGCTGATTGCCACACCCGAGGATGCAGTGCGCTATGGCGCGGATGCGCTTGCCGTCGCCATTCCGGTGCGTGGGTCAACCGAAGGCGAATACATCCGCTGGCTGACCGATACAGTGAACGCCGCTGCGCGATACGAGATGCCAGTGGTGGCCCATGTCTACCCGCGCGACTTCTCGCAGGGTGGCAAGATCGTCTTCACGCCCGACGAGATTGCCTATGCCGTCCGGATCGGGTTCGAGACCGGAGTGGATGTGATCAAGGTCGGCTATACTGGCGATTTCGACTCGTTCAAGGAAACTGTCGCAACCTGCCCGGTGCCGGTGGTGATTGCAGGCGGGCCCAAGACCGACACGCTTCTCGGAGCGCTTCAGCAGACCGCAGATGCCCTGCGGGCCGGAGCAGTGGGCGCGGTAGTGGGGCGTAACCTTTGGGGTCATGGCGACACGACCAAGGCGGCAAAGGCGTTCCGGCTGGTCATTCACGGTGGCATGGCGCCCGCCGAGGCGCTGGCCACGGCCGGGGCCTAGCGGGGGTGGGTGGCGGGCGCCAGATCCTTGGGTTCGGCGCGCTGTCAGTTGATCGCATCCTCTATGTCGACCGGCCCTTTGCGGCCGGAAAAGGCAAGGTGATCAACAAGATCACCGATTTTGGCGGAAATGTCGGCACTGCGCTTGTCGCGGTCGCCCGGCTTGGCGGAAACGCCGGTTTCATCGGCTGGCTTACAGCGGACGAGCAGGCGGACCCAAGCGGTGCGGAACTTGCGCGTCACGGGGTGGCGATTGGTGATGCACCTCGCAGGGCGGATGCGCGGGCCGTGCATTCCACGATCATTGTCGCCCCGGATGCAGAGCGGTTCATTGCTTTTGACGACAACGTCCCCCATGGCACCGATGGCGCGCTGGCCGATGCAGTCCTTGCCGCGGCTGGGGTGCTGCTGATCGACAGCTATGCCACACATTCAGTGGGGGTCGTGCTGCGGGCGCGCAATCTGGGCGTCGCGGTAGTGGCCGATATCGAATGGTCCAGCGGGGAAGAAACAGATACGCTTCTGGCAGCGGCGGACCATCTGGTGCTGCCGTTGGCCTTCGGGCAAAGCGCAACCGGCCGGACGCAGCCGGAAGAGGTTCTGGCGGCGCTCTGGTCGGATACCCGCGCTGCGGTCGTGCTGACTGATGGTGCGCGGGGTGCCTGGCTTCGGCAGCGGGCCGACCCGGCCCTGTGGCACATTCCGGCCCATCCGGTGACAGCGATCGACACCACCGGCGCGGGCGATTGTTTTCACGGCGCCTATGCGTTGGCGCTGGCCGAGGGAAAGGCACCGCTGCAGGCCGTGCTGTACGCAGGCACGGCAGCGGCCATCGCGGTCACCGGTCGGGGCGGGCGGGCGGCCTTGCCGGATAACGCGACCTGCGTGGCATGGATGACGCGAGAAACGGCACCACAGCCCTTGAGGCTGCAAGTCAAAGTCTAGGGCGGAGAAGGGGGGCATCATGGCAGAAGTCGTGCTGGACAGGATCTGCAAGACCTTTGGCACAAGCTATTTTGCGATCAAGGACCTAAGCCTGACGGTCAAGGATGGCGAATTCCTGATCCTTGTCGGCCCGTCGGGCTGCGGCAAGTCCACTGCGCTGCGGATGATTGCCGGGCTGGAAAAGATCAGCAGCGGAACTTTGACTATCGGTGGAGAAGATGTGGCCGACCTTGCCCCCAAGGACCGGGACATTGCCATGGTGTTCCAGAACTATGCGCTTTACCCGCATATGACGGTGGCCGAAAACATTGCCTTCTCGATGCGGCTTGCCGGCAAAAGCAAGGCCGAACGCGCTCGGCGGGTGCAAGAGATCGCTCGCACCCTCCAGCTTGACGCGCTTCTGGACAGCAAGCCCGCCGCCCTGTCCGGCGGTCAGCGGCAGCGGGTGGCGATGGGCCGGGCCATGGTGCGCGAACCGGCTGCCTTTCTGATGGACGAACCCTTGTCGAACCTTGACGCCAAACTGCGTGTGCAGATGCGCGCCGAGATTGCCGCGTTGCAGCGACAGCTGGGCGTGACCACCATCTATGTCACCCACGACCAGATCGAGGCGATGACGATGGGCGACCGTGTCGCTGTACTCAAAGGCGGTGTGTTGCAACAGGTGGATACGCCAAAGAACCTGTATAGCCTCCCGGTCAATGCCTTTGTTGCGGGGTTCATCGGCTCTCCTTCAATGAACATGTTCGAGGCAAAGCTGGAAGGCGGCAGACTGGTTCTGCCGGGCTTCACGCTTGCCGTGCCGGGGGCTGTGTTCGACCGCAGTCCCAACCTGCGGTCCTATGATGGCTCAAGCCTGATCGTCGGTATCCGGCCCGAGGATCTGTATGACAGCACGTTGGCATCAGCAGCGGGCCTGCCCACGGTGCCCGCGCAGGTGCGCACGATCGAGGAACTGGGAGCTGAACAAGTGGTTCATTTGGGCCTTGACGCTGTGCGGGTGGATTCGGGCGACCCCGATGCCGTGCAGGACCTTAGCGGGGCGGCCAATGCCGTGGCGCGTTTCGACCCCACCTCTGCCGTGCGGCCGGGGCAGATGATTGACCTCGCGGTCAATGCCGAAAAGCTGCACTTCTTCAATCTGCAGACCCACCTTGCGATCTGACGCGATTGGCACACCTGCCACCTTCGATGGCACAGGCTGGTAGGGTCGATTCCCGCCCACCAAGCGTAACTTTCATTTACTTTCGCCCTTGCGTTTAACTTCTCCCAGTTCTGGAAAGATTTCCCGCAGGAGTTCTGAACCATTTCCAGAATATTAATGTTATTTTCCATATATTAATGACATAAATTACACCGCGAGAAAATCGTAAGAATTCGAAAGTCCAGAAAATCGTTGACACAGATATCTGGAAGGGAACCTACTTTCCCAATGATCTGTGGGAGGATCGCGTCAACCATCTAATCTTGGGAGGAGAAAAGCATGAAACTTGGAAAATCCTTTACTTCACTGTGGTCGGCGGCAGCGGTCTGGGCGCTTTGTGCGACCGGGGCGATGGCCGATACGACGATTGAATTCATCCAGTGGTGGGAACCGGAAATGCCCGCAGGCTCGCTGCGTGGCATCATGGACGAGTTCGAGGCTGCCAATCCGGGCATCAAGGTCAGCCTTGTGTCCGGCCCCTATTCGGCCACGCGCGACCAAATCGTGGTCGGTGCCGCCTCTGGCACGCTAAGCGATGTTGTGGGACTCGACGGAGCATGGGTCAACGGGCTGGCCAAACAATCCGCCATCGCCGACATGGGTCCGCTGATGGAGGCTTCGGCCTTCGACCCCGCGCAGGTGGCCGATATCGTCAAGGTCGACGGCAAAGCCATGATGTTCCCGCTGGCATCTTTCGTCTATCCGGTCTTCGTCAACCTTGATCTGGCCAAAGCCGCCGGGGTTGAATCGATGCCGACCACCCGGACAGAATTCGCGGATGCCGCCAAGAAGATGACCAACGCGGACGCAAATCAGTATGGCTGGGTCCTGCCGCTGGCCATGCAAAGCCCAAGCGGCGTCCAGAACGACGTAATGTCCTGGGTCTGGGCATCGGGCGGGTCGATGATGAAGGACGGCGCGCCCGACCTTACAAACCCGATGGTGGTCGGCACGCTTGATTACATCAAGTCGTTGCAGGACGCGGGCGTCATCTCTCCGGGCATCTTTGCCAAGCAGGAACAAGACAAGGTCGAAGAGTTCGTGAACGGCCGTGTCGGGATGATGGTGGGCTCGCTTGCCTGGGTGAACCTGATCCGCGAGCGCAATCCAAACCTGAATGTCGGAATCTCGGCGCTGCCGGCCGAAGACGGGTACACCGGCAAGCGCGGCCTGCCCTATGCGTCTTGGGGCATCGGTGTCAGCGAGGGGTCCGAGCACAAGGAAGAGGCGTTCAAGCTCGTCGCTTATCTGATGAGCCCCGAAGTCAACGGCAAGCTTGTATCGATCGCCAACGCCTTCCCGGGCAACGTGAATGCGACGCCGGATTTCTCGAAGTCTGACCCGCTGTTCCTAGATGCCTTCGCGATCTTCCAGACGGGCAAGCTAGCCAATGAATTCGTCGGCCTGCCGGTTGCCGAAGACCTTATGCGCGCGCTGAACGTCGAAGTGCAGAAGATGTTCGACGGTCAGCAGACCTCGGCCGAGGCGGCAGCGGCAGCGCAGGCGGTCTGGGTGGCCGAATTCGCCAAGTAATGCCAGAGTGACCTTTGGGGGCAGCGCTGCAAACCCGCAGCGCTGCCCTTGGTTTGCAGTCACCCGGGCGAGAGGTTTCCGCAGATGAGCGATGTCGCACAGGTCCAGCGGCGGCGGGGCAGGACCGGCCTTTTCAGCTACAACACCCGCAGGAACATGGTGCCCTATCTGTATGTGGCTCCCGCCGCAGTGCTGTTCACCATTCTGATGCTGGTGCCGATGGCCAACGTCCTGCGATATTCGCTACTCGACGGCGCGGTGACAAAGAAGGACACGGAATTCGTCTGGTTCGCCAATTACGTGACGATCTTCAGGGATCCGGTGTTCTGGCAATCCGTGGCTCAGACGCTGTATTTCACGGTCATGAGCGTGGTCTTCCACCTTGTGATCGGGCTTTCCTTCGCGCTCTTGCTGAACTCGAACCGGGTCAACCCGGCCCTTCGCGCAGTGCTGCGGGTGCTCTTCATCCTGCCCTGGCTGTTCACTGCCGTCATCATCGCCATCATCTGGCGCCTGATGCTGGACCCAAATGGCGTGATCAACGGCATCCTGATGGCGCTGAACATCATCGATTTCAAGGTAGAATGGTTTTCGTCGACTGAGACTGCGCTTCACGCGCTGACCTTCGCCAATATCTGGGCAGGCTATCCCCTGTACATGGTCAGTCTGCTAGCGGGGCTACAGGGCATTCCCAAGGACCTGTACGAGGCGGCAGAGATTGACGGAGCCAATGAACTTCAGAAATTCCTCTTCATCACCATACCGCAGCTGGTGCCGATCATGATCAGCATCGCGCTTCTGGATTTCATCTGGACGATGCAGGTGTTTCCGCTAGTCTGGATGACCACGGGCGGCGGTCCAATCTACGCGACAGAGGTTCTCAGCACCTACACCTACAAACTGGCGTTTTCGAAGTATGAGTTTTCGCTGGCAGCGGCGAGTGCGATCTTCATCCTCCTGGTGTCGATGAGCGCCACCTATTTCTATATCAGGCACCAAAAGGCGAGGTAGGGCATGGCGCGGCGGTCGTTCAGCAATTCGATACTGCAGGTGGTCCTAATCCACCTCGGGCTGGCGGTCGGGCTGGTCTTCGCAGCCTTTCCGATCCTGTGGATGCTGTTCACCTCGTTCAAAAGCAATACCGAGATCTTTGCTCTGCCGCCGCGTCTTCTGCCTGAGGTTTTCACGCTGGAAGCCTACAGCGCGATCTTTGCCGATCCGGTGAAGCTGCGGTTCTTCTTCAACAGCTATCTCGTGGCGGGGGTGGTAACCCTCCTGACCGTCGTGATTGCGGTGCTGACGGCCTATGCCTTCAGCCGCTTCAACTTTCGCTTCAAGAACACGCTGAATGTCTTCATCATTTCCACCCAGACGGTCCCGCCCATCACCCTACTTATCCCCTATTTCGGGATGGTTGTGGCCTTTGGCATCTTCAACACCTATTTCGCGCTGATACTGACCTACATGGTTTTCACGCTGCCTTACGCTATTTTATTGATGACAGGATATTTGAACACCTTGCCGAAAGAGCTGGACGAGGCGGTGCAGATCGACGGCGGCTCCAGCTGGACGGCGCTGTGGCGGGTGATCGTGCCCCTGTCGGTTCCAGGGATCGTGGCGACCTCGGTGTATACGTTCCTGTTGTGCTGGAACGAGTTTCTGTTTGCGCTGACCTTGACCAAATCGATGGAGATGCGGACAGTGCCCATTGGGATCCAACTGCTTATGGGTCAACATGCATTCGAATGGAACCAGATGATGGCGATGAGCGTCATGGGGTCGCTGCCGCTCCTGATCCTGTACCTAATTGCGCAGCGGTATTTCTTGGCCGGCATGACCGCAGGTTCAGTTAAGAGCTGACGGAGTTCTTGGCTGGATGCTGTCAGACGGGGCACTGTCATGTGGAAGGTGGCGAAGGTGACGCGGGCATCGGTCTGATCGGGGTCCGGAAAAGCGGTGAACGTTGCCTCGAGGGCAGCTGGCACCACACCGGTCGCCGCGGCAGGCACGGCTTCGGGCGCGGTGATGAGGCAAAGACGGTGGAGGGCGATGAAGACCCGGCAGCGGGTCAGGGGCGGGATCGCAGCCCGGACCCCGATTGGGCACCGACCTCGCGACGTCGTGTGGAATGCCGCGGGCGCGCGCAGTGCCGCCATCCGCGCCTTGGTTGAGACATGCCGCGAAACGGGGTTTCACGGCGGGCATTCACCCTTCTGAGCCTAGGCCACTCTGAAACAGCCTTGCGAACTCGGTACACCGCCGGTACTCCTCTAGGGAACTGACATGCGTCCGATTGTGACCAGTGGACCTGACGGGGATCAAAGCGTGCGGACCATAGACCTCAATTGCGACATGGGCGAAAGCTTTGGGGCCTATGTCATCGGCGACGACGCGGCCATGCTCGATCTGGTCAGCAGTGCCAATATTGCTTGCGGCTTTCACGCCGGTGATCCGGTGGTGATGCGCCGCACCCTCCGCATGGCACGGGACAAGGGCGTAGCGGTGGGAGCGCATCCCTCGTTTGCCGATCTTTACGGGTTCGGTCGCCGCCGCATTTCGGGCGAACGTCCCGAAGATATCGAAGCGCAGTTGATCTATCAAATCGTTGCCTTGGCCGGAATGGCCGCCGTTGAGGGCCACCCGGTGACGCATGTGAAGACGCATGGCGCCCTAGGGAACATGGCCGCCGAGGACGCCGATCTTGCCGCGCTTTGCGTGCGTGCGATCCAGGCGGTCGATCCGGGGCTGATCTTTGTCACCCTGCCCTATTCACAGACGTGGTTGGCAGCAGAACGCGCCGGACTGACTGCCGTGTGCGAGATTTATGCCGACCGTACCTATACCGATCAGGGCGCGCTGACCCCGCGCAGCCAGCCCGGTGCGGTGATCCACGACCGGCAGCAAAGCCTTGATCAGGCGCTGCAGATGGTGGTGAACGGCGTGATCCCGACTACAGGCGGAAATCGACTGCCTGTCCAGGCGGCCACGCTGTGCGTGCACGGCGATACGCCGGGCGCGGTCGGGATGGCCCGCGCGCTGCGCGCTGCGCTGGCAGGCGAAGGGATTGGCATCGCACCGTTCGCATATCCAGTCAGCGAACGTCAGGGTGCACAGGGGCACGCAAATTGAACAGGACAGTCTGGCTGAACGGAGAATGGTTGCCCGAGACAGAGGCGCGCATCTCAATCTTTGACCGTGGCTATACGATGGGTGACGCGATCTATGAAGTGACCTGCGTGCTGGATGGCAAGCTTGCCGATTACGCCCCGCACGCCGCCCGGCTGAAGCGTTCGGCGCACGAACTGGGCATGCAGGTGCCCCTGGACGATGACGCGCTGCTTGCCGTGCACCGCGAACTGGCCTTGCGCAACGGGCTTCAAGAAGGACTGATCTATCTGCAACTGTCGCGCGTGGCTACGGACAGGGATTTCGCGTTTGCGCGAGACAGCGCGCAGATGACTTTGGTTCTGTACACCCAAGCAAAGCAAGCCATCAACAATCCCAAGGCGGAAACAGGGATCGCCGTCATCACGATGCCAGACCTGCGTTGGGGACGGCGCGACATCAAGACGGTGCAGCTTCTGTGGCCCTCGATGGCCAAGATGGAGGCGCTGGACAGGGGGGCAGAGGATGCCTGGCTTGTCGAGGATGGCCTTGTCACCGAGGCCAGCGCGGCCTCGGCCCATATCATCACCCGCGCGGGCACCCTGATCACGCGAGACCTGTCTCATGCCCTGTTGCCGGGAGTGACGCGCGCGGCCGTGCTGGCGCTCGCGCGCAGCCACGGGCTTCAGGTGGAAGAACGACCCTTTACCGTGAAGGAAGCCTGCGATGCCGCAGAGGCGTTCATCACCTCTGCCACCAATTTCGTCCTGCCGGTGGTTCGGATAGATCAGGCGCAGATCGGCGATGGTCGGCCCGGGCCGGTGTCGCGCGACCTGCGCCGGTTCTACATCGAAACCCGTCGGGCTGCGGCGATCTGAGTGGCCGCGATGACCTCGCTTTGCATCCTGCGTCCAGGCATCTCGATGACGGTGCAAGATGGTGGCCGCAAAGGCATGTTGCGCTTTGGAGTATCTGGCGCGGGCGCGATGGACCCCGAGGCCTGGCAGATGGCGAATGTCCTCGTCGGCAACCCCAGAGAGGCGGCGGCGCTTGAATTTGCAGCTTTCGGCGGAACGTTGCGGCCAGAGGATGACCGCATGATCGCGGTATGCGGCGCGGTGAAGGATCTGCGCATCGGTGGCCGCAACGTCGATGCCTGGGCCAGCCACCTTGTGCGGGCGGGTGAAGACATCTCAATCAGCGCGCTGCATAGAGGTGTCTGGGGTTATCTTGCTATCAGTGGTGGGATCACCACCCCGCCAGTCCTTGGCGCACGATCCACACATCTGCGCACCGGGATTGGCGGTTTCGAGGGCCGGGCGCTGCAGGCGGGCGACCGTCTGCCACTGGGCCCGCCCGCGGGCTTGATGGCGGCGCGGCGGCTTGCAGGCCCTTGGCGCTTGCGCGGCGGGCCGGTCGATGTCGTACTGGGGCCGCAGGACAACATGTTTGGCCGCGATGCCATCGCAACCTTCCTGACAGCCCGGTTCTGCGTCACCCAGAAACGCGACCGCATGGCGATGGTGCTCGAAGGGCCGCGCATTGTGGCGGTGGGCGGGCATGACATCGTGTCGGACGGAACGCTTGTAGGGTCTGTTCAGGTGCCGGGCTCGGGACAGCCGATGGTGCTGTTGGCGGACCGCCAGACGACCGGAGGATACCCCAAGATTGCCACGGTGGCCGGGGTCGACCTGTCTAGGTTGAGCCAGTTTACCGCAGGGCAGGTCTTTCGGTTCCGCGCGATATCGCAGGACCGCGCCGAAGACCTGCTGATCGCCCGACGCGCGGCCTTTGCCAGGGCGCTTGACGAAACCGCAGGAACCAGGACCGATGTTGCGACGGACCGCAACCACGCGCAGGTGCCCCAATGACAGAGCAACCCAGTCTGCGCTCTTCAGCCCGTGTCCATGCGCGGATCATCCAGATGGTCCTTTCAGGAGAGCTCCCCCCCGGTACCGCCATGCAGGAAGCGCGGCTTGCCGAGGTGCTGGAAATGTCGCGGACGCCCGTGCGCGAGGCGCTGAAGCGGATCGAGGCCGAGGGGTTAGCGCGGCGCGACGGCAGGTTCCTGCGGGTACGCCGCCTCGAGGTGGCCGAAATACGGGAAATCTTCGCCCTACGCGAGGCGCTGGAGGGGTTCAGCGCCCGCGTCGCCATCGGCCTGCCGCCCGCCGACATCACCGCGATGGCTGCCCGCGTGCGCGTCCTGATGGCCGGCGATCCAGATGACGGCGCGATGGAACGCGTGGTTGACGACGATCTGCATCAGATGATTGCCCGGGCCAGCGATAACCGCACGCTGGCGCGCGTGATCGCTGAATTGCGCCTGCGCACCTGCATGTTCGATGTGCATCAGGTTCCGGACCGTTTTCTGCAGGGGAGCGTTGAACATCTGGAAATCCTTGAAGCGCTGGCTGCACGGGACGGGCAACTTGCCGAGGTGCGGATGGTTGCTCATGTCCGCAACGCGGGCGCGGCCATCCTGGGCCGGTTGCAGGACCTGGCGGCCGGGCATTCAACTCCGCGGAAACCGGCATGAAACGCTGTCTTGTCGTCCAACCGGTGCACGAGGCTGGGCTAACGCTTTTGCGCGAAAACGGCATCCAGCCCGTTCTGTGTCACGATACGACGGAACCCTCTGTCCAGGCATTGATCCGTGATTGCGATGCCGCGATCACCCGCGACCTGGGGCTGTCGGCCGAGGCGATCCGTGCTGGTCACAGACTGCGCGTGGTCGTCGTGCACGGGACGGGGCACGACGGTGTGGACAAGGCCGTGGCTGCTCAGTGCGGTGTCCTTGTCTGCAATACGCCGGGGGCAAATGCGCGGTCTGTCGTGGAACTGGCATTGGCGCTTGCACTGTGCGCCGCACGCCAGATCCCCGATGCCGACCGGGCGGAACGCGCAGGCACGGCCGGCTGGCGTGAAGCGCATCGAATCCAAGAACTGGCGGGAAAGACCGCGCTGATAATCGGCTGGGGCGCAATCGGATCGGGGCTAGGCCAAGTCTTGCGGGACGGATTCGGCATGCGCGTGCTGGTATATTCGCCGCGTTCCAACGTGCCAGAGGGGTTTGACGCAACGGGCGCTCTGTCGGCGGGGCTGCAACGGGCCGATCTGATTTCGCTGCACACGCCGCTGCGTGCGGAAACCCGGCACATAATCGATGCCGACGCACTTGCACATTGCCGCCAGGGGGCGATCCTCGTCAATACCGCCAGAGCTGGGCTGATCGACGAGGCGGCCCTGGCCGATGCTCTGGCATCGGGGCGCATTGCGTCTGCGGCCTTGGATGTCTACAGCAAAGGGGCCCCACAGGGGCCGCTGGGCCGTTTTCCCCAAGTAATCTTCACGCCGCATTTGGGCGGCGCGACCGAGGAAGCTCTTGCCCGGGTGGCCCGGGCCAGCGCCTTGAACGTGATCGCGGCCCTGCGCGGGGAACGCCCAACCACGGCCCTGAATGAACCCGAGGGATGGATGCCATGAGCGACATAGTGGCCGACACCGTCCTTGCCGTGCTCGAAGAGATCAACGCCATTTCCGCCCCCGGTCCCGGCTGGACGCGGCCATCCTACAGTCCGCTTGAATCGCAGGCCCATCGCGTGATCGAGCACCGCTCGGCCAAACTGGGCCTGGAGGTCTGGCGCGATGCCGGGCTGAACCTGTTTGCCCGCCTGCCCGGACGCGACCGCAAAGCACCCGGCCTGCATGTGGGATCGCATCTTGACACCGTGGCGATGGGCGGCGCCCATGACGGAACGGCGGGCGTGGCGGCGGCCATGGCGCTGGCGGCCGCCTTTGTCAAAGCGAAAGAGACGCCGCCAGTCGATCTGATCGTCACCGTGACCCGCGCCGAAGAGAGCGTCTGGTTTCCGGTGTCGTATATCGGATCGCGAGCAGCCCTTTGTCGCCTGCGCCCCGAAGATTTCGAGGCGCTCCGGTCCGATACTGGGCGAACCCTGGCCGACCACATGCGCGACGAAGGCGGCAACCCCGAGGCAGTTCTGCGCGGTCCCGGCCTTTCGCCCTCCGATTTCGTTGAATTCCATATTGAGCAGGGTCCGGTGCTTCATGAGGCCGGGGAACCTTTTGCGCTAGTGCACTGCATTCGCGGCGGGCTGCGCTATCGCGATGCTCATCTATTTGGTACCTGGGAACATTCCGGTGGTGCCCCGCGTGAAAGCCGCCATGATGCAGTTTTTGGGTTGGCAGACCTGATTACCGCGATGGATCGCCATTGGGGTACCGCGCTTGCAGGGGGGGCTGACCTGGCGGTGACTTTTGGCCGCGTCGATGCAGCCAGCGCAGAGCATGCCTTTGCCAAGGTTCCTGGCGAAGTGGGGTTCTGTGTCGACCTGCGCAGTGCGGACCCGTCGGTCCTGGACCGGATGGACGCGCTGCTGCGCGACGAGGCTGAGAAGATCGCGGCGCGTCGCGGACTTCGCGTCGAACTGGGCACGCAGTCGCGCAGCCAGCCCGCACAGCTCTCGTCCGAACTGGCCGCCCGCATCGCCGAGGGGGCCGCCCGCATCGGTCACACACCCAGACGCATGCTGTCAGGCGGCGGGCATGATGCGGCGGCTTTTGCGCAGGCCGGCTGGCGTTCGGTGATGGTCTTCGTACGGAACTGGAACGGTAGCCACAATCCGAACGAAGGGATGGACCCCAAGGACCTGATCGCGGCCGCCCACAGCGTCAAGGCCGCCTGGTCCGACAGCCAACGGATGCACACATGAGCGATGACACCCTGACTGACCAAGTCTACCGCAGCCTGAAGCAGCGCATCCTGAAGGGAGAACTGCGCAGCGCGGACACGCTGACCGAACGGGGTCTGGCGGAAAAGTCGGGGATATCGCGCACGCCCCTGCGAGGTGCGCTTTCGCGGCTGGAGCAGGAGGGCGTCATTTCGCGGCTGCAGAACGGTACGCTGATTGTACGCGAAGTCACGCTGGAGCAGCTGCTGGAGATTGCCGAAGTGCGGCGCATTCTGGAGGGCGAGGCGGTGGCCCGTGCAGCCAAAGCTGCATCGACGATGGGGCTGGACCCGGCGCTGGCTGCCAGTCGCGACGTTATGCGCCGACATGCGGCAGATTGCGATACGGCCTTTGACGAGTTCTGGGGGGATGACGATGCATTTCATGGCGCGGTGGCCCAGGCGGCAGGTTTCGAGCTGTTGCCCCGCATGCTTATCGAGCTGCGGGAAACCGCACGCCGCTGCACCATCAGCCGCACGCATGACCGCTTTGCCGAGCAGGCGACCGAACATATTGCGGTAATCGACGCCATCGAGGCGGGCGATCCACAGGCCGCCCGGGCCGCGATGGATGCCCATTTCCACTCAGTTCGGCAGCGTTTCCTTGAGTGGCTGACACGGCGTTGATCGGTTTTCATGACGAACGAGATTGACACCACCGAACACTGCCGCCTTGCAGGGGATAGGACGATGGCGGAACCTGCCGATCCGACCGGCCAAGCGGCCCTGCCGCGCATCCTGCCTGCAGGCGATCAGGCACTTGTGGTGGAATTCGGCGACATCATATCGCCCGTGTTGCATGACCGGGTGCTTGCACTGGACGCAGCGGTTGCAGAGGCGGCCATAGCCGGGGTGACCGAGACCATCCCCACTTATCGGTCGCTGATGGTTTGCCATGATCCCTCGGTGATCCGGGCGCGCGATCTGTCGGAGCGACTGCTCGAGCTTGCGCAGGCGGGCCGATCTATCGGTCGCGTACGCAGGCTGTGGCACGTGCCCGTCCTCTATGCAGGTGAGGCGGGGTTGGATTTGGACGATCTTGCACGCATGAAGGGCTTGACCACGCCTGAGGTCGCCGCGCTGCACCGTTCTGTGGACTACCGCATATACATGATCGGCTTTCTGCCCGGCTTTACCTATCTCGGGGGTCTGCCAGAGGCGCTGCACACGCCCCGCCGTTCTGTCCCGCGCCAGATCACGCCTGCGGGGGGCATTGCGATCGGCGGTGCGCAGGCCTGTGTGGGCGCGCTGCCGTCACCCTCTGGCTGGCATTTCTTGGGGCGCACGCCGCTGCACAGCTTTGATCCGGCGCGCGCGAAGCCTTTTGTCTTTCATCCCGGTGAAATGGTGCGCTTTCACGAGGTCAGCACAGCAGAGGCCGCGCGCCTTGACGGGCTTTCGGCGCGTGGACAGATCTGCGCCGAATGCGAAATATGCGACTGACGCCCCGGATGCGCCAGGTTTAGCCAACTTGCTGGATGGCCGACCATCTGGTGTCGGCCATCCCTGCGTTCTCCGTCAGATCGATCAGTCGGTGATGCTGCGGATTGGCTCTGCGGGGGCGGGCGAATAACCCACCAGTTCTGTCGTCAACTTGGCGTAGGTGCCATCGGCAATCATCTCGGCTAGTGCCTTGTTGACGGCCGCGGTCAGGTTGGGCTTGCCCTTCTTGATCGCAAAACCCTTCTGGATCGAGCTTACGGGCTCTTCCAGCATCATCAACGGCAGGTTCGTGGTGTTGATCGCGTACCCCGCCGCGACGGCATCGGTGATGATTGCATCGACATTGCCGTTCACCAGATCCTGGATTGCGTCGGACTCAGCTTTGTACGGTTTTACTTCGGCACCAAGTTCCTCGGCGATCTTTGTCCAGTTGGAGGCCACCAGCCCTCCCACGGAACGCCCGGAAATCTGCGAGGGCGAGGTGATGTCGCTGCCCTCCTTCACGATCACACGGCCGCCGGATTCCAACCATCCATCCGCGAAGGTCACCTGCATTTGGCGCTCTTCGGTGATGTCCATTGCCACGCTGATGATGTCGTATTGATCAGCCTCCAGCCCGATCAGCACGCTTTCCCATTTCACCAACACAGGTTCGTACTCAAGCCCTATGCGGGTTGCGACTTCCCGCATGACACGGATTTCGAGCCCGTCAAGCGTGCCATCCGGCGCGCGCATCGAGAACGGCGGATAGGTACCCTCGGTCGCGGCGCTCAGCTTGCCGGGAACCAGAAGTTCGAGTTCGCCCTCGGCCGACGCAACGCTTGAAAACGCAAGCGTGGCGGCGGTGATAGCGCTTAGGGCAAGTAATGACAGCTTCATGGAATTCGCCTTTCTGTTGGGTTCATCTTGTTTCCGCACCTTGCAGCCGCTCTTGCGCGATCAGCGCCAGAAGTTCGGCCATGACGGTTGCCCCGAGCAGGGCGGTGATCTGGCCCGGGCCGTCATAGAGAGGATTGAGTTCGACCACATCGAACCCCACAAGTGTGACACCCCGGATCATGCGGATTAGGGCAAGTGTCTCACGCGCAGAGGGGCCGCCACATTCAGGCGTCTCTACGCCGGGCGCGTAGGCGGGATCAACAAAGTCGAGGTCGAAACTGGCATAGGTAGGGCCCGGCCCCGCGCGTTCCGCAATCAGGCGCGCGACCTCTTTCAAACCCAGTTCGAACATCTCGTCACAGGTGATCACCCGATATCCAAGATCGACCGATTGGCTGATATCGCTGTGCTGGAACAAGGACCCGCGCAGCCCGACCTGGATTGAACGCGCCGGGTCAACGATGCCTTCCTCGACTGCACGCCGGAAAATGGTACCCGCGGAATAGAGTTTTCCGTCGAAATAGCGGTCCCAGGTATCGGAATGGCTGTCGAAGTGGATCAGGCCAAGCGAGCCATGCCGCTTGGCCACAGCGCGCAGGGCCGCCAACGAAACCGAATGATCGCCCCCAATGCCGCAAGGGATCACGCCAGCATCTACCACGGCAGAAACTGCCCGTTCAAGATGGGTCAGGCTTTCAACCTCATAGCCTGGCACCACATTGGCATCGCCCACATCGGCGACCCGCAGCACATCAAAGATGTTGATGTTTCCGCGCGACGGATTGATCGGCCGTAGCATCACCGACATGGCGCGCAACGCATTGGGGGCGAAGCGGGCACCGGTGCGGTAGGGAGCGCCGGAATCGCAGGGTAGACCGATGATGGCCGCGTCAAGATCCTGCAAGCTGGTTGCCAACGGCAGGCGCATGAAGCTGGGAAGCCCGACAAAGCGCGGGGTCGACAGGGAATCGACGGGCAGCACGGACATGGATCAGGTCAACCTCGCGTATCGACGCTCGGCCCAGGATGCGAGCTGGGTCAGCAGGGTTGTCAGGACAAGATAAATGGCGGCCACGGCGATGTAGAAATCAAACGGCCGGAATGTGGCCGCGATCAACGTCTGCGCATACAACGTCAGTTCGATCACCGTGATCGTCGACAGCAGCGACGTGTTCTTCAGCGATGTAATCGCTTCGTTCGTGATGGCGGGGAGGATGATCCGGAAGACCTGAGGCAAGATGATCGTGCGCATGGTCTGGGCGCGGCTGATCCCCAGCGCCAG
This sequence comes from Paracoccaceae bacterium, assembly GCA_046589965.1. Lineage (GTDB taxonomy): Bacteria > Pseudomonadota > Alphaproteobacteria > Rhodobacterales > Rhodobacteraceae > JAJNPS01. Next base: position 23,487 of record JBKJVF010000105.1, read on the forward strand.
AGAGCTCTCCATCTGCCCCTTGTGGATCGCCGAAAGCCCGGAACGAACGATCTCAGCCACATAGGCCCCCGAATTGATCCCCAGCGCGATCACCCCGGCGGTGAACGGCGACAGGCGGATTCCGAACTGCGGCAACCCGAAATAGATAATAAAAATTTGTATGAGCGCGGGCGTGCCACGAATGAACCAGATATAGAAGGCGGCCGTCCCGCGCACCGTCCGCCAATCCGACCGCTGGGCCAGCGCTGCCGCTAGTCCAGAGGCCCAACTGACCAGGATCGTCAGCACGGTCAGCCACAGAACAAGCCAGGCCGCCGCCAGAAAACCGGGGCCATAAAGCGTGACTTCGCTGAGGAATGTCTGGCTCATAGGGTTTCCTGCCGTCGGGTGTCATCGTGCAGGATGCGGTGCAGGAACTGCCGCAAGCGGATGCTTTCTGGGTTGTGCAGCACACGGCCAGGCGGACCCTGTTCGGCAATGACACCCTGATCGAAGAACAGCGTTCGATGAGACACATCGCGGGCAAAGGCGATTTCGTGCGTCACCAGAAGCATGGTCATTCCCTCTGCGGCAAGTGAGGCCATAAGCGTCAGCACTTCATGCACCAGTTCGGGATCAAGCGCAGAGGTCACCTCGTCGAAAAGCATCAGTTTCGGCTTCATCGCCAATGCGCGCGCGATGGCCACTCGCTGCTGTTGGCCCCCGGAAAGCTTTGCCGGATAGAAGTCACGCTTTTCCAGCAATCCGATACGCGCAAGCAGCGCCTCGGCCTCGGCAATCGCCTCGGTCTTTTTTATACCCCGCAGCATCACCGGGGCATGGATCACGTTTTGCAGGACCGTCATGTGCGGCCAAAGGTTGAAGCTTTGAAACACCATGCCAATTTCGGTGCGCAGCTCTTGCAACTGTCGTGCAGACGGATGGCTTTTAGCGCCTGCACGCCAATCGAAGGCGACCCCGTCAAAGTCCATCGTGCCTGACTGGGGCAGTTCCATAGCGTTGATCGTGCGCAGGAAGGTGGATTTCCCCGAACCGGAGGCACCTATGATGGAAACCACCTCTCCGGCGGCCACATCCAGTGAAACGCCCTTCAACACCTCGTTCTTGCCAAAACTCTTGTGAATGTCCTTTAGGCTTATAAGCGGGGCAAAGGCGTTCATGAGGCGCCCGCGCGACGGATTTCCACCGCGATGTCGCGCGGCGTCAGACCGACCCCGTTGATCGGCGTGATGTCCTGCGGACAGGCAGACAGCACCAGAAGCAGATCCATCTCGGCGCGCAGCGTTACATAATCGCCCGGGCGGCTTGCCGGTGGCAGACGATCAACCGAACCGTCTGCCGCCACTGGCACGTTCATGAACAGGTTCAGGGACGCCGGGGTAAACGAAAATCGGTGGCCATGCTGGCCGATGGCCTCGTGATAATTGTCGGTGCAACTGCGATGCGCTTCGGTGCAGCCTAGTTCACGATAGATCTCGGAGCTGCAGGGGCACAGCAACGTGTCATGCCGACCCGGTGAAGTGTCCTCGACCATGGTCAACATGGGCCGACGATGGATCGACATCAGACGTTGGCCCGCGTCGAAGAAGATGTTGCTGTTCACCGAACGCGTGTGTTCCATCGCGGAATATTCGGTCGGGTCCGCCAGCGACAGCGCCCAGGTGTCGACAACCTGATTGCCGTGCGAGTTGCGGATCACCGCTACGTCGAACGCCATCACCACATACGCAGCGCCATAGCGCGCGGGCAGCGTGTGATAATCCGCCTTCAAGTTAACTCCCTTCGCGTTCCCAATGCTGCACTCTGCACTGCGCTCATCGCTTGCGCGGCGCGCCAAAGAAACGAATTCCGGTATACCAGCGGAGTTCTTTCAAGCCGGCGCGTAAATTGCCTGATTTTTGAGCGATTACCTGCGGACATCGATGCTTTTCCATGCCGTCCTAGCGTCTGACGCCAGAATCCCCCCGTCGATTGACCTCACCATACGCATGGTATACTGAAATCGCAAAGACCTGTCAGCGCGTTTTACGGGCGAGAGGGCCTCCAATCCCACTTTGCACTGGATGAGGAATGGAACGATTTTTCTCGCATTCAGAGTACGAAGGCCGCTGGAACCGGGCCGAACGCCTGATGGCCGCGCGGGGGTTCGATGTGGCCGTGGTCTTTGGTCGCGGTGGTGGCACCATCGACAACTGTGGCGATCTGCTGTGGCTGACCAATCATTACTCTGTCAGCGGTGGTACCGATTCCCTGATCTGGTCGGCGCGTTCCTTTTCTGGCGTGATCCTGCGCCGCGGCCACGCGCCAGAACTACACATCGATGAACCCGAAGGCAGGGCTGATCTGCTGGCTGTGTCGAACGTGCTTTGCCACACACACCCCTTCGTAGGCGTGGCACTAGCGCTGGTCGCCAAGGGCATCACCGGACGTGTGGCGATTTGCGGCACCCAGTTCATTCCCGTGAAATACTGGGAACAGCTGATCATGAACACGCCCGGCATCGAATGGGTGGAGGCCGACGACCTGATCCGCAGCCTGCGGCGCATCAAGAGTCCGGCCGAACTAGAGTGTTACCGCCTGGCCGGAGAGGTGGCGACACGTGCAACTGATGCGATGATGAAGGGCCTTGTCTGCGGGATGAGCGAGCGCGAAGCGGCAGGAGAGGCCGCGCGGGTAGTAGTTTCCGGCGGGGGCCGGATACAGGCGATCGGCACCAACCACGGCAATACGATGCACTACGATTATCGCAACCCGCTGACAGGTTCCAGCGCGGACACTCCGGCAGTCGGCGACATGGTTCGCGGGACCGTCCATGCTGCCTTTCAACATGGTTATTTCTTGGATCCGGGCCGTACCGCCGTGCGAGGCGGTCCGAACGCAGATCAGCATCGGCTGATCGAGGCCACGAATGACATCGTAATTCGCCTGTCGTCAATGATGCGTCCGGGCGTGCGGCTTCTGGATGTGGCGGCAGAGGGCGACCGCCTGACCCAAGCCTTTGGCGGCGAAGTGTCGCCAATCATGAAGAACTTTCCGTTTTTCGGGCATGGTATCGGCCTGTCCTTCGAACAGCCCCGCATCTCCAGCGTGATGTCGCTTCCCGAGGATATTGTCGAGGTAAACATGGTTTTCGGTGTCGAGGCGTTCCTTTCGCTGGAAGGGATCGGCTCTGCCTTTGTCGAAGATATCCTCATCATCGGCGACGAAGAGAACGAGTTGCTGACGCGCAGCCCGTATCACTACTGATCGCGCTTGGTGACATGAATTTCCTTTCCCTGCGCGGCACTGAAGCGGCCTTCAGCCAAGCAGAGTACGCCGCACGTCAGACTGCCGCCCGCGCGGCGATTGCAGGGGCTGGGTTTGGCGCGCTGATCGTCACTGGACCTGAAACCATCTGCTGGCTGACGGGGCGGCAGACTGCGGGATACTTTGCATTTCAGGCGCTGTTGTTGCTGGCAGAGGGGGACCCGGTGCTGCTGGTGCGTCAGCTCGAACTGGCGGGTGCCCATGCCTGTACATGGCTTCACCGGATCGAGACTTGGCAGGACGGCCAGGACCCGGTTGCAGCACTGGTCACACTGTTACATGCGGAGGGATGCCGCGATGCTGCGATCGAACGGGACAGCTGGTTTGTCTCGCCGCTCATGATGGCGCAGGTAGATGCCGCCCTGCCGGGCCTTGCAGATGGATCGGGCATTCTTGCGCCGCTGCGGGTGGTGAAATCCGCGGTCGAACAGGACGCGATTCGCACCGCTGCACACTATGCCGAAACCGGTCTGACAGCCGCCATTTCGGCCTGCGGGGCAGGTGTTTCGGAAAACACGGTGGCGGCTGCCATGATGGCCGCGGCCATCGACGCGGGGTCAGAGGCAATGGCCATGGAACCGCTGGTGTCATCGGGGCCGCGCAGCGGACTGCCGCATATGACCTGGCGGCGGCGCATCATGCAAAACGGCGACGGCGTCTTTCTGGAGATGGCCGCAAGCCAAGCACGCTATCACGCCGCCCTGATGCGTTCGGTCTGGATAGGACCGCCCCCCACCGCTGCCACAGCGATGATGGATTGCGCCACAGAGGCTTTGGCCGCCGCACTGGAGGAATGCCGCGCGGGCCGGCCCTGTTTCGCGCCGCACCGCGCCGCACAATCGGTGATCGACCGCGCCGGGCTAGGGGCCGCATTCCGAAAGCGCATCGGCTATTCTATGGGGATCGCCTTTGCGCCGGACTGGGGCGAGGGAGCGATCCTCAGTATGTTCGAGGGCGTCGAAAAGCTCATCCAGCCGGGCATGGTGTTCCACCTGCCCGCCACGTTACGCGAATACGGGGTGTTCACTGTTGGGGTGTCCGAAACCGTGATCATCGCAGGCGACGGCCCCTGCGAAGTTCTTTCGCGCCTGCCACGTGCCATGACGCTACGCTGACCTGCGCCGCCGGGCGCACAGGACGGATTGCCGCGGTTTCAGATCACCTGTCAGCACTGTCAGTGGGATGGGGCCTGAGCCGGCTGGGCCGGTTGCCTATTTTTTGCGGATTCCAAACGCAGCCCTTTCCGGTGCTTTCGCACCAGCACCGAGATCATCCGACTTGCAGCAATGATGTATGTCCGGTTTCTGCTTTCGCTGCGGAAGGTCGAGGACCTTCTTTGCGCGCAAGAAACCGACATCAGCTTTGAGGCGCCGTCCCTCACGATCTTTTGTCGCCCGCCTTGCGGAAGCAGAGAGTCAGGGCGGCGCTTTGCCGGTGTTCGAACCAGGCCACCGGCGGACGGACCACCGACCGACGATCGTCATCGGGCTCGACACGTCCGCGTCCATTGATGCCCAGATACTTCGGCTTTTTTGGGCAGAGGCGGAAGGCATTGCACGCCGCACCAGGGCAGAAGTGCATCTGCTCGTTTTTGATGAGGAGGTCGGCCAGACTATCCGGCTCGATCAGGTCGCGGGGCGGGGGCGCATGGACCATCAGGTGCGGACTGGCGGCGGCACCGATTTCACCGACCTGTTCGACAAGTCTGCCCGTCTACACCCATCGATCCTTGTGGTGCTGACCGATCTGGACGCACCGATCCCTGCCGCGCCCAAGTTTCCGGTAATATGGGCCGTGCCACAGAGAGGCGAGATGCCACCCTTCGGCAAGCTTCTCTTGATCAAGGATACCTAAGCGGGCGCATTGCGGTAAAGCGGATCGACCCGGTGGCCGCGACGACGGCGAGATCGATAGCTGGCACCTTTGTGCCTCGACGCGACGCTGCTCGCCGGGGAAAAAAAATGACGGAGGTGCGCCCAAAACGGGCAGCCTGCCTGGCAAGATGTATTTCGCGCTTTTGCAGCGCTGGCCTAATAGGCTAAAATCATTATGTTGTTTAAAAGTTTGATCGATGACTTTCCCCGCCCCCAGCATTCCCGCTTTGATATACCCACTGAGGACGGCGCAATTTCTCGACTCTCAAGAAAAAATCTCCCGATGGCTCCCCCCACCGGTCCCTACGGATTGATCAGCCAGACTTTCGAGGCCCCCCGCTCCCTCACACATGGTCAGAGCCTGGGAAGCTGAAGCAATCGCCCTCAACCGCGTGAACGGCACGGCCGGCCTTGCGATGGTAGCACTTCGTGGCGATCTCGGCGATCAGCGGGTGGCCGAGACGCATCTGCCCTCCCGTGGCGTCCGCGCAGTGGCAGCGCAGCCAGCCGTGCAGCACTCTGTCGCGGATGGCCTGCCAGCCGGCCACGTCGGGCCCGAAGCGGGCCAAGTTCGCCAGCTCCACGTCAGCGTCGGGCAGGGTGCCCGCGGGATCCTGCACGTAGCACTCTGCCCAGAGGATCAGGGCGGTGGCGAGCATGGGCCGCCCTTTCTCACCTTCGACCAAACAGTGGGCCAAGAACCGACTGGCCATGAATTTTTGGTCGTGGAACTCAATCCATTCGTCTGATGACATGGTTTCGCCGAAACGCAGGGTATAGGCCCAGAAGATCATCAGGCGGCCCATAGTTCTGTCGGCGGGGTCTCGGCCCAATTATTTGACGAGGACCCAGAGCGGGTGCTGGGCTGGGTGCCTGACCACGACACGCCCAAGTCCCTGCGATTGCAAAGATACTGTGCGGGGCCAGACATCTCGACCAAATGCGGATCAGCAGCACTCACACCGATACCCCGATCTTCGACAGCTCTTCCGACCTGATCAGGCCTCGCCGGACCATGTCCCGAGCCAGCGAGTGGGTGATCGCAGTCGATGGCACGTATCGCCCTTCGCGAATCTTGGCTGCCCAAAACTCAGCGACGCCAGCTGCTACAGCCTCATCGCGCCACCGCGATGCTTTAAGCCAACCGTCGGACTGGCAGATCGATCCCGTTGCTTTCCCCGCGCTCTCTCTAGCGTAGCGCCGTGCGGCGCCAAGAATCTCCATCGCATCTTCCCCAGCCAGCACCGCTTCTCGGAAGAGCTGACGGCTGGCTTTGCGATCCCTCGGTTTCGGATGTGTCGCCCATAGGTCTGCGAAATCACGGTCGATCTGAGCTTCAGCCCCGCGTGAGGCGCAATGTTTCTTTACTGGTTCCTTTACCGGTTCAGCTTCTGTATCGAGTCCGGCGACTCGGACTCGGCTTTCCCCCAAAACCGGAGTCCGCTCACCCTCATTTCCGGACTCGGCGCCGTGTCCGGATTCCGGACTCGGCTCAGCAGTTATCGGCAAGCACTTCTGGTCGGTTGATGGGTCTCCTCCGACGGCAGGCAGCGATTCGAAGTCCTTTTCGAATGCGAGCACGTACCGGGTAGGACGCTGGCGCCGCGTCTTCTCATCCATTTGCCGCACACGCCGGATCAAGCCGATACGCTCCAAAGTGGCAAGGTGGACGTTCAGCTGCGACTTGGAAACTTCGCAGTCTTCTGCGAGCAAGGACTGGGACGGAAAGCACCCGTATTCCGGGTTGTGCCGATCCGCCAAGTGCCACAGCACACCCTTTGCAGGCCAGCTAAGACCGCGCCCCTGACTAGCAATCACCGCCCATGAAGTGGCTTTATGGCTCATGATATTGCCCCACCGCGCACCCACACGGACGCGGCTTGCGCTGCGCATCGTCGGGGTGACAGTCGCCGATGGCTTCCGCGAGAGCAGTTTGGCAGCTTCCCCGCATGCGGTAACGCTCGGAACACATCGACGATCCTGGAAAATCCGCCCCGGTTGCGCCCGCCAGCGCTCCGGGGTTTTCCTTCGCGCACGAACCGCGAACTATTCCAGAACCGGCTGTGTCAGATTTGTGCCAATTTTGCTCGCAGGTTCCCGCGTCGTTCTGCACGATCCCGCACGAACCAGCAGGTTGGGACCCGCAAGAGCCTTTGGGAATTGACGTTTTTTCAGGGATATCGTAGGTGCCGTCTTGGGACACCCTTCCCCAACGAAGGGCTTTTAGCTGGAAGGCTACCATGACAGACCTGACTCCGCCGGCCAAGCGCCCGGTTAATCCGCGCTTTTCCTCTGGCCCTTGCGCCAAAATCCCCGGTTACTCCCTTGATATGCTGGCCGACGCGCCCCTTGGCCGTTCGCACCGTGCCAGCGTTGGCAAGGCGAAGCTGAAAGAGGCGATCGACCTTACCCGCGAAATTCTGGGCGTCCCCGCCGATTACCGGATCGGGATCGTCCCCGCCTCTGATACCGGCGCGGTGGAGATGGCGATGTGGACGATGCTGGGTGCCCGCCCGGTCGAGATGTTGGCGTGGGAAAGCTTTGGCGAAGGCTGGGTTACCGATGCGGTGAAACAGCTGAAACTGGACGCGACCGTGCGCATTGCCCCCTACGGGCAGATTGTCGATTTCGCCCAGATCGACTTCGACCGCGATGTCGTCTTCACCTGGAACGGCACCACCTCTGGCGTTCGCCTGCCCAATGGCGACGCGATCCCTGCCAACCGCCAAGGCCTCACGATTTGTGATGCCACGAGCGCCGCCTTCGCGATGAACTTGCCTTGGGACAAGCTCGACGTCACCACCTTTTCCTGGCAAAAAGTGCTGGGCGGTGAGGGCGCGCATGGCGTCATCATCCTGTCCCCACGTGCGGTCGAACGGCTGGAAACCTATACCCCCGTCTGGCCGCTGCCCAAGATCTTCCGGCTGACTGCCAAGGGCAAACTGATCGAAGGCATCTTCGCGGGCGAGACGATCAACACCCCCTCCATGCTGGCGAACGAGGATTACCTCGTCGCGCTGAAATGGGCGAAATCCATCGGCGGCCTGCCCGCCCTGATCGCCCGCGCCAGTGCGAATGCCCAAGCGGTCCACGCCTTCTGTGCCCAGAACTCATGGATCGCGAACCTGGCGGAGGACCCGGCAACCGCGTCGACCACCAGCGTCTGCCTCAAGTTCACCGATCCCCGCATCACCGATGGCGAAGCTTTCGCCAAGGCTGTCGCCAAGCGGATCGAGAAAGCCGGCGCGGGTTTTGACATGGGCGCCTACCGCGACGCGCCCCCCGGACTGCGAATCTGGTGCGGCTCGACGGTCGAAACCGCCGATGTGCAGGACCTGATGCCGTGGATCGCCCACGCGTTTCATACCGAAATCGCAGCCCTCGCCCAGGCGGCGTGACGGAAGAGTCGGGCTGAAGCCCGACCTACGCCGTCCCACCCCCTTTCATAGGTCGGGCTTCAGCCCGACTCTCCCCCCGACAACAAAGGACCTATCCCATGGCTCCCAAAGTTCTCGTCTCCGACGAACTCTCTGAAACCGCCGTCCAGATCTTCCGCGACCGCGGGGTCGAGGTCGACTACATGCCAAAACTCGGCAAGGACAAGGACGCCCTCGCCGCCATCATCGACCAGTATGACGGGCTTGCCATCCGCTCCGCCACCAAAGCGACCGAGAAACTGCTGGAGCGCGCGACCCGCCTGAAGGTCATCGGTCGCGCCGGGATCGGGGTCGACAATGTCGACATCCAGGCGGCATCAAAAAAGGGCGTCATCGTGATG
>JBKJVF010000153.1:0-3556 GCA_046589965.1 Paracoccaceae bacterium
ATTTCGGCCGTGTCGGCCGCAGCGCTGCCCGGTGTGGTGATGGCAATGGTGCGGGCGCCATAGGTCCGGGCAAGGTGCAGGCAATCGATCACCTCACGCGTTCGCCCGGATCCGGAAATTGCGACCAGCACATCATCAGGGCGAAAGGTCGAAACCGTCATGCGGGCCAGATAGGGGTCTTTGCAGGCCGTCACCGGCACGCCATAGCGAAAGAGCCGGTTCTGCATTTCTTCGGCCAGGGCCGAGGAACTGCCGCCGACGCCCAAGGTCAGCACGCGACGCGCCGGGGCCAGAATTTCCGCCGCTGCCAGCACCAGCGCGGGATCCAACTGCCGTTCAACTTCGCGCAGCGCCAGCCGCGCCTCCCCCAGAACTGATGCCCAGAAAGGCGGTGTGCTGCCCGGATCAGGCGTGGGGCGTGGATTGTCGTTGGCCAGGAAAAGCTCACCCACGACCAGGCTGCGCGCCAGTTGCAGCTTGAAATCACGCACCCCTTCACAGCCGACGGAGCGGCAAAATCGCGTGACGGTGGGTTGGCTGACCCCGGCGCGGATCGCGAGTTCGGCATTCGATGCCTCGACCGCCGCCCGCACATCCGAAAGCACCGCATCCGCCACCGATTGTTCCGAACGGCTGAGGCCGGGATAGCAATCTTTCATCAGCGCGATGATGTCATGCGCACGTGGCGGGGCAAAATCGGGAATGGGGTATGCCTGCCCGGTCTTGCGCACCTTAAACCCCCCTGATTCCACACCGATTATCATGCGCACAAAGCCAAGCCGTCAAGAAGATGTAAGTAACTTACGCAGCCAGAACGGCAATTCCCCCAACAGCGCATGGCCCACTGTCGACCCGGCTTAGAATCGTTGACAGGTTTGTAAGTTAGCAACAATCTCGGACATTAACGCTCAGATGCGGAAGGCGAGTCGCGGATGTCGGTCAAACTGTCAGTCGCGAATGCAGGCAAACGCTATGGAACGCTTGACGCGCTTGCCGACTGCAGCTTTGACGTGGCCGCCAATACCATCGTGTCGATTGTTGGCCCCTCGGGGTGCGGCAAGACTACGCTTCTTTGGTCCATGTCGGGCCTGCATCCGCTATCTGCGGGTGAGGTGCTTTTGGACGGTGTGCGCATCACCGCGCCACATCCTGATATCGGGATGGTGTTTCAGGACGCCAATCTGCTGCCCTGGCGTACCCTGATCGGCAACATCCTTTTTCCGTTTGAGGTCAAGCACAGCCGCCCGGACCGTGAATGGATCGATCACCTTTTGGAGCGTGTGGCGCTGAAGGGGTTCGAGGACCACTTCCCCCGCCAGCTTTCGGGCGGCATGCAGCAACGCGCGGCAATCGTCCGCGCGCTGTCGCTGCGCCCGCAGGTGCTGCTGATGGACGAGCCGTTCGGTGCGCTGGATGCCTTTACCCGCGAAGAGATGAACCGCCTTGTCGAAGAGATCTGGCTGGAAACCAAGACCACCATCGTCTTCATCACCCATTCCATCGAAGAGGCGATATTTCTGTCCGACCGGGTGATCGTTCTGTCCAAACGGCCGGGCCGCGTGCAATCGGAATTCGTGGTTCCGTTCCCCCGCCCGCGCACGCTTGAGATTATGGCCAGCAAGGCGGTGTTCGACCTGACGAACCGCATCAAGGCCGACATCTACGGTCTTGCGCCGCCCCTGTCGGCAGCGGCGGAGTAGGGCAATGACCGACGCCATCCCAGAATTCGGCAAGGGCAAGTCGGGCGGCGTCGGCTTGTCGAACATGCAGGCCTTTGCCCCGGGATCGGGCACGCGCAGTCGACTGGAGGTCGCCATCATCATTGCGACAGCGATCATCGTGATCGGCTCGATTGAAATCGCTCTGCGCTGGTTAGAGGTGCCGTCCTATGTTCTGCCCACTCCGTCCGAAGTTGCCCGGGCGCTGGTCAAGGAATTCCCGCTGATCGCGCCGCATCTGGGCTATACGCTGATCGAATTGTTCAGCGGCTTTGCCATCGGGGCCAGCGTAGGCCTGATCCTTGCCGCCGTGATCACCCAGTTTCCCTTCGCCGAAAAGATCATCGCGCCCTACATCCTGATCCTTGTCACCACGCCGATGTTGGCGCTGGTGCCGCTGTTGATCCTGAATTTCGGGTTTGGCTTTACCCCGCGCATCATCGCGGTGGCGCTGGCCTCGGGGCCGATGGTCATGATCAACGCCGCCACCGGATTTCGCCGCACCGACAGTGCCAAGATAGCCCTGGCGCGCTCCTATGGGGCCTCGACGCTGCAGATCTTCTGGAAGATCCGGGCGCCGATGGCGCTGCCTATGATCCTGGTCGGGCTGATGATCGGCGCGATCTTTGGACTTTTGACCGCCGTCGGGGCCGAAATGGTGGGCGGCGGCTTTGGCCTTGGCAACCGGCTGACGACCTATTCGTCAATGATCAACATGCCCGAGTTTTTTGCGGTGATCCTGATCCTGTCGACAATGGGCATCCTGATCTACGTCTTCTTCTTCTTTGTCGGCAAGAAGTGGGCAAGCTGGGAAACGTGACGCGAACCAAGAAATACCAAACAACAAACAGCAACAGGGAGTGACGAACATGACGTCTGGAATGAACGGATTGACGCGGCGGCGCCTTCTTCAGGTCTCCGCGGCAGGTGTGGTCAGTGTTGGTGCGATGGGGATGCCGCGGCTGGCTTCTGCTGCCGGATACGACCGCGCATTTACCTGGATTTCGCCGCGCGGCACGCTGGAAGTGCTTGACGATTATGCCTTCTGGATCGGCAAGAAGATGGGCTATTTCGGCGATCTCAGCGTCGACATGCAGCCCGGCCCTTCGGACGGCACCGCAACGGTGAAATTCGTCGATGTGGGGCAGGCCGACATGGGCTTTCCGTCGCCGGGCGTCTTCTCGTTCGGTCTGCAGAACGGGATGAAGCTGAAATCGGTCTTCCACATGGGCGCGCGCGATACCTTCAGCCTTGCCTTCCGCAAGGGCGAGGGGCTCAAGGACCTCAAGGATATCGAAGGCAAGACGATCCTGCTGGGCTCCGCCGCTTGGCAGCCGATCGTGGACCCGATGTTGGCCGCACAAGGCGTAGACGTCTCCAAGATTACCTATGTCGAGGCAGGTTGGCCGACATGGGGCACAGCCCTTGCGGGCGGTCAGGGCGACGCGGCACTGGCCTGGGAAGGCTTGCGGGCTGAGTGGATCGCGACCGGGCTGGAGTTTGAATACTGGCTGGGCGTCAAGCACTCGCCACTGCCTGCAAACACCTTCGTCGTGCGCGCCGCTGACCTTGAAGACGCCGACAAGAAGGCGTTTCTGGAGCAGTACCTGCGCGGCTGGGCCATGGGGCTGGAGTTTGCCGAACACAACCCGCGTGCCGCCGTCGATGCGGTGTTCGAGCAGTTCCCGACGCTGGGCTCGAACCTGACGCCGGAGCTGGGAACGACCTCGATCCTGCAACAGATGAACGTGTTCCGCGGCGATTGGGACAAGCGTCAGGGCTGGGGCTGGCACGACATGGAGTCCTGGCAGAAATTCTTCGACCTGTCCGCCAAGATC
>JBKJVF010000218.1:0-5885 GCA_046589965.1 Paracoccaceae bacterium
GCCTATTGGGTCTGCCCTTTGGTCGAAGACAGCGAGGTGCTGGACTATGCCAGTGCCGAGGCGCGGTTTTCGGCGTTGCGCGCGGCCTTGGGCGATGTCGTCGGGCTGGTCCATGGCCAGATGCCGCCCGCCGAAAAGGATGCCGCGATGGCGCGCTTTGTCGCCGGGCAGACCAAGGTGCTGGTGGCAACGACGGTGATCGAGGTGGGTGTCAACGTGCCGAACGCCTCGATCATGGTTGTCGAACGAGCTGAAATCTTTGGGCTCGCGCAGTTGCACCAGTTGCGGGGCAGGGTGGGCCGGGGGACCGCGGCCTCCACCTGTCTCTTGATGTACCAATCCCCGCTCAGCGACGCAGGTGAGCGTCGCCTGACCGTCATCCGCGACACCGAAGACGGGTTTCGCATCGCCGAAGAGGATATGGCGATGCGCGGCGCCGGCGATCTGATCGGGACAGCGCAGTCGGGCCTGCCAAGGTTTCGGATCGCCGATCTGGAACGGCAGTCCAATCTGATGGCAATTGCCCAGACCGACGCGCGCCGCTTGCTCGCCGATGATCCGACATTGCATAGCCCACGCGGCCGTGCCGCGCGGATGCTGCTTTGGTTGCTCGATCAGGACCGCGCTATCCGGCTGATTTCGGTGGGTTAACGTCCGAACTGTCTTTGTTCACGAATGTTCTCATAAAGTTCTTGACGCATTGCGCTGATTATGAGAACAATCAAGCAACAAATCAGCGGAGGTTCCCATGTTGAACGAGATCAAAGACATCCTGACCCGCTCTCGCGCCACAATGGTCGAGGACCTGATGGGGGCGGGCACTCTTTTTGCGCTGCTCTTCGTCGGTCTTGGCTGGGTCGGTACGGCCTGATCTGACGCCCCGGTTTTTTTCTTACTGCCTGCGGTCTGCATCCCTGAACCACGCGCTGTCCCCCCAGGCCGTCCCGCCTGGTGCGCATGTTCCCAGACACGCCACTGACCGCCGCCATCCCCCCGGATGCGCGGCGGTTTTTTTGGTCAGCTGATGGCCTTGTGACGGGCCTCGGCCATCGCCGCGCGCGTGGCGTCCAGCACCAGCAGGATCGAGGCATGGCGATTCTTGTAATCGCGTGCCGGAATCAGCACTTCATATTCCTGAAACGGGGCTGGCGGCACGGGGCCATTTTCGGCCAGCATGGCCCGCACTGCCTGATGCGCCCGGTCAAGGTCGGCCTCGGTCAACCCGATCACGACCGACCCCAGCAAGGCAGCTGACGCTTGCCCCAAGGCGCAGGCCTTGACCTCTTGCGCAAACCGGGTGATCCGACCATCGGTCACGCAAAGATCAACCGCCACGCTTGATCCACAGAGAGGCGAGCGTTTGCGTGCTGACCCGTCAGGGGCATCGAGGCGACCGAGATGTGTGACATCTGCCGCCAGGGCCAGGATGCGGCCTGAATAAAGCTTGATAAGGTCGCTGTCGCTCATGCCGGCCGTTCTTGCCCTTGGGATAGGCGCAATGTAATCCGCATTGACCCAAAGGCCAAGGAGGCCGCGATGACCTTTGATCCTGCCACGCTGATCTATGACGCCAACGGGCTGATCCCCTGCATCGCGCAGGACGTCTATTCGGGCGAAGTGCTGATGTTTGCCTGGATGAACGCGGAATCGGTGGCGCGCACGCTGGCGACCGAACGGGTGACCTACTGGTCGCGGTCGCGACAGGAATTCTGGGTCAAGGGCGAGACGTCGGGGAATATCCAGTGGCTGACCGAACTGCGCATCGACTGTGATCGCGACTGCCTTTTGGCGCTGGTCGAACAGGAGGGACCTGCCTGCCACACCAACCGGCGGTCATGTTTCTACACGGCGATCGAGAACGGGGTGGAGGTTGAGACGCTGGCCCCGTCCCACGGTGGGACATCAAGCGCGCCCACATGATTTCAATAGGTTATTCGGCGACGTTAACTTGGCGTTAACCCGACAAGCCTTCGGATATCATCCGGCGTTGCCCCCTCGGCCCGGTATTTTGACAGCGCGCGCGCATCGTCGCGCTTGGCCAGGCGCTTGCCCTGATTGTCGCGGATCAAGCGGTGGTGGTGGTAGATGGGGGTGGGCAGGTCCAGAAGATGCTGCAGGATCACCTGGATCGGCGTGAAGTCGAACAGATCTTCGCCCCGGATCACATGGGTGATGGCTTGATCCGCGTCATCGAGGGCAGATGCCAGAAAATAGGCGACAATGTCCTCGCCCTTGCGCGACAGGACGACGTCGCCGATCCGGTCCATCGCGACGGCGGCATCGACGCGGTGACGGCCTACATGGGTTGAGCCAGCCTCGTCAAATGCCACATCTGCACCGCGCAAGACCTGCAATGACTTTGCGAGATTGAGCCGCAGCGCGTCGCCGGGCAGACGCGATGCCATGGTCCGATCACGACAAATCCCAGGATAGACGTTAAACTCCACCCCTTCCTGCGGTGCGGACAATGCGGCCCTGATGTCAGACCGCGTACAGGAACAGGGGTAAAGCAGGTCCCGCGCCGCCAAGGGGGCAAGTCGGTCATTGTAGCGGGCGATATGGGCGGACTGTCGGTGGATCGCTCCGTCCCAGGTCAGACCAAGCCAGGACAGATCGTCGATGATCCCGGCGTCGTATTCCGGGCGTGATCGGTCGAGATCGGTGTCTTCCATCCGCAAAATGAATGCACCACCCGCAGCCCTCGCCATGTCATGGGCAAGGATCGCCGAATAGGCATGCCCCAGATGCAGCGGTCCCGTGGGTGATGGCGCAAAGCGCGTGCGCATCAGCTTTGCCCGGCAAACCATTCTGAAAATGACGTTTTCGCCCGATCCGTATAGGCCTTGTAGCGATCCTTGCGTCCCTTTCGGCCACCTTTGGCGTCAATCGGAGGGAAGAGGCCGAAATTCACGTTCATCGGCTGAAACGTTTTGGCCTCGGCGCCGCCGGTGATATGGGTGATCAGCGCGCCCATCGCGGTGTCAGCGGGCGGCGGCACAACCCTCCGCCCAAGGATTTCTGCCGCAGCCATCCTGCCTGCAAGCAATCCCATCGCGGCGGATTCGACATACCCCTCCACCCCCGTGATCTGTCCTGCAAATCGAATATGGGGATGCGACTTCAGCCGCATCTGGTCATCAAGCAATGTGGGCGAGTTGATGAAGGTGTTGCGATGGATGCCGCCCAGCCGCGCAAAGCTTGCGTCCTTCAGCCCCGGAATCATCCGCAAAACATCAACTTGCGCGCCGTACTTCATCTTGGTCTGAAACCCGACGATGTTGTAAAGCGTGCCCAACTTGTTGTCGCGGCGCAGTTGTACGACCGCATAGGGTTTCGCACGGCCATGTCCGTCAGTCAGCCCGACCGGCTTCATCGGGCCAAACCGCAGGGTTTCGCGGCCACGTTCCGCCATCACTTCGATGGGCAGGCAGCCGTCGAAATATCCTGCTGTTTCGCCTTCGTGAAATTCGGTCTTGTCGGCGGCCAGCAGCGCGTCGATGAACGCCTCATACTCTTCACGGTTCATCGGGCAGTTCATATAGGCGACCTGTTCCTCGACCGTTTCGCCCTTGTCATAGCGTGACTGCATCCAGGCGACCGACATATCGACACTTTCGGCATAGACGATGGGCGCGATGGCGTCGAAAAACGCAAGCGCATCGGCGCCCGTCGCGCTGCGGATGCTGTTGGCCAGCGTCCCGGAGGTCAGCGGCCCCGTTGCGACGATCCAATGGCCATCTGAGGGAAGCTCCGTAACCTCTTCATATGATGCCGAAATCAAGGGGTGCGCCATCAGGCGTGCCGTCACTGCCTCGGCAAAGGGATCGCGGTCGACGGCCAGTGCCCCGCCCGCGGGCAACCGGTGGGCTGTTGCCATCTCCATGATCAGCCCGCCCGCCTGCCGCATTTCCCAGTGCAACAAGCCCACGGCATTGCGTTCGTCATCGTCCGAGCGGAACGAGTTGGAGCACACCATTTCGGCAAAATGCCCGGTCCGGTGTGCAAAGGTGCCGATGGCAGGGCGCATCTCGTGGATGACGACGGGCACGCCCATCTGGGCCGCCTGCCAGGCAGCCTCAGACCCCGCCATGCCGCCGCCGATGATGTGAAGTGGTTCATGCATGGCGGCGGTTTAGGCGGTTTTCAGACCTTTGGAAAGGTGGGGTCAGGCCTTGTCGACGGCATAGCGACCGGGGCCATGGATGGCGAGCATCAGAAAGCCGCCTGCAATGGCCAGGTTCTTGAGAAAACTGGTCATCTGCATCTGATCAGCCGGGTCGAAGTGGTAAAGGATTGCTGCCAGAACGCAGAACCCAGCCCCCAAAAGCGCCATGATGCGGGTCTGAAACCCGACGACCATGCAAAGGCCAACGGCGATTTCAAAGATGATCGACGGCCAAGCGAGGATTGCGGGCAGGCCGCCAGAGGTGAGATAGCCGGTAAAGCCCTCAACATTTCCAAGCTTGCCGGCGCCTGCAACGATGAAGAGAAGTCCGATCAGAATGCGGGCCGCGAGCGGTCCATTCGTGGTCAAAGCCGTCATGTGTCTGTCCCTGTCAATGCCGCGGGTATGCCGCCGGTCGCCGGTCTAGGCCAAGTTTCGCGGTTGGCAAACACGCATGGGCAAAGGGAGCCTGTGCATTTTTGCGATCAGGCGGGTGGGAGAGTGATCTTCATTCGGTCCCGTTCCTGGCGGACAAAGGTTGCCGGATCATCTGTCGGGCGGCCCAAGGCGGCGGCCTTCAGAAAAAAGCCGGGGGCGGGCATCTGGTCCGGGGACAGGCGTGCGGCGCAGATGACGGCGCGAAACGGTTGACCGGCGGCGGCGTCAGCCTCCATCAGGTCCTCAAGAGCTTGGGTCAACGCGCCGATGCGCATCCCCAGATCAGACGCGAGCTTGCCATATGTGATGGTGTCGCCCGCAACCGCGAGCATCGCCAGGCGCGCCTCAAGCGGCGTCATCCATCCGGGTCGCCCTGTTCGGCCACCCGTGCGACCGACACGACCACTTCACCTTCGCCTACATTGAACACCTTGACCCCGCCCGCCGATCGCGACCGGAAGGAAATCTGGTCAACCGGCACGCGGATCGACTGGCCGGTCGAGGTAGCCAGCATGATCTGGTCGGACATGTCGACCGGGAAGCTGGCCACCAGGGGACCGCCGCGCATCGCGCCATCCATCGCCTTGACGCCCATGCCGCCGCGACCACGCACGGGGTAGTCGTGGCTGGACGACAGCTTGCCCGACCCGCCCGTGGCGATTGTCAGGATCAGATCCTCGGCCGCTGACATTTCGGCGTAGCGTTCGGGCGACAACTGCCCGGCAGCGACGGCCTCTTCTTCGTCATCGGCCTCGTCCTCGGTGACACCTGCCATCAGGCGACGCTGCTTGAGGTACGCCGCGCGTTCGGCAGGGTCGGCCTCGAAATGGCGAATGACGGACATCGACACGACGCGATCCTTGCCCGACAGGCGCACGCCACGGACCCCTGTGGAGTCACGGCCCTTGAAGACGCGCACTTCATCCGTGGAAAAACGGATCGCGCGGCCACTGGAGGTGACCAGCATGACGTCGTCGTTTTCGTCGCAAATGCGGGCGTTTACGAGGAAGACCTCATCCGGAAGCTTCATGGCGATCTTGCCGTTGCGCATGACATTGGTGAAATCGCTCAGCGCGTTGCGGCGCACGTCCCCGTCCGAGGTTGCGAAGACGATCTGCAGGTCGTCCCATTCTTCCTCCGGCACATCCACGGGCATCAGGGCGGCAATCGACACGCCGCCGTCAATCGGCAGGATGTTGATGATTGCCTTGCCCTTGGCCTGTCGTCCAGCCAGTGGCAAGCGCCAGGTTTTCAGCTTGTAGACCATGCCGTCGGTGGTGAA
>JBKJVF010000167.1:0-10772 GCA_046589965.1 Paracoccaceae bacterium
TGCCAAAGCGCGGCCCGGGCATTCGCGCGGCCATGCTGCCATCGATCGTGATGGCGGTGACACGAATGCCCTGCTGGATCGATGAATTGCCGAAAACCACGTTCAGAAACTGGGTGAACTCATCGCCTGCGCTGTCGGGTGAATAACTGACGGTCACTTGCCAGTGGCTGTCCGACAACGCGCCAACTTCTTCGATCCGACCGAGGATTTCATCCTCGACATAGCCCGGTGGCACCACGTCCCGCGGAACCTCGACCCTCTGTTGCAGTGCGATGCCCAGACCCCGTGCCATCGCATCATCGCGCGACGCCGCCGCGATGCGATAGGTGACAGAGAACCGACCCACTACAATGCCTCGGCCTTCAGGACGGAGTGGACGGCGTCGATGCGGACCGCGCCCAGCGCGTCCTCGTCGATGCCGGTCTCTTGTCCGGTCAGCCGCTCGATCGCACGGACCAGCGACAGCGCATCCATGCCGTAATGCGCCATCAGATAGGGGCGTGAACCACCATGGGCGTAGGTGTCTTGCAAACCCAGCCGGATCAGGCGCCGCGCCAGACCCGCTTCGGCCAGTGCCTCGGCCACCATCGACCCGATCCCCCCCGCGACCAGATGGTTTTCCAGCGTGATAACACCGTGGCGCACCCCTGCGGCATGTTCCACAATCTGTGCTGCATCAAAGGGTTTCAGCGTGTTGAGATGCAGATGCCTGACCGAAACGCCTGCCCCGGCCAGGGCTGCCCGGGCGCGGATCGCCTCTTCGGTGGTAATCCCGGCGGTGACGACCAGCACATCTGACCCTTCAGACAGCACACGCATTTGACCGATCCGCAGGGGCGTGGTGAAAAGGCGCGGCACCGACCCGCGCAGGATACGGCAATAGACCGGACCGTCGACGGTATCGGCCTCTGCCACGATGCTCTCGACCTCGGTCGCGTCGCCCGCCTCCAGCACCGTCATGTTCGGGATGGTGCGCATGACCGATATATCCTCGATCGCCTGATGGGTCATGCCGCCGGGGGTGGTGACGCCGGGCAGGAACCCCATCAGCCGCACCTTGCGGCGGGGATAGGCGATGGATGCCATCAGCTGGTCATAGGGGCGGCGGTACAGAAAGACCCCAAACGAATGCAGGAAGGGCCGAAATCCGGCAAGCCCAAGCCCGCCGGCAAAGCTCAGCATGTTCTGTTCGGCCATCCCCAACGACAGGAACTGTTCGGGATGGCGGTCGCGAAAGCCGTCGATTTCGCAGCTGGAGGTGAGGTCGGCCGACAGGCACAGCACTTCGGGGTGCTGGGTCGCATAGGCCTCGAACGCTGCCGCATAGGGGCGGTTGACCATTTCCATCAATGCACTCCCCCCAGCGGGACCGGCGCGACACCCAGTTCGGCGGCGATCTCCTGGTTCATGCGGCCACGCTCTTCCTCGGACTTGAACCGGACATAGTGCAGGCGCGGAAAGCGGCTCATCAGGCTTTTCATGCCTTTGGCGGGCTGCGAATGGGCCAGCACGATCAAGGGGCGGCCCGGATGAGGTGTTGCGGCACAGGCGCGCAAGGCAGCCAGGTCGTGGGCATCGCATTCTGCCACGACTGCCCCGAAATCGCGGAACTTGGTGGCGATGTCGCCCACTGTCATGACGTCCTCCATCGCACCGTCGCATTGCTGGCGATTGACGTCCATCAGCGCCCACAGATTGTCGATCCCGTGATGCGCCGCTGCCTGAACAGCCTCCCAGGTCTGGCCCTCCTGCACCTCACCATCGGACATGAACACGCAGACGCGACCCGTATGGCCCAGCCGCTTGCGTCCCCATGCCAGACCCGCAGCAGTGGACAGCCCGATGCCGAGTGTGCCGTTATGCACCTCCATCCCAGGCGAATGTTCTGCCCCGATCATCTCGACCGACGATCCATCCTTGTTGAACATCTCCAGCCCTTCGGGGGAAAGACGCCCAACCTCGATCAGGCAGGCATAGGCCACCAGTGCATAATGGGCCGGTGCAATGAAAAGACGGTCGTGCACCGCATCGAACGGGCCATTGTAGCCCGCACCGGTCATGTAGGTCGCATTCGAGGCGGAGGGCACGCCACCAAAGGGCGGTGGCACCATCGGCATCGTCGGCGGGCCAAGGTTCAACGCCTCGTTATACAAAAACGCCAGCTGTTCGGCCGCCGAACAGGCCTGGCTCAGGTAGCCGCCGTTATTGCGGATCGTGTGTTCAAAGACGCGGGCGCGGATGCCCTGCGCGATGTCGGCGGTGGTCTTTTCGTTGCGCAAAGGGGCACTCCTGACGACAAGCGCAAAT
This sequence comes from Paracoccaceae bacterium, assembly GCA_046589965.1. GTDB lineage: Bacteria > Pseudomonadota > Alphaproteobacteria > Rhodobacterales > Rhodobacteraceae > JAJNPS01. The sequence goes on from JBKJVF010000167.1 coordinate 2,308, forward strand.
GTAGGCGGGCCGCGCGAACGGCCCGCCAGATGGTTTCGCCTCAGCGCGGCGGCAGCTTCATCCAAGGTGCCATCACGACGTCGGCATGGGCGAAGGCGGGCAGTTTCGCCCCCAACTCTTCCATGTTCTTGATGTCCGCGTCATTCAGCATCGCCTGGGTGATCAGCGTCGGCGGAACGATCACGCTCGCACCAGGGTCTTCGCCTGCCAGCGCCATGGCCAGCGCCCGCACCGAAACCTCGCCCACAACGGCGGGGTTGGTCGCGGCGGTCGCCTTCCATGACGAACCCGGCTCACGCATCAGCTGGATGTCCGCAGTCGAGACATCGGCCGAATAGATCGACACCTGTCCCGACATGCCCGCCTCGTCCACCGCGATCTTCACGCCCTTGGCAAACTCGTCATAGGGCGCGAACATCACCTGGATATTCGGATTGGCCGACAGGACGGAGCGCGCCTGGTTTGCGACCGAGTTGGCAATCGGGTTATCCAGCGTGCCGAACATGGCAACCTCCTGAATGCCCGGATTGGCCGCCTTGACCTCTTTCCAGGTCTCGTCGCGGCGATCCAGTGGCGCGATGCCCGCCACATAGACATAGCCCGCCACCCATTCGGTGCCGTGGTCGGCTACTGCCGCCTCCAGCGCCAGCCGGGCCAGGTCGCGGTCGGACTGTTCGATCTGCGGGATCGCGGGATTTTCCACGTTGACGTCAAACGCCACGACCTTGATGCCTGCGTCGACCGCGCGCTGTGCCGCCTCTTTCATCGACTCGGTCAGGCCGTGCTGGATGATGATGCCATCGACACCAAGCGCGATGGCCTGATCCACCATGTCCGCCTGCAGCGCCGCATCCTGACGGCTGTCAAACACCTGCAGGTTCACACCAAGGGCCGCCGCCTGCTTTTCCACGCCCGAAAGATAGGCCTGGAAAAAGTCCCCCGTCGACAGATAGCGCACCAGCGCGATGTTGACCTCGCCCGGATTGTCGAAAGGGGCTGGCGCGTCCTGCGCCAGTCCAAGGGTCGGCACCAGCGCTACGCTGGTCACAAGGGCTGCAAAAATTCGTCTGGAGATCATCGGTTCCTCCCATCTCTCCTGGGTTTCGGGTCCGGGCAGGCCGCTTCTGGCGACGGCGTTGTCCGGCAGGCTCAGCCACGCGTCCGGCCCGCTCGGCCGGACAGCGCGAAAGTAAAGATCAGGGCGAAGACAAGCACCGCACCCTTGATGAAATCCTGCGTGTAATAGGGCGCGTTCATCATGGTCAGCCCTTGCAAAAGGATGCCGACGAACAGCGCCCCGATGGCCGTGCCAAAGGCATTCGGTTTTGCGGCCCCCAGCACGGCAAAGCCGATCAGGGCGGCAGCAACCGCGTCAAGCAGTAGATTGTTGCCGGACGCCACGTCCCCGCGTCCCAGCCGCGCCGACAACAAGATCCCCCCGATGGACGCCAGCACACCCGAGATGACGTAGGCCAGCACCCGGTAGCCCGCGACGTTGATCCCTGCCAGCGCCGCCGCCTGCGCATTCGATCCGATCGCATACATCACGCGCCCATGCCGCGTCAGTTCCAGAAAGCCCCAGGTCAGGACCGCGATCAGGATCAGGAACACGACCGATAGCGGGACAAGATCCGGAAGGATGAAGTCGATCCGATGGCGCCCCAGCATCAGGAATTCCGGCGCGAAGACGCCTGTTGCGGTGCGCCCGTCAGCCAGCACCATCCCGGTCGAAATGGAGTTGCCCTCGGTCGGAATGCGCTGCAGGCCGACCAGAAGGAACATCATCCCCAAGGTCGCCAAAAGGTCGGGCACACGCATCTTGACGATCAAAAGTCCGTTCACCAGCCCGACCAGCGCACCCATCGCGATGCACAGGACGACGGCGGCAACGGCCCCCAGCTCCCAGATGACCATGACATAGGCCGACAGCATCAGCGCCGATGTCGCAACCGCCCCGATGGACAGATCGAACCCGTCGACCACCAGTGTCGCCGTCACGCCAAGCGCAAGGATGCCGGTGATCGCCACCGACTGAAAGATGAAGACCGCACTTTGCGGCGACAGGAATGCAGGCTCGGCGATGGAAAAGACCACGATCAGCCCGGCCATCAACAACAAAAATCCATACCGGATCGCAAGGTCGGTCAATGACAATGCCTTCATGCCAGGACTTCCGTTCTGTCAGGAGCGCCGGTGACGTCGCCCATCAGGCGCGTCAGGTCGATCCGTTCGTTGCGGTGATCGCCCACGATGCTGTGCTCGCTCATCACAAGGATGCGGTCTGCCACCTCCAGCGCCTCGTCAATCTCGGCGCACAGAACCAGTGTTGCGCGGGCATGGGCGCTATCGCGGATACGCTGGCCGATGTCGTGACGGGCCTGGATGTCGACGCCTTGAAAGGGTTCGTCCAGGATCAACAGGCGACTTGCCTCAGCCAGCCATCGGCCGACAACGACCTTTTGCTGGTTGCCTCCCGACAATGTCAGGATGCCGTCGCGCGGGCCCTGGCAGACCACGCCCATGGCCGCAATGCTGTCCATAGCAGCGGCGCGTTCTGCGGCCCGCCGCATCAGGCCCAAAGGTCCTGCATGATGCGCAGTGAACGGCAATGTCAGGTTCTGCTGGATGTCAAAGCCCGGGATGACCGCATTGATCAACCGATCTTTGGCCGCAAGAAACACACCCGCACCCACCGCCTGTGCTGGGCTGGCAGGCTGATGCGGGACACCGTCAAGCGTCACCGTCCCACCGGCCGGCCTCGCCAATCCAAAAAGAACCGAGGCAAGCGCCGATTTGCCCGACCCCACAAGGCCGGTTATCGCCACGACCTCGTTTTCGCAAAGCGTCAGGTCAAACGGCCTGGCATCCGGCTTCAGGCGCAGCCCCCGGGCCTCGAGCACCGGCTTTCCGCGTGGCGGGATGACAATGTCGACCTCGGTGATCTCATGCCCGAGCATCGCACGGACTGCACCCGAATAGTCAGGCGGCGCGGTCTCGAAGATGCCCGAGATCTGGCCGTCACGCATCGACACGATCCGGTTGGCCAGACGCCGGATATCCGACATCCGATGCGAGATATATAGGATCGCTACGCCTTCCTCGCGCAGACGGTCGATCAACGCGAACAGCCGTTGCGCCTCGGTCAGCGACAATGACGAGGTCGGCTCGTCCAGGATCAAAAGCTTGGGCCGCCGGGCCATGGCGCGCGCGATCGCGACCAGCTGGCGGTCCGCCAGTGGCAGGCCCGCGACCTGGCGTGTCACGTCGATCTCAAGGCCCACGGCGGCGGCAATCTTGCGTGCCTCGTCGCGCATGCGGCGCTGGTTGAGGAACAGCCCGCCGCCCTCGGCCAGCGAATCCAGCAACAGGTTCGAGGCAACGTCCAGATCGGGCACGACCCCGTCATTTATGTTCTGATGTACGGTCACGACGCCTGCGCGCAGGGCGGCGGCCGGACCCGCCGGCGCAAAGGGCGCACCATCCAGCCGGACCTCGCCCACGTCGGCTGAATGGACTCCGCACAAGACCTTGACGAGTGTGGATTTTCCCGCGCCGTTGGCCCCCATCAGCACAGTCACTTGACCGGCGGGAATATCCAGATCGACACCGCGCAGCACGGCATTCCGGCCAAAAGCCTTGGACAAGCCGCGAATGGTGATGGCCTGGCGCGTCATTCGGCTCCCTCGCTCCCGACCATTACGCTACCTTCGGATCATCAATTGTCAATACTATTTGACATATGCCGGAAATTTGGAAATCCTGATCCCCAGGGAGCCTGAACGGGGGACGACACGCATGACCGCGTCAAGCTATTCCGCGCTGTCACCGGCAACGCTGCCAGCGCGTCTGGGGGGACTTTCCGTCCTGCGCGACAGGGTCGGTCCGGCCGACAGCTGGCATGTACGCGAGGTGGGTGACGGCAACCTGAACCTCGTTTTCATCGTGACCGGCAGTGTCGGCCAGGCGGTGGTCAAACAGGCGCTACCCTATGTCAGGCTGGTGGGGGAAAGCTGGCCCCTTCCGCTGAGGCGGTCATTCTTTGAATACAATGCCCTGATCCGCCAAGAGGCGCGCGATCCGGGATCGGTTCCCGCGATCTGGCATTTTGACGAGGTTCAGGCCATCATCGTGATGGAATTCCTGACGCCCCACGTCATCCTGCGGTACGCGCTGATCGAGGGGCGGACGTTTAATGGCTTGGGCGAACGGCTGGGCCAGTTCTGCGCGCGGACTTTGTTCCGGGGGTCCGACCTGTCGCTGCCCGCGCCCGAACGCAAAGCTGACCTCGCGCTTTTTGCAGGCAATGTGGAGCTTTGCGACATCACCGAAAACCTTGTCTTTTCGGATCCATACTTCTCCGCTGACATGAACCGGCACACGCCGGGGCTTGATGGCATCGTGGCGCGGCTTCGGGGCGATCTGTCGCTGAAGGTCGCGGCTCAGCACCTCAAGATGGCTTTCACCAGCCGGTCCGAAACCATGCTGCACGGCGATCTTCATACGGGCTCGATCATGGTCACCGACGCTGAGGCCAAGGTCATTGACCCCGAATTTGCCACCTACGGCCCCATCGGTTTCGACGTCGGCATGCTGATTGCGAACTTTGTGATGGCCCATCTCAGCCAGCCGGGGCACGAGTCTGCTCGGGGCGACCGTGCGGGCCAACAGGACTGGCTCCTGTCAGTGGTCGAGACGATCTGGCTGAGTTTCGTGGCCGAATTCTCGCGTCTTTGGCGGACTGAACGGCGTGGCATCCTCTATGAAGCAAGTCTTTTTGAGGATCAGGGCCATAATCTAGCCTCCGAACAGGCACTGGCGGACGTCCTGGGACAGATCTGGCGCGATATGTTGGGATTTTGCGGGGTCGAAATGCACCGCCGCATTCTCGGCCTCGCGCATAATGCCGATTTTGAACGCATCGCGGACGAGTCGCGCCGCGCGTCCTGCGAGGCGCGGGCGCTGGCGATGGGGCGTCAACTGATGCTGGGGGCCGCGTCGATCACGGGGATCGACGCTGTCACGGCGCTGGCGCGCCGGATGGACAAGGAGGATCACCTGTGAAGATCAACGGAACGCCCTATCGCACGATCTGGCAGGACGCGGACGGCGTGGTTCAGGTGATCGACCAGCGTTGGCTGCCCCATGATCTGCGCATCGCCCCCCTGCGCAGCCGGGCCGAATTTGCGACCGCAATCCGCGACATGTGGGTACGGGGCGCCCCGCTGATCGGTGCCACCGCAGCCTGGGGCATGGCCAAAGAGATGGCAAATGACCCCTCGGACGCGTCTTTGGCGGAAACCTGGTACGTGCTGCACGACACCCGCCCGACCGCGATCAACCTGCGCTGGGCGCTGGATGAAATGCGGCGCGTTCTGACCCCTCTGCCCCCGTCCGCCCGCGCTGAGGCGGCGGCACGTCATGCAGCCCGGATTTGTGACGAGGATGTCGAGATCAACCGTCAGATCGGCCTTCATGGGCTCAAGATCATCCGCGAGATCGCGGCGACAAAACCCGGCAAGACCGTCAACATCCTGACCCATTGCAATGCCGGGTGGCTGGCCACCGTGGATTGGGGCACGGCCACCAGCCCGATCTACCATGCCGATGCGGCGGGCATTCCTGTGCATGTCCTTGTCGATGAAACCCGCCCCCGAAACCAGGGCGCGCACCTGACCGCGTGGGAAATGAACAGCCACGGCATTTCGCATGACCTGATCGTCGACAATGCGGGCGGCCATCTGATGCAGCATGGCGAGGTGGACATGGTCATCGTTGGCACCGACCGCACCACCGCGCGCGGCGATGTCTGCAACAAGATCGGCACCTATCTCAAGGCGCTGGCGGCGACGGCCAATCGCGTGCCCTTTTACGTCGCCCTGCCGTCGCCGACGATCGACTGGCGCGTGCATGACGGCGTGCGCGACATCCCGATCGAGGAACGCGCCGCAGCCGAGGTGACGACCGTGCAAGGGCGCGGACCGGACGGCGGCATCGTGCAAGTCCAGATCTCGCCCGACGGCACCGGCGCACGCAATCCGGCCTTCGACGTGACGCCGGCCGAACTGGTGACGGGCCTTCTGACCGAACGCGGGCTCTGCCACGCGACGCAAGACGCGTTGGCCGCAATGTTCCCCGACCTCAAGGCCGCCGCCGCCGCATGAGGCAAGGGTCAGCCATCCTTGGCCAAAAGCTCCTCGGCCACGCTGGTGCTGGTGACTAGATGGGTGACATAGCCGCCCCGGATGGCCGCCCGCGTCGCCACCACCTTGTCAACGCCGGGGGTAATCAGGATGCCCATGTCCAGGCCGACCAGCCGTGGCAACGGGATGCCGATCATCCGGTCCTCCATCGGGCCGGGCAGTTGCAGGCCGTTGCCGTCGATGAAACGACCGCAAATCACGCCGATCGCGCCATGGCCGACATACCAGCGCAAGTCCTCGGGCGTTGCCAGACCGCTCAGCACGATATGGCTGTCGGCGGTGGCCGTGCCGACAGAAAACAAAAGCTTGTTGACCGTCAAAAGCTGGTCAAGCTGTGCCTTCAGGATCGGCTCTTCGCGCAGTTCCGCCGCAAGCGCGGCGCGGCTCAGGATTGCCGGTGCATGCAGGTTCAGGCAGCGCGCTTGCAACCTTTGGGCAAGGCGGGTCGAGCAAGCCTCGGCGGTGAACCCATAGGGCGTTGCCATCGACCCCATCAACTGCAGCACGGTCAGGTCCGGGACGGGCCGCGCCTCGACCACCTCTGCCAACTCGTAGACCGTCCTTCCCCAGGCGACGCCCAGCCGGTCGCCCGGCACCAACAGATCGAGCAGCCATATCGCGGCACCGCGCACCACGCGCTGGAACGCTTCTTCCTGATCCGCGCCGTCGTCGGGAATGACAAAGGCCGATACCAGACCAAAGCGGTCGCACAGTTCCAGCGCAAGGCGATGCGACGTAAAGGCCGGGGCCGCGAGTGTGATCCGGATAAGCCCCTTTTCGCGCGCCTCCTGCAGGTAATTGACCACCGTAGCGCGCGAAATGCCCAAGGCTTCGGCAATGTCCTGCTGGTTGCGGCTGTCGTGGTAATACATCCAGGCGACCTGGATCACGGCATTTTCGCCGCTGGCCCGCGCCAGGTTGCGCCGTCGTCCGGTGCCGCTCATCCGCCCCCCTGTTTCGTCGTTTGACAGATCATACTGACAAAAGTAGATAAACCAAGCAGCCGTGTCCGGCCTGCCACCTGATAGCAGGAGCATGACATGATCGCCAATCTCTGGATCGATGCCGAGGCGCAGGCCATGCAGGAGGCCGCTGGCCCCGATGCGCGCGCGCGGGAATTGGCGTTGCGCGTCCATTCATCGCGGCTGATCGGGCGCGATCCGGACCTTGTCATGCATGGCGGGGGCAACACCTCGCTCAAGTCGACCGCCGTCGATGTCTTTGGCGACGAGGCAGAGGTGCTGCATGTCAAGGGGTCTGGCTGGGACCTCGACACCATCCAGGCGGCGGGGATGCCGGCTGTACGCATGGCCCCGCTGATGCGGCTGCGCGGCCTGCCGTCTTTGTCGGATGAGGCGATGGTAACGATCCAGCGCCTGAACCTGCTGGACCCCGGCGCGCCAAACCCCTCGGTGGAAACGCTGCTTCATGCCTGGATCCCGCATCGCTATGTCGACCATACCCATGCAACGGCCTTTCTTGTCTTGGCCAACCTGCCCGAAGTGGCGGCCGTCACGCGCGAACTTTTTGGCGACCGGCTGACACTGGTGCCTTATGTCATGCCGGGCTTTGCGCTCGCCAAGGCGGCGGCGGATGCCTTTGACCGCAACCCTGCGGCTGAGGGCCTGCTACTGGTCAACCACGGTCATTTCGCCTGGGGTCCCGGGGCCAAGGCAAGCTACGACCGGATCATTGCGCATACGGCGCTGGTCGAAGCCTGGCTGGCAGATCGCCGCGCCTCTCCATTGGTGCCAGCGGCGGCGTTGCCTGCGGATCGGTCCGCCCCCCTCTTGGCCGCGTTGCGTGGCGCGCTCGCCTCGGTCCTGCCGCCAGACCTGCACCTGCCAGTCCTCGATCTTCGCGCCGATGCTACCGCGCGGGCCTTTTGCGAACGTCCTGATCTGGAGCAGCTGGCCACGCGCGGCGTCGCAACACCCGACCACGTGATCCGCACCAAGGCCGAGGCTCTGGTCCTGCGCGCCGACCAGCAGGCGCCTGACGCGATGCGCGCGGCGGTCGAGCACTTCGCTGCGCGTTACCGGGACTATTTCGACGCCCATGCCCCTCAGGCTGCAGCACCAAAGACCATGCTGTCGCCGATGCCGGGACTTGTCTGGATGCAAGGTGCCGGGATCGTCGGCGTTGGGGCAACTGCCGCCGCAGCTCGGATCGCGGGTGATATCGGCCTGCAGTCCGCCCGTGTCCGCGCCGATGGCGAGGCGGCAGGGGGCTTTCGTCCGATCGGGCCACCCGACACATTCGACA
>JBKJVF010000257.1:0-14360 GCA_046589965.1 Paracoccaceae bacterium
GCCGAAACTCTCAACCTTTTCGGCGTCGAACGTCGATGGGATCAAAGGTGTCCAGATCGGGCCGGGCGCAATTGCGTTCACCCGGATGCCTTGCGACGCCAGCATGGCTGACAGCGCACGGGTAAAGGCAAGGATCGCCCCTTTGGTGGAGGCGTAGTCCACCAGCTCTTTCTGGCCGCGAAAGGCGGTGATCGATGTGGTGTTGATGATCGCATCGCCCGCCTGCATCTGCGGCAGAAAGCCCTGCGTGACGTAGAATTGCGCGAAGATGTTTGTGGCAAACGTTTCTTGCAGCTGGTCGGTGGAGATGCCCTCCAGCCGTTTTTGCGGATACTGCACTGCGGCGTTGTTGACCACGATATGGACGCGCCCGAATTCCTGCAGGGTCTGCGCGACAGCGTCTTGTGCCGCCGTGGGATCGCCCAGATCGCCCGCGATCGACAGCACGCGGACGCCTTCATCCTTGATCAATCTGACCGTGTCCTCGGCGTCCTCTACCTCGTCCTTGTAATGAATGCACACATTCGCGCCTTCGCGCGCAAATAGTATGGCGATGGCGCGACCGATGCCGCTATCGCCGCCGCTGATGAATGCGGTCTTGCCCGCCAGCCGCCCTGACCCCGGATAGCGGGGCATGTAATCGGGCGCGGGCGACATGGCGCGCTCGCTTCCGGGCTGGCGGGGCTGTGGTGTCTCTGGGGGCATCTCGGTCATCCGGGCTCTCCTTGTGGCGGGATGCGGTGGAAACGTCGGTCTTGCGACAATGTTCCGCCGATGCCCGCTTTTGGGGTCGGAACAAACGCGCGCGGCGGCGGTTAAGCTCCCCGACGGTCAAGGCGATCCGGCGGCGAACCAGCGCTTCGCCACATCTTCTCGCGGAGACGACATGCGCCAGACGGGCGCAATCGGCGCGCGGTGCGGTGGGTCAGCGCAGGGTTTGTCCGCCTGAATGGCCGTTAGTTGCTCAACCGGTGGCGCAACCCGCGTTGCCGTCAGTTCAAAAGGAAAACCACCGATGACACGCTATCTCCTCACGCTTCCCGTCGCGGCACTGATGTGCGGTGCCGCCTTCGCGCAAACCCCTGCTGCCGACGGCACCTACGGGTCGACCTGGTCACGCTCGACCGGCGCGATGTTCTACTCGGATCCTGAAATGACCACGATGCGCACGCCGGACGAGGTCAGCACCAGCTGGTCGACCCTGTCGCAAGAAGACCGCGACGCGGTGATGGCCGAATGTGTGCGCTACCGCACCGAGAGCGGCACGACAGCTGCAACCGCGACCGGCACGGCAAAAACCGAGACGACCGCAGCACCCGAAGGTGCTGCAGCCGAAGGCGCGGCAGCGGGCGATGCTGCAGCCAGCGATCCGGCCGCCACAATGAGTGTGTCGGCAGAAAACATGAAGTCGATCTGCGACATGGTCGAGGCTTACTAAGCCCGGTCCGAAAACCGGGGGCGCAGGACACTGCGCCCCCACCCTTTCTCGTCATGAAATTGGAATTCCAGATGCCCGATGATCACCGCTCTCCCGATACGCCAAGGCCTGACGAAGACACCCATGTCGGTGCTGGCGGCGAAGTGCATCAGACGGCCCGCCCCAACGGCGAGGCCCTGACCACCCAACAAGGCGTGATCATCGCCGACAATCAGAATTCGCTGCGCGCCGGGGCACGCGGTCCGCTGTTGATGCAAGACTTCATGCTGCGTGAAAAAATCTTTCACTTCGATCATGAACGCATCCCCGAACGTGTCGTCCATGCCCGCGGTGTGGGTGCCCATGGCGTTTTTGTCTGCACCAATGCCATCCCCGAATTGACGCGCGCCGCACCGTTTCAGACCCTTGGCAAGACCACCGAAGTTTTTACACGGTTCTCGACCGTTGCGGGGTCGAAAGGATCGATGGATCTGGCCCGGGACGTGCGGGGCTTTGCGGTCAAATTCTACACCGAGGAAGGCAATTGGGACCTCGTCGGCAACAACATCCCGGTGTTTTTCATTCAGGACCCGATCAAGTTCCCCGACCTTGTCCATGCCGTGAAGCCCGAGCCCGACCGTGGCTTTCCTCAGGCGCAATCTGCGCATGACAATTTCTGGGACTATATTTCCCTGACGCCTGAATCTATGCACATGGTGATGTGGCAGATGTCGGACCGCACGGTGCCGCGCTCGCTGCGCATGATCGAGGGGTTCGGGGTCCACACCTTCCGCTTTGTGAATGCCGCAGGTGAAGCAACGTTCATAAAGTTCCACTGGCGGCCGCAACTGGGTCTGCAATCGGTCCTGTGGGACGAGGCGGTCAAGGTCAATGGCGCCGATCCCGATTATCACCGCCGCGACCTTTGGGAAGCGATCCAGCACGGCGATCATCCGTCTTGGGTTCTGGCGGTGCAGATGTTCGATCAGGCCACGGCGGACGGTTTGGACTTCGACATCCTCGATCCGACCAAGGTGATCCCCGAAGAGGACATACCGCTGGTCGAATTGGGCACCATGACCCTGAACCGAACCGTCGACAACTTTTTCCAGGAAACCGAACAGGTTGCATTCTGCACGCAGAACGTCATTCCCGGCATCGACTTTACCGATGACCCCTTGCTGCAGGGGCGGAATTTTTCCTACCTCGATACGCAGCTCAAGCGTCTTGGTGGTCCGAATTTCACCCAGATCCCCATCAATGCGCCAAGGGGCTGCCCGGTCAGCACCTATCAGCAGGACGGGCACATGCAGCGGTCCAACCGTGCGGGCCGCGTCAATTATGAACCGAACGGGTGGGGCGTCGGCCCGCGCGAAGATCCGCTGCGTGGATATGTCAGCTTTGCGCAACCAGTAGATGGCCCGAAGACCAAGCTGCGCCCCGAAAGCTTTGCCGATCACTACAGTCAGGCGCGTCAGTTCTACATCAGCCAAACCTTGACCGAGCAGGCACATATCCAGAATGCACTGATTTTTGAGCTGTCGAAGTGTCGCGAACGCGACATCCGGCTGCGGATCGTGTCCCATCTGCGCAACATCGAAGATGGCCTGGCCGAAGCAGTGGCCCGCGGCCTTGGCGAGACTGAACTGCCCGTGGCTGCTGTCGCTGCGCAGCAGACGCGCATGGACCTTGCGCCATCGCCGTCGCTCAGTATCCAGCGCAAGGCAACAGGCAGCTTTGCCGGACGTGTGCTGGGCATCTTGTGCTCAGACGGGGCCAGCGGCACATTGCTCGGGCGTCTTACAGCGGTGGCACTGGAAGAAGGCGCACGTGTCAAGCTGATCTGCCCGACGATCCATGGCATCGTCGATGACGGCGGCATCGTGCATCCGGCAGACGAAATTGTAGCCGGGGGCAAATCCGTTCTCTTCGATGCCGTCGCCATTGTTCTCGGGCCGAATGATGCCGAGACACTGGCAGAGCTTCCGGCAGCGCAGGATTTTCTTCGCGACGCGCATGCTCATTGCAAGTTCATCGGCGCCCAGGGCGCAGATCCGCTCTATGTTGCAGGCGGGATCGCAGCCAAGACGGATGCCGGCCACTTTGACCTGTCTGACGCTGACGAAGTCGAAACGTTCCTGCAAGCTTGTCGGGCATTGCGCTACTGGCCCCGCGAGCAGGTCCTGACTGACTAGACCAAAACGTGCGCGAGGCGTGGTTTTTGCAACAAACCGCGCCTCGACACCCACAGCATGCGTCTCGTTGGTCGTTTGGTCTTGCAACAGGTGCCAGTTGCGCAAACATCTTTTTACCTTTCAGGTGTATGTGTCCCGCCGGATGACTGACTCAGACGAACTGATCTCTTCCCCGCCCAACGGCGCTGACCTTATGGACCGCGTCGCAGACCTGCTGCGCGCGATTGAGGACGAGCCAGTTCCGGCCACCATCGTGGAACTGGCAAGGTTGCTGCAGGCGGCGCTGGACGAGCGTCGGCATCTGGACGCCGAATAGCCTGCGGCCACGGAACATTGTGGCCCTGCTGACGGTTCCACTTGCGACGCCAGCCGCGTTGCAAACCTTTGGTGGAGACCAGCAATGACCACAGCAACCCTCGACGTCTTGTTCAAGGATACCTTGAGCAAGATGTATTACGCAGAACAACGCATCGCAAAGGCTCTGCCGAAAATGCATGCAGCCGCCCAGTCGGCCGATCTGCGGTCAGCCTTCGAACTTCATCTCGACGAAACCATGATCCAGATCGACCGCCTTCAGCAGGTATTCGAACTGATGGGAGAAAAAGCCACTGCGCAGACCTGTGCCGTGACGGATGCGCTCATTCAGGCCGGCGACCTGACGATTGGCAATTATCAAGGCTCGTCCGCCATGGATGCAGCGCTGATCTCGGCGGCCCAGAGTGTGGAACACTTCGAAATCGCCCGCTACAGCAGCCTGGTCGCATGGGCCGATCTGCTGGACATGCAGGACGCGTCAGACCTGTTGAACATGTCGCTGACCGAAGAGCTGGGCACTGATGACGCGCTGGACGAACTGGCGGATACATCCGTCAACGAAGCTGCCTTGCGCGCCGCCTGATCAATAGAAGTTCCGCCACCCCCTCCGCCCAACCGCACGGGACGAAGGGGGTGGCGGCCTGATCATATCTTATGGGCCGAGGCGCACGCCAGCGTATCACAGACCCAGGTGTCAGATTTGTCGGTCGACGACCACGCGGCTGACGACGGTCATGTCGGGTTCGAGTTCACGGACCATGCGAAGCAAGTCATGCGCCTGAGCTTCACTTTCCACCGACCCCTCGATATAGAGGGTGCCATTTTCCGACGAGCATTGCAGCCCCGGCACCTTGGCGCCCAAAATCTCGTTCAGGCGCGCAACCGATTGCGACGGCGATCCTGCATAGCTCGACGGTCCGGACGCGTCATGCAGCCAATGCCCATTGGTGGCCGTGCTGCCGGTCGGCGGCTCGGCGTTGGGCTGACCGGAATGCGGGGGAAGCTGCTTGGGTCCGGGGGGCGGCAAGTTGTCGTCATCATCCATGGTGTTTACCTCGCTCTGAGATAGAAACAACTTCACCAAAGACACTCCGTTCCCGACTTTGCCAGAGATATGCTCAGCCGTCGCGCGAAGCTGTTCGTCCCGACCCCCTATGCGCAGGCCAACGATGGACATGCGTTCGGCATTACATCAGTAAGGATCAGGCGTGTCGGAATCCTGTGGCAACGCGATCGTGCCGCTCAGCTGAAACACGACCCCCTCGGGCAAGAATTCCAAAGTCGCGGCGCCGTCAAAGTAGCTTGCAACTATGTTTTCGATCATCGTCGTGCCAAAGCCGCGATGATCGGGCTGCTGCACGACAGGCCCGCCCGTTTCCCGCCAGACAAAGCTGAACGTGCCCGCCCGATCGGTGGTCCAGATGATGTCGATCTGACCACCATTGTCTGACAAGGCGCCATATTTGGTGGCATTGGTGGCAAGTTCATGCAGCGCCAGCGACAGACCAAGACCTTGCTTGCCATTGATCTCGCAAACAGGGCCGTTGATCCCAAAACGTCCTTCGCCGGTGCGATGCGGTGTCAGCGCGGCCTCGACGACCTTGTGGATGTCCATGCTCTCGGTGATCGACCGCGTCATGATGTCCTGAGCATCTGACAACGCACGGACCCGGCCCGTCAGGATGACCCGCGCCGCTTCGATTGACGGCGCGCGGCGCAAGGTCTGATTGATCACCGACTGCACCATGCTGAACGCGTTCTTCAACCGATGCTCGACTTCGTGCATCAGGTATTCGCGTTCTTCCTCGATCCGCCTGAGGTAGGAGATGTCACGCGACACCGCCAGAATACGTTCCGGCTGGCCGTTCACGTCCAGCATCGGCGTCACCCGCACATCCCAGTATCGCCGATTGCCCGCAAAGGTATTGGCATAGGCCTGAAACCCGCTCTTTTCGCCTTTTCGAGCAAGATTTACCGATTTGGACATGAAATGCCTGTCAGGCCCCGCCCAAAAGTCGCCCCACGGCATCCCCTTGACGCTAAGCTCCGTCGGGATCTCCATGACGATGCGACCGCCGTCGCTGACGTAGTCCAGCGTTCCCTGCAGATCCAGGATCTTGATGCAGTCCGGCGTTGCCTCCAGTACCGAGCGCAAGAACTGTTCGCTGGTTTCCAACGCCAACACCGACCCCACACGATCAGTGACATCAACGCCTTCGACGACAATGCCGGTGACTGTACCCGACGAGTCGCGAACCGGTTGGTAGACAAAATCAAGGAACCGCTCCTCAAGCGGGCCAATGGGGGTCCGCTGCAAAAAGATCGGTGACGCTTGGACCTGCACCGCTTCACCACTTTGAAAGACGGCATCGAGCGTCTCGAGGTAGCCTTGGGACGCTACCTCCGGAAAGGCATCACGGGCAGATTTGCCGATCAGGTCACGTTGCCCGACAAGTCGGACGAACGAGGCGTTAACAAATTCAAAGACATGATCTGCACCAACCAGCTTTGCGATAAAGCTGGGCGACTGCTGGAAAAGTTCGGCCAGTGTGGTGCGCTGGTGTTCCAGCTCCCGCCCCAGCATGACCTCGCCGGTGGTCTCGGCGCACACACAGAAGACACCAAGGATGTTGCCGGTCTCGCCGCGCATCGGGTTGTATGAAAAGGAAAAATGCGTCTCTTCGGGATATCCGTTGCGATGCATCAGGAATTCGATGTCGTCCATGTGAATGGACTCACCTTCATGCACCCGGCGCACAAAATCCCCGACAACGTCCCATATATCGTACCAGATGACCGACAGGGGCGCACCCATCGCAGATGGATGGCGCTTGCCGCACAATTCCGCATAGCCATCATTGTAAAGCGTGTGGTGCTGCGGGCCCCACGACAGGAACATTGGCTGACGCGAGCCAAGGACGATCGCAACGGTTGCCTGAACGATGGAAGGCCAATTTGACGGCTGACCCAAGGGGTGCGTCTGCCAGTCAATCGCACGAAGCAGGGCTCCTGCCATTCCGCCGCCCTGCAGAAACCAGGGCGAATCAACCATTACGTCAACTGAAGAAGTTACCAATACGACGGCTCCCGGTTCCTGTTGTGGACAAGAATCTCTGCGGTAGCAGCGCGTGGCAACGAGTATGGTGCCAAACGCCTGTGTTTAACGCAACGTCCGGTTGTTTCCGCGGACGCCAGAGAGCACCGTTTAATGACACCATTGGTGACATTTTCCGCAGTCCAATAGACGTTTTTCGCAGTGGATTACAAGGGCCGAGCATGGGGCCGAGCAAGGGCGCACTTTCGTGCAAGTTGAGTAATGTGCACGCACTTTGCAAAGCCGACAGGACCAACAGAGTCACCCTCCGCGGCGCGGGCCAGATCGCGGGACCGAAATGCAATGCGATGAAACAGCCCGAAGTATTTGGCCGTCCAATGCATAAGAAGGCAGGCCATCGCAGATGGATCTTCAGTCACATCAAACCAGCTGGATCTCGTTAGATGTGCGCAGCCCGCGCCGGGCGCACCAGTTCCTTGCGCGCCTGCGCAGAAGCCATTCCCGTCAGGACGGCCGCCCACACATTCAAGGGCGATTTTTGGTGCAGCATGTGCCCCAGTCCCGGCAAGATGCGCAGGTCCAAGGTGGGAACGTGTTCGCGCAACCAGGGCGCGTGCCAGTCCGGCACTGACATTTGATCATTTGCGCCGAACAACGCGACAACAGGCACGCCTTGGTCCAACCACGGATTGGCCCTCTGCATACCCTGGTTGAACTGGCGAAGCCCGACCGAAGACGCCATCTCATCCGCCAAAGGTGCTGTTGGCACATCCGCAAAACGGTCGAGGATATGGACCAACCGATCACGCCAGTCTTGGCGTCGCACACGCCCAACCAACGGCGGCACAATCGCGCGCGCCAGCTGCCGAATGACTGGCAAAACCTTCTGGCGCCACGGGGCCGCTCTTTGCTGCGGTGTCGGGCGACAAAACGGGCTTACGAGCGTAAGCGACAGCAGACGCGACGGGTGTTGGCTGGCAAAGCACAGGGCACCACCGGCGGCCAGCGCATGGGCAACAATGTGCACCGCCTGAATGCCAAGGGCATCCTGCAATCCCTCGATCCAATCGCTCAGAACCTGGGGATCATCGTTCGCCGCTGAAACGGGGGCACTATGGCCATATCCGGGGCGATCAGGGGCAAGCCAGGTCATTCCGTCGCAGGGCCGAAACGCCGAAAGAAGATCCTCGCCCGTACCGCCATTGCCATGCAGCAGCAGCACGCGCGGCCCGGAGCCCGATTGCCGGATATACGCCCAGCGACCATGCACGCTTACAAACCTTGCGGCCGCCGAGACGCCTTCGCTCGCCCAGCAGGCTTGTTCATTATTAATTGGGTCTTGCACGTCAAACTTCCACTTGTTGACCTTCACCACATGTAACAGTTTGAAGTGCCTCCGGTTCCACACCTTGGTCCAGTGCGCGTGAATCAGTCGGCGTTCGATTGCGCAAGCATGTCCGACACCATCTGTTTTGCCCGGTTGACGCGACTTTTCACCGTGCCCACGGCACAATTGCAAACGATTGCGGCGTCCTCGTACCGCTCTCCCAGCATCACGACCAGAACCAGCATCTCGCGAAACTGCTCTGGCAGTCGCTGCACGACAGCCATCACCTCGTTGTAATAGATGAGGTTTTCCTGCGTCGCTTCGACCGCGACTTCGCCGGAAACGCAATCGGCTTCGCCGGTGGTTTCGCGGCGTCTGCGCCTGACCTGATTGAAAAACGTGTTGCGCATGATCGTGAACAGCCATGCGCGCAGTCGGGTGCCAGGCTCGAACCGGTCGATGTTCGCCAGTGCCTTGGTCAAGGTGTCCTGCACCAGATCGTCCGCATCGTGATGGTTGCGTGTCAGTGCACGCGCATAACCGCGCAAAGCCGGGATCGAGTCCAGGACATCCGGTATCAGCAGTTCTCTGGTCCGCACATCCATCGGAGGAAACCTATCGCCAGCCCACAATTATAAATGCGCGGCCAACTGAACTGGTTCCCGTGCCGAAGTGTCCTATCCTGTCCAATTGGAGAACCGGATGTTGGCCGCCTATGCGTGGCCAAACTCAAGGTCCGGCGAAGGCCTGCAGACCGCGAAATGACGCGGAGTTTACGCGTCAGCACCCAAGTGTGGCACCGCTCGACTGTCTGCGGCCATCAATCCTGTGCGGGCGCCGACGGGGTTTGCGCAAACGGGATGACACTGATGACTCCCGACGTTTCAAGGACCGCAAACCGGATATCGCCCAGATCAGACAAGCCAAGGGAACGACGCGCGGCCTCAAGAATATCTTCGGTCGAAACGCGCGCGCGACGGATCGCATCTCTTCGCAACTGGCCTTCGTGGATCAGGATGGTCGGCGCGCCTTCAATCAGCAAAGCCAGGGAGGGTGCCCTTACCTTGAGGAAAGACAACAAGACATCCGTAAGGATCAGGGTCGCGATGATCAGGACGGCGTTGGTCAATGACCCGTCCGACCCAACCAGTGCGGATTGCGCGGCCTCTGCGATCAAAAGAACGAGGACGACATCAAACGGCGTGGCCTGCGACAAGGTCCGACGACCGCTGATCCGCGTAAGGAAAAAGATCACCCCGTAGATCGCCAGCGCCTTCAACACCGATTCCATCGGCCCATCCTACGGTAAAACAAACGTTGACCAGCTGTGCACTTCCTCGCCCACGCGCAATCCGACGGTGAAGCGAGATACCTTCTTTGGCGTCACGGACACCGTGACCGACATTTCCCCGGCCCCCTCGAAAATCAGAACCATACCCCCGGCAACCGCCAGCTGACGGCTTGGCGTGGGAGTGATGGTGCCCACATCAAGAACATCCAGAAAATCTCGGTCAAAGCTGACGCTTCCTGCATCGCCGCGAATAAGCAGCGTCTCGGCACGGTTCATGCGCATGATGGACGGAAAACTGACAACGGCCACGTCGCCCTTCGACACGCCATTGGAAAACGGCCCGCCCGCCCCCGACAAGCCAGCCAGCGCAGCAGCGATGGCAACCACCAGTGCCGCCCAGCAGAATCTCTGAACGCCCCAGAACCAGTTCTGGAATCCGGGACGTTCATCTATTTGCACCTTTGCAACCTCATCCGAACCATCGGTCAGCGCATCAGCGCAATGGCATATCAGGATCTTCGGAGGGATCTTCTGCGGGATCTTCATCCATCAGGGGATCTGCGTCCATCAGCGGGTCCTGGATGATGCGGTTGTCGCGTTCGTCGCCGATTTCGGGGTTGCCTGGCCCGGGCGGAAGGATCTCGTCGTCGTCGCCAAATTCCGAATAGCTGGTGTCGTCTTCTGCCATCGGGCCAGCGAGATCGCTGTTTTCCTCGTCATCATCAAGCGCGTCCAGTTCGTTCACCGGAACCGGAAAGAGGTCGCTCCCGTCGAGATTATCGTTGCCCTGACGATCTGACGGATTGACGACGTCGCGATTGGTGTCTTGCCAACCACCCGACTGGCCACCGAGGCCAGCGCCAACAGGGTTGTTCTGGTTCTTTGTGATGTCGTCCATTGGATCCTCCAAAGTTGTGGGTCAGGCGGATACGCCCTCTCGTCACAACACTGGCTGGTCAAAAACGTTCCTGTGGAACATCGGGGGCCGTCCTGTTTTGCCTCAGGATCTGTTCCACTTTCGCGATCGCGGCAGGCAGGTCATTCTGGTGACGCAACGGGCCGATCACATCAAGCACAGCTGCCACAATCGGAACCTCGGACTTGCCCATGTCGGGGCACAACGGGGCATCCGGATCCCGGCTTCGCGAAAGAAGGGCTGCCGCCATGCCACCCGGCGCTCGACCTTCCAGGCGGCATGAGGCCTGGACGGTCACCTCGCGGCTGTGCACCACCGAAAGGCCCAGCGCCTTGATGCGCAGGATGATCGCGCGGTCTTCATGCGTCGGCATGGGGTCAAAGCCGCCCGCCGCCAGATATGCCGCTGGGGTGAATGCAAGGCTGGCGCCGGGGGTCTGTTCATGTCCGGCGTTGCCGGTAAGGTGTGCTTCAAGCCGTGCCTTGAGATCCAGGAACCTGTCTTCAAGTGCGGCGCGCCGAAGCAGTGCGGCTGGCAACGCGGAATGTTCTTCGGGGATCGGCAGGACAAGACCACAGACCGCAGCAGCACCGGCTTCCAGATGGCGGCGGTTGGTCGCAACCCAGTCCGGCGCCACAATGCAATCCGCGTCAGACGTCATCAGCCATCGGACCCGCGACATCCTCCGCATCGCCTCGGCCATGCCCAGACGGCGCGCGGCACCCACACCCCCATCGGGCACGGTGCAATCGATGACTGCCGCACCGGCGCGATGCGCCAAGGAGCCGGTGTTGTCGGTGCAGTTGTTCGCGACCACCAATGTATCAACGCCCTGCCCGGACAGCGCCGCCAGACAATCCGCGATCCGATCTGCTTCGTTCCGCGCGGGAATGACGACAAGACAGCCCGTGTGGCCCCAGCCTTGGGGAACGGTGGTGTGCTCAATGCGTGGCGAACGCAAAACGAATGTCATGATGCTGTGAACCTGTCGATGCGGTAATGGTTGGTCCGCGCGATCTTGGCGACGGTCAGCGCGGGCGCGGTCGCGTCGACAAAAACCGCCAGCGCCGCCTCGCCTTCCAGCGGGTTGCCGGTCGGGCCAAGCCATGTCACGGCAAGAACCTCAGCCCTCGGCCAGCGACTGGCAATGTCGCGCCCCAGCGACACAAGTGCGGGCGGGTCCAGAAAATAAAGCACCTCGGACAGGATGATCAGGTCATGCGGCCCATCCGGCAGATCGCCGGGCAAGAATGCCTGGACGAACCGACCCTTGGGCACCGCGCGTCTTGCGGCAGCAAGCGCCTTTGCCACGGCATCAACGCCCGTGTAAAGCGTGCAGCGTGGGGCGATATGACGCGCGAGTTCGCCATTGCCGCAACCCAGTTCCAATGCGCTTTCGTAGGTCGGGCGCAACAACGCATCGGCCGTCGCGCGAAACTTTTCCTGTTCGTAAGAACTGGTGCGAAACCCCCAAGGATCATCCCCGTCGGCGTAGATCGCCTGCAAATGTTCCTGCGCAACACCGCTCATGGCTGGGCACCTGTGCGATCAAGGAAATAGATCTCGTCACTCGCCGCGAAGAAATCGGCAAACCCGGGGGGCATTTCGAACCCGCCAGGCGCGTCCCGGACCACCTGACCCTGTTGGCTGGCATGGGCCGCAATTGCCGCCGTTTTCCGGCCCGCATAAGGACCCGCCACCAGCCGAACGGCCTGCGTCCCTGCGGGCAGAGGCGCGTGTCCACCGCCACGCCAGCGCGACCAGATCGGGTAAAACCCAAGGCGCAAGTCCGAAATCTGTGCCGCAACCGCCCGCCCGATCGCGGCACCCGCGACGTGATCGCAATGCGGATCAAGCGGCGATGGCGCCAGCAGCAAACCCGCATTGCAATTGCGCGCTATGCCCACAATCCTTGTCAACGATCGCGCGCGTCGCATCCAATGCGCGATCCGGCGCGCCGACCCACGTCAAATCCCCTTCGGTCCCACCCAGATGGATCAGTGCCGACACAAGTTCCCGTCGACGGATGACCGCCAGATCGGCAGGTGAAACAGCGCTGGACCCCGGATGCGAGCCTGCACCATCCGTCAGGCAGACCACATGCGCCCCCCTGCGCGGCCCGCGTATCGAGAAGGCTGCCGCAAGCAGCCCCCCGCACCCCAGGCTTTCGTCGTCAGGATGTGGCGCCAGCACCAACAGAGGACGACCGCCCAACAGCGCGGAGGCCGTGGTCAGCGGAACATCGTCGTCCCGCGCAGCATCGATCAGCGCAAGATCAGCTGCCCGCATCTGTTCAGCCCTCGGCCAAAAATTGCAAATATGACCCCGGCCTGCCAAGCGCCCATCCCCCCGCGCGCTGCAACAAGGCGTCGCGTGCCGCCTGGCGCATGTAAGTGCCGAGGTCTCGGGCGATGCGCCCGGTTATCGCGTCTTCATCGAAATGCGGCAGGCCAACGGAGCGCTCTACTGCGGCGATGGCGTCCTGGCCAACGTCTTCGGTCAAAAGCCGCGCCTGAGCCGACATGCTGACAGCGCGTTCGGGCTCTTGTTGTCCGGCGGGACCTTCGGCGCAGATTGCAGCGCGCCGGACAAAGTCCGCCGCAGCCAAGGCACGGGTCAAGACCGGGGCGAGCCTTGCAACCTGCGGCTCGGCCATCAGCCGTCCAAGACCCTGCAGATGATCCGCCGCGGCGCGCAAAAGACCGAGTGTGGCACCCACCTGAACAGCGGCGATGCGCCAAACCCCACCGATGAAACCGGGTTCTTCAAGGTACCGCCCGGGCGCGCCAAAGCAGCAAAGTGATGATGCGAGCATGCCGGTTGCATCGAAATCGCCCGACACGGTTGCCCGCATTCCGGTCTTGCGCCACGCCTCCGGTTGGTGCCGACACGGGTCCGATACTTCCAGAACAGCCAACCGCACAGCGTCGCCCTGTCCGACCGTCACAACCGCTTTTCCGACCGTGCCAAGGCCGGAGCAAAACCGCTTGCCGCCCGCGAGCAAATCGCCGTCGACGAACAGCGGAATGGCCCCTTCGGCCCCCCAGACGCCAAGCAGCACCCCATCATTCACATCGCGCCGAAGCTCGTCCTGCAGGTCTTTTCCACCGAGAGTCTGGACCAGACGGATGGCGTTCAGGTGACCCTCGTAAAGCCGGGCGACGGGCAGACTGCTTTCCGCCACCGCCATGAGGTCCGCGCATAGCATGACTGGTGAGGGCGGGTCCCACGCCAGAAGCCCCGCCTTGTGCAGATGGGAAATGGAACCCGCAATACTGACCTCGCCCCGATCTTCCGCCGCCGCAGCGGACGCAAGCTCTCGGCGCGGAATAGTCCCCGGTATGGGTGCCCCGGCATCGAATGACGCTACGGCAGACGATGTGTCTGAAGCGGCGACGGGGAATGATATCTGATGTGCAAATTTCATGGGATTTGAACCCGACCAGCGGGTCAAAGTTCCCAAAAAAGTATCGCTTATGCAGACGTAGCCTTGCGACAATCCGGCCGTTAGGCGCGCCGCCGCCTATCGACAGACAGTAACCGCCGCGACCGGCATGATCGTCCATAACGCTGCAACGATCCCAGCGGCGGCCAAAGCGGCGGTGGCGTTTTGCAGGGATCGCGACGCGGACGGGTAGGACAACGTGATGATCAAGATCACCGCCTGCAATGCAACCGCGACAGCCCCAGCAACAATCAAGACGGCGCGCGCGTCGAGATCGGCGGGCCAGTGGCGCGAGCATGCCAGCCCCTGAAGCGCGTAAATTGCGCTGAAGCCCACCAGCCAAACCGTCAAGGGAAGGGCAAGGCGCAGCACGTCCTTCATCCGAATGCTCCCGGCAAC
>JBKJVF010000059.1:0-4489 GCA_046589965.1 Paracoccaceae bacterium
CCTCTTTGATCTGCGTGGTGGTCAGGCCCTGCACCTCGACCGCCCGCGCGAACATTGCCTTGCGGGCCGCCCTGCGCGCCGCCTTGGCCGCATCCTTCGTGCTGTCGTCCTTTGCGCTGTCGTCCTTCGTGCTGTCGTCCTGATCATCAGCCATTCAATTCGCCCTGTTTGCCAATATCGGACGGCTGCTGCCCCCCATACTATCCAATGTTAGCTTAACGGTTTGTTATTTTTGCGGCAATCACTCACCGTCCAAAAATGCGCGGATGGCCTGTAAGCCGGATTCTGTCCAAGGCCCCACTCTTTCGAATGGCGCCTCTGGATGATCATTCCTCTGCCGCACCTGTTGCCAGGGCGGTCAAGCTGCCAACCCGGGCCTCTGGGCTGAAGCGTCCCTGTGGTGGTATCCTTCCTTGCGGAAGGACCAAACCCACGCGAGGCCCCTATTCGGCATTGCTCCGGGTGGGGCTTGCCATACCGTCCCGGTTGCCCGGTCCGTGGTGGGCTCTTACCCCACCGTTTCACCATCGCCATGGACCCGTCCGGCCGAAACCAAACACCATGGCAGTCTTTTCTCTGTGGCGCTTTCCCTGGGGTTGCCCCCGCCGGGCATTATCCGGCACCCTTGCTTCATGGAGTCCGGACTTTCCTCGAAGCCTTGCGGCCCCGCGGTCATCCAGCCATCCGCGCAAGGGGCGACTTACGCGGCGGGCGGCTTTGCGTCAACAGGGTAGCGTCGTGCCAGATCATTGGCCATCGCAGCATCCACCGCGTCCACCGGACCCTGCGCCCAGGGGCGGAAACGCAGGCGGAACGCGTCCAGGACATCAGGCTCGGGCAGGTCGGGATAGCCAAAGGCGCGCGCCGCCTCGACAAATGGACGCTCGGGCGCCTCGGCTTTGGGGGCGGGCCAGACCGACAGCCCCTCCAGCGCCAGTCTGCGCCAATCGAACCGGGGTCCCGGATCACGCTTGCGCCGGGGGGCCATGTCGGAATGTGCGATCACACCCTGGGGTGCGATTTTCCAGCGCGCCATCAGGCGCGTCAGAACCCCGGACAGGGCCGTCATTTGGCGTTCGGCAAAAGGCATCTGTCCGGGATTGGACAGCTCGATGCCGATGGAGTGCGAATTGACATCCGTCACCGCACCCCACGACCCGGCGCCGGCATGCCAGGCGCGCGCAGCCTCATCAACCAGGGCTGCGACAGAGCCATCCATGCCGATGAGGTAATGCGCCGACACCTCGGCCGCAGGGTCACACAGCCGCGCCAGTGCTGCGTCATGGCTGTCCATTCCGGTATAGTGCAGCACGATCAGGCGGGGTTGCGCGCCGTCGCGCCGGTTGCCAAAATTGGGCGAAGGGAACGGCGTGTCGGGCACCCTGCCCTGACCTCAGTTCGCTGCGGCCCGGAAGGGGCGCGGGTCCCACGAACAGGCAAATCCGTCGCCGTCCGGGTCAAGCCCCAGCCTGTCACGTTCCGGTCCGCCTTTTGCCAGGAACGCTTCTTGCGCGATATCGGGCGATCCATACTTTGCGCAGGTGCCCGCCGGGTCAGACACGCGGAACGACGTCCGCTTGTACTTCTGCGCGCCAGGCGCATGGGTCGTGGAGAGCGCGTATTCCACGATATTGGGGCCGGTATCGCCGGGACGCTGGGGCAGCGCACCGGGCTGTACGACCACATATTGC
Source organism: Paracoccaceae bacterium (assembly GCA_046589965.1). GTDB lineage: Bacteria > Pseudomonadota > Alphaproteobacteria > Rhodobacterales > Rhodobacteraceae > JAJNPS01. The sequence goes on from JBKJVF010000059.1 coordinate 1,692, forward strand.
GCGCGGTTGCGTTCGATCCGGGCCTTGTCGCTTTCGATCGTCTCGCGGTTCGACACCGCGTTGAAGTCCTGTTCGTCAGAAATGCCGCCCGACTTTGGCTGCATCTCGCCGCTTTGAGTCTGGATCCCGGTTGGCGCATTGCCGCGCGGACGGTTGGGATCATTGGGGTCGAACACGGTTGGCGCAGCACTGGCGGTCCTTGTGCCGTCGGCGCGGTCAATCGCTGCCGACACGCTGTCAGGCGAAAAGCCGGTAGATGACGGCGGCACGACAGTCGTCGGCGCCGAGGCGACGCGGGGCTGCTGATGGTTGATGTAGGTTTCGTAGTCGGTGAACCCCACCCCTTGCGAACCGGATTCCGGCAGCGGCGGCGTGCAGGCCGCTAGCCCAAGGGCAATAATCGGCAAGGCAAAGGTCAGACGCATGTGCAGGTCTCGATTTCGCGGCGTTTTCGGCCGATTACCACCATTTGTCGGCTTTGGCCACAAAGCCTGCGCTGCTCTCCAGCACATAGGCGTGATTGAGCAGCCCCGCCTCATCCCAAGGACGTCCGATCAGCTGTAGCCCAAGCGGCAGGCCCTGACGGTCGAGACCCACGGGAACAGCGATCCCCGGAAGGCCTGCAAGGTTGACGGTCACGGTAAAGACGTCGTTGAGATACATCTTGATCGGGTCCGCATCCGCCATTTCGCCCAGACCAAAAGCGGCACTTGGCGTGGCGGGGGTCAGGATCGCATCGATGCCGCCCTCGAACACGGTTTCGAAGTCGCGCTTGATCAGCGCACGAACCCGGCGGGCGCGGTTGTAATAAGCATCATAGAACCCCGCCGACAGCACATAGGTCCCGATCATCACCCGGCGCTGAACTTCGCGGCCGAACCCTTCGGCGCGGGTCTTTTCGTACATCTCGGTGATGCCGTCGCCTTGCGCCAGTCTGGCGCGATGGCCATAGCGGACCCCGTCATAGCGTGCGAGGTTCGACGACGCCTCGGCGGGCGCAATCACGTAATAGGCAGGCAGCGCGTATTTCGTGTGCGGCAGGCTGATATCGACGATCTCCGCCCCGGCATCCTTCATCATCGCGATGCCGGACTGCCACAGGGCCTCGATCTCGTCCGGCATCCCGTCCATGCGGTATTCGCGCGGAATGCCGATCTTTTTGCCCCGGATGTCGCCGGTCAGCGCGGCCTCGAAATCCGGCACGGCGATGTCCGCGCTGGTGCTGTCTTTCGGGTCATGCCCGGCCATTGCGCCCAGCATGATCGCCGCGTCGCGCACCGATTTTGTCATCGGCCCGGCCTGATCGAGGCTGGAGGCGAAGGCAACGACGCCCCAGCGACTGACGCGGCCATAGGTCGGCTTGATCCCGACAATGCCGGTAAAGGCTGCAGGCTGGCGGATCGACCCGCCGGTATCGGTGCCCGTGGCCGCCAGACACATGTCGGACGCCACCGCCGATGCCGACCCGCCTGACGATCCGCCCGGGGTCAGTGCCGTGTCGTCATTGCCGCGCCGCCAGGGGTTGATCACATCGCCATAGCAGGACGTCTCGTTCGACGACCCCATGGCAAATTCGTCCATGTTCAGCTTGCCCAGCATCACCGCGCCCGCACCGAACAATTGTGTTGTGACGGTGGATTCATATTCGGGTTTGAACCCTTTCAGGATGTTGGACGCAGCCTGACTTGGCACGCCCTTGGTGCAGAACAAATCCTTGATGCCCAAGGGAATGCCGCACATGGGCGGGGCGTCGCCCGCTGCCAGCCGCGCATCTGCCGCGCGCGCCTGATCCAGCGCGATTTCCGGGGTCTTGTGCACAAAAGCGTTCAACCCGTCGCCCGCATCCATGGCTGTCAGGCAGGCCATCGTCAGATCGACCGACGTCAGTTCCCGCTTGCGCAGCGCGTCGCGTGCCGCAGCAATGGTCAGGGTGTTGGCACCGCTCATTCCACCACCTTCGGCACGGCAAAGAACCCCTCGCGCGCATCGGGCGCGTTCTTCAGGACCTGGCGCTGGATATCCCCGTCCGTCACCACGTCCGCCCGGCGCTTCAGCCGCATCGGGGTCACCGACGTCATCGGCTCGACCCCGGTCACGTCCACTTCGTTCAGTTGTTCCATGAACCCAAGGATGCCCGACAGTTCGGCGGCAAGGGCTGGCAGCGCCGCCTCCTCCACCCGGATACGGGCAAGCTTTGCCACCTTGCGGGCGGTGTCGATGTCGATGGACATGGGGTCCCCTTCGCTGCTTGCGCCCCGTTTAGCCGCCCCCGCTGCGCCCTGCAAGCATTTGGCCGGGGCCAGTTGCCTGACGACGATTTTGCGGTCGAATTGGCAACGAGTTCAGACTTGCCTGCCCGATATCGCCCGCATGTGGCGGCAATAGACCTCGATCATCCACCCCAGCATCACTGCGTTCAAAAGATGCCAAAGGAAATGCGTGCCAATCGGGAAGCTATGGCAGATGGGCAGGTCCAGCGTCCGGAAAGTCAGGCTGATGATCAAGACCGCCGCACCCATGATCATGCCCGTCGCCGTCGCCCGAGCCCGCCGCCACAGCGCGCCCGCGAATGCCAGGATCAGAACTGGCACCGGGGCATAGCCCGCCGAACTGCCCAAAGCCTCGATCTGCGCGAAAAGGGGGATGGTGATCGCTGCATAGGGTACAAAGCCTGCGACCATCGCCCAGGGCCGCCAGCCGGTCAGCCCAAGAAAGTCGCGCGAGGCGGCAAAGACATAAATCAGGATGAAACCGAGAATCGGTGCTACATCCAGTCCGGACGTCAACCCATTGGCAAA
>JBKJVF010000186.1:0-10902 GCA_046589965.1 Paracoccaceae bacterium
GATTGGGAAAACTGTCAACAGAATATTGAACAGCCATGCGCCGAGACCAAAGGCTGGGGACAGACCACCGTAAACTTCAAAGCGGGAACTATTATATATCTCTATCAATGCGTTAAAGAATAGAGAGATCGATTGCAGACCTGGTGGATAACTGACTTTCCCGACCAGAGACTGAACTTGCCAAGCACTCTTTGCCAAGCCTGTCGACAACGGGAGAAGTCGCGCGGCAGCACCTTGCCGCCCAGGCAGGAAGGGTGGTTTCGCTGTCACCGGCACTCTGCTAGCGTTTGGTACAGGAGAACAAAGCATGTCTATACACAGAAGTGTCCCATGCCTGATCTGATCCTCGCTTCGGCCTCAACAGTGCGGCACCAGATGCTGGTCGCCGCCGGCATTGACGTGGACGTACGGCCGGTCCGCGTGGACGAAGACGGCCTACGCGCGGCACTTGGCGCCGAGGGCGCCTCGCCCCGCGACATGGCGGACGCTCTGGCCGAGGCAAAGGCGCTGCGCTGCGCTGGGCGGCATCCGCAAGGTCTGGTGCTGGGATGTGATCAAATACTGGAAATTCATGGCCGGACCTTAAGCAAGCCGACGTCGCGCGATGAGGCTTGTCAGCAGTTAAACGAACTGCGCGGCCAGACCCATGTCCTTTGGTCGGCAGCGGTGCTTTACCGTGACCGGTCCCCGATCTGGCGCCATATCGGCGAGGCACGACTGACCATGCGCCCGTTCACCGACAGCTTTCTTGCGGGATACCTTGACCGGAATTGGCCTGGCGTCGGGGATTCGGTCGGAGCGTACAAGATTGAAGAAGAGGGGGTTCGGCTGTTTTCTGCCATATCCGGCGATCATTTCACGATTCTCGGCCTGCCGCTGATCCCGCTCTTGCTGTATCTCGATGACCAAAAGGCCATTGCTGCATGACCGACGTAAATCGAATTCCACTGGCCTGCGTGATCGGCGCGCCTGTCAGTCACAGCCGATCCCCTGCCCTGCACAACTATTGGCTGCGACGATACGGCTTGCGCGGACACTACATCCCGATGGAAATCGCACAGGCCGACCTGAAAGAGGCGCTGCTAATCCTGCCAAAGCTTGGCTTTGTCGGTGCGAATGTCACGATCCCGCACAAAGAGGCCGTGCTCTCGCTGGCCGATATCGTGACGGACCGCGCGGCCTTGATCGGCGCCGCAAACACGCTGATCTTTCGCAAGGACGGGCGCGTGCATGCCGACAATACCGATGGGTCGGGATTTGTCGCGAACCTGCGCCAGCACGTGCCGCATTGGATCCCGGCCTCAGGTCCCGCTGCGGTTTTCGGCGCCGGTGGTGCCGCCCGGGCCGTCGTCGCCGCCCTGATCGAGATCGGCGTGCCTGAAATTAGAATTGCCAACCGCACCCGCCCCCGGGCCGAGGCGATCCGGTCCGATTTTGGCGCCAAGGTCGTGGTGCATGACTGGGTACAGGCGGCAAACATGCTGGATGGTGTGCGCACCGTCGTCAACACGACCTCCCTTGGCATGACGGGCAAGCCGGAGTTTCGCGTGCCGCTTGACGCGCTCGGGCCGGGCATGGTCGTCAACGACCTGGTCTATACGCCCCTGAAAACGCAGTTTCTGATCGAGGCAGAGGCGGCCGGTTGCACGGTCGTCGACGGTCTTGGCATGCTGCTGCATCAGGCCGCGCCGGGCTTTGAACGCTGGTTCGGTAAACGGCCGGACGTCGATGACGACACGCGTCGGGCGGTTCTGGCCCTATGACAGCCTTTCGGTTGGGACTGACCGGGTCCATCGGCATGGGAAAGTCCACGACCGCCGCGATGTTCTTCGCCGAAGGTATCCCGGTCTGGGATGCAGATGCCGCCGTCCACAGGCTCTATGCGCCAGGTCAGCCCGCTGCACTGGCAATAGCGTCAAGTTTTCCGGACGTGATGGACAAAGATGGCCGCGTCGACCGGCCGCGTTTGCGCGCCTTGATCGCGGCAGGTCCCGGCGTGTTGCAGCAGATCAACGCCATTGTGCATCCGCTGACCACCGAAGATCGGTCGCGGTTTCTGGCTGCCGCCGCCGGGGCACAGATCGTGCTTTTGGACATCCCGTTGTTGTTTGAAACCGGGGCGGACCGTGACTGTGGCGCGATCGTCGTTGTCTCGGCCCCTGCGGACGTTCAGCTTGCGCGCGTTCTTGCAAGGGGCATGACGGAGGCCGAATTTCGCATGATCTCGGCGCGTCAGATGCCGGATGCCGAAAAACGCGCGCGGGCCGATTACGTGATCGAAACGACCGACCTCGACAGCGCGCGGGCTGCGGTCAAGACTGTGCTTGCAGATATTCGCCGCAGGATTGCATCAGATGCGTGAAATCGTCCTTGATACCGAAACCACGGGCTTTGAGCCGACCGAAGGGCACCGCATCGTCGAGATCGGCGCCGTCGAGTTGTTGAACCACATGCCGACGGGACGGACCTATCACCAATACATCAACCCCCAGCGCCCGATGCCGAAAGAGGCGTTCGAGGTGCACGGCCTTGGCGACGACCAGCTGCGCGACAAGCCGCTGTTTGCGGCCATCGGGCGGGCATTTCTCGATTTCATCGGCGAGGCGCAGCTGGTGATCCACAACGCCGCCTTCGACATGAAGTTTCTCAATCACGAACTGGCGCGCGCCGATCTGCCTGTCATTCCCTTTGCGCGCGCCACTGATACGCTGATGATCGCGCGGCAGAAGTATCCCGGATCGCCTGCGTCGCTGGACGCGCTTTGTCGCCGATTTGGGGTCGACAATTCCATGCGGGAAAAGCATGGCGCGCTGCTCGACAGTGAAATCCTTGCCGAGGTCTATCTGGAGCTGATTGGCGGGCGACAGCCGGGTCTGGTGCTGACCGATGCGCCGGGGCAAGCAAGGCAGTCTGACGCGACGGATCAGGCCTGGCGTCCGCGTCCGCGACCGGAGCCCTTGCCCACGCGTTTGACCGAGGCCGAACGGGCAGCACATGTTGCCTTTGTCGCGTCGCTAGGGGAAATCGCGATCTGGAAGGTGCGGGCCTAGGTGCTGCGCCGCAGATAGACATAAAGTGCGCCTGCCCCGCCATGCGAAATGTGGGCCTCCGCCACCTGCAGGACGCGCGGCCCAAGCGGGGCCAGCTGCAGCCAATGCGGCACCTGATGGCGCAGCACCCCGCCGCGGGATGGAATGCCCACGCTCTCGGCCCCGGATTTTCCTTTGCCAGTGATCACCAGAACCAGCCGAAGGCCGGATCCATGCGCCCGCATGATAAAACCGATCAGCGCGGAATGCGCCTCGGCGACGGTCATGCCATGAAGGTCGATGCGCGCCTCCGGGACAAGTCGCCCGCGTCGCATCCGCATATAGGCGCGGGCATCCATCCGTAGCGCCGGCTCCGGTGCAGAGGAAACGCTGATGCGCTTTTCTTTCGGCGCGCGGGCAGAGATCTCGAACGGGGTAAGCCTGTCCGGGATCGCAGGTTTTGCAGGCAAGTCTGCCTTCTTCGCGGCTGGCGTCTCAGGCGTGGTCAGGGCTGCGCGCACCTTGCGCGACATTGGGCGGACCGTGCTGGTGACTTCGGACCACAGCGCCGCCTCTTCGGGCCCAAGGGGACGTCGGGTGCGGCGCATCAGGTCAGCCTTCGGGCAACAGGGCGTAGGCCCGATCAATGGGCAGCAAGATGACCATGCGCCCACCGTCCTTGATCTGGCCTGCCGCTTCGCCCGCATCAAACCCCGTGCCAAAAAAGATGTCGGCGCGCTGTTCGCCGGTGATGGCGCCGCCCGTGTCCTGGGCGATCATCAGGCGGCTCACCGGCTGGACGCCATCCTTTTCGATCCAGACCGGCGCACCCATGGGGGTAAAGGCAGGGTCGACGGCGACCGACCGCATCGTCGTCAGGCTGCGCGCCATCGCACCGATCGGCCCCTTGCTTGCTGACAAATCCTTGATCTTTCGAAAGAATACAAAAGACGGGTTCTGGTTCAACAGATCTGCGCCTGCAGCCGGATTGGACTTGACCCAGTTCCGGATTTCCCGCGCCGAGACATCTTCCATGCTGTGCGTTCCGCGACGGACAAGCTCTTGTCCAATTGACCGGTAGGGCTGTCCGTTCTTGCCGGCATAGCCAACGCGGATCACCGAACCGTCCTCAAGTCGAATGCGGCCGGAACCCTGTACCATCAGGAAATATACCTCAACCGGATCGTCCAGCCAGGCGATTTCCAGGCCCCGCCCTCGCAAAAGGCCCCGCGTCTCAATCTCTTCCCGGCTGTACCAGACCGTGCCGGGCTGCAACTCAGGCGGCATCTTGTAGATGGGGTAGGTGTACCTAGGGGTGCGGATGGTCGACCCGGCAAGTTCAGGCTCGTAATATCCGGTGAAAAGCGCTGGAGGGGATCCGATCACGACCGGACGAAAGAAAAGTTCAAAAAACGCGCGCGCCGATGCGGGCGATGTGCTGGCTTGCGGCGCGAGCGCGCACAAGGGCCCCCATTCAGCACCCTCGACCAGATCACAGGTGACAAGAAAAGCGTTCAGCGCGGCCTGATGGTCATCTTGCTCCCAGCCGCGCAGATCAGTGAAGTCGAGAACCTGCGCCTGACTGGCGGGGGCGGCCATCACGCTTGCCGCCACGGCCAGAACCCGACCAAGCCCAAGCATCAGTCCCCGGTAGCCACAAGTTGCCAGTTGGGATCGTTGGCGTTCATCTTGCGCATGAACGTCCAGACATCCTTTTGCCGCTTGATCGCGGTTGGGCTGCCATCCACGACGGTACCGGATTTGTCGCGCGCCACCGATGTCATTTCCCCCACAAAGCGCACCGTGATTTCGGCCTCGCTGGTGTCGCGGTCAAAGCTGGCGTCTTGCAGGACAAGTTCCCGAATGCCCACGAAATTGACTTCAACCGTCAACCCTTCGCGTTCGCGCGCTGCAATCGCTTCGGCAAAGCTTGCCTCAACCTCGTCGGACAGGAAAGGTCGTATGCGGTCAAGCTCACCTTTTTCAAAGGCGACCAGGATCATCTCATAGGCCCCGCGTGCGCCTTGCAAGAACGGCTCCACGACAAATGCGGGCTCAGCCGACTTCATGGCGGCAAGCGCCTTGGCGGCCGGGCTACCATCCGGCACATGATCCGTGATGTCGCGGTCCGGACCACCTTCGATCACCTCGAAATCCCGGCGGACCTGAGGCCGCAGATCATCCAGCGGCACCGGCGGCTTTTCAAACCCGTCGCGCGATCCCAGCACGGATCGCAGCTTGATGATCAGAAACACTGCGATCCCTGCCAGCACCAAAAGTTGGATCATCGAGTTCATGGGCACCCTCGGTCTGTTCATCCCGGCCGTACGGCGTTGCAGCGCCCGGGGGTCCGACTTGGACCTGCGTTGATTTCTTCCTATGTAGGGACGGGGGGGCAACAAGTCCACCATGCGCGACAGTCTGGCTCGACCGGAGGATATAGAATTGAAGGCGCTGATTTTGCTATTGGCCTATCCGCTTGTCGAAATAGCGGGTTTTGTTCTTGTGGGGGGCTGGATCGGGGTGCTGCCGACCCTTGGCCTTGTGGTCCTGTCGGCTGTGCTGGGCGTTGTGGTGCTGCGCCGACAGGCACGGGTTGCCGGGCAAGACCTTCGCGGATCGCTGCAGGGCATTCGCGGTCCGGTCATTACGCTCGCCGACGGTGCGTTGGTCGCGCTGGGCGCCATGCTGCTGATCGTTCCGGGGTTTTTCAGCGATCTTGCGGCCCTCCCGCTTTTGATCGCGCCTCTGCGTCGGGCATTGATCGCGGCCCTGGCGGGACGTGTTCAGGCGCGTCAGCGCACGCCCGGCCCTACGGCCACAGCGAACGCCACGATCATCGACGGCACCTTTTACGAAGTAGATACTGATGAGACGCCAAGCGCTGCGCGCGATAATCCTTCGGGTTGGACGCGCCATTGAGGCCGCGGCGATGACCTGATAGGAAACGCGCCAAATCGGATGCCGCAGCGCACGGGAGTGATCGACATGGCCGAGGAAACCACCGCAGGGAACGGCGCCGCCGCCCCCGCCCCGCAGATCCGCATGCAAGTCTTGGCGCAATACATCCGCGACATGTCGTTCGAAAATGCCGTGGCGCAAAAGGGGCTAACCGGCAGCGATGTGCAGCCAGATATTCAGGTTGCCGTCAGCCTGGATGCCCGCAAGCGCACCGTAGAACACCAGTTCGAGATCATCACCAAGTACAAGGTGACGTCCAAGAACAAGACCAGCGGCGAGACGCTGTTCTTGCTGGAGATCGAATATGGCGGTGTGTTCCATGTCGAGGGCGTCGCTGAGGACCAGCTTCACCCATTCCTGTTGATTGAGTGCCCGCGCCTGTTGTTCCCCTTCGTCCGCCGGATCATTTCAGACGTGACGCGCGATGGCGGCTTTCCGCCCCTGAACATCGACACCGTCGATTTCATGTCGCTTTACCGCCAGGAACTGGCGCGCCGCGCACAGGCCGCCCCGAAAGTTGCCGCGCCGAACTGATACGCAAGCCTGGTTGAACGTTCTGATGGCCGTCCGCTAGGGGGCGTCGCGGAACGCGGCGGCCAGGTCGTCGGGAAGGGTGAACTCTGCCAAAGCGCGGGCGCGGCCGACGGCAGACATTTTCCGCGCGGCTTTCTGCACGATGTCCAGCACTTCGGCATGATCCCGCGCGGCTGCAAAAGACGCGAAATACCACCGCAAGAAGACGAAACAGATGACGTCCTCCAGCGCTTGCACGTCAGGATCGCGCTTGATCCCTTCTTTTCGCAGCATCTTTTCGGCCGCGGCCACCGCCTCGGCATCGTAGCCCGCATCCAGCATGATACCCGCGACCCGTGCTGCATGACGTCGCGCCTGTTCGCGCCGCCAGGCCAGATAGCCCTCTTTGCCATCCGGATAGTCCTTTCGCGACAGTCGCCAACGTTCGATATGTTGACCACGCGCGGCGATCTTCAGGGCCTCTGACGCGCGGGGAAACAGCCGCTCAAGTTCAACCGTCATCCGCTGGCCGTAAAGGAGCGCTGCAGGTAGACCGTCCTCACGCGTGGGATCGGCGGCATTGGCCGCATCGATAGCCGCAAAAGCAGTCTGCAACGCGGTCATGATCCCTGCCCCCAATGGTACGATCCTTTCCCCCGTGATGCCACGCTGCGCGCTGCGCGCCAAGACAAAGCGGTAACAACCGGCAAAGGGCTGACGCGGATCGATTGTGTCCGGATCACGGTTTTTCCCTAAAAAGTCGCAGGTTAAGGCAGGCTTCACCGTGTTGTGGCACATCTGGTCTCGGGTGTGAAAAACGGGGTGAAGGGATGGCAGGGCAGGCAAATGCCGCGCCGATAATCATAAAGCGCAAGAAGGTCGTTGTTAGCGGCGGGCACCACGGTGGGGCGTGGAAAGTGGCCTATGCAGATTTCGTGACCGCCATGATGGCCTTCTTCATGCTGATGTGGTTGCTGAACGCGACGACCGAAAAACAGCGCAAGGGTATTGCGGATTACTTCAATCCGACGATCCCGGTGAACCGCATCTCCGGAGGCGGTGATGGCGCATTTGGTGGCGAGTCGATCTTTTCCGAACAGACGCTTGCACAAAGCGGAACGGGCGCTTCCAGCAAGAAGCCGACCGAACAGAACGCAGCGCGGGGCGATGCCTTGGACGTCACGACTGCGCATGAAAAACTTCAGGCCGACCTTAAGGCACGCGGCGGCGAAAGCATGACGATGCAGCAGGCGCTGCGACATGTGGTGACAAAGGTGACCGACGAAGGTCTGGTGATCGAGCTGTTCGATCTGCCGGAGGCAAAGCTCTTTATCGGCCTGACCGCCGAGCCCGCCCCGGTGACGCTTGATATCGTGGCGATGGTCGCCTCTGCGCTTGAGCTGACGGCCAATGATGTCGCGATCAACGGCCATGTCAGCGCGCTGCCGGTGACATTGATCGACAACCCCGTCTGGGACCTGTCCTCGGCCCGCGCTGAGGCCCTGCGCGGCCTGCTGGTCAAAGACGGCCTGGCGCGGGAACGACCGCAGCGTGTTTCGGGCTTTGCCGACCGCAAACCCGTCACACCCGACCCGACCGCCGACCGCAACAACCGCATCGAGATCATCCTTCTGCGGTCCGACAGATGACATAAGGGTCAAACTTTATCTGTTAGGGCGATTTTAAGCTGCCACCTGCAGGTTCGGCGTTCAGGAGTCGAAGCAGCAGAAAGGCGCTAACGGATGTCCATTTCCTCCTCGCTCAATGCCGGAGTGGCCGGGCTCAATGCCAATGCCACACGGTTGGCGACCATTGCCGACAATATCGCGAACTCCTCGACCTTTGGCTACAAACGGGCGGAGGCCGACTTTCATTCCGTGGTGATTCAGGAGGGCAACCGCACAGGCTATTCGGCCGGTGGCGTGCGGGTATCCAGCACCCGCATGATCGACCAGCGCGGCCCGCTGATTGGCACCAAGAACGCAACCGATCTTGCCATCGACGGACGCGGCTTCATGCCGATCACAAACATTGCGTCGATCGATGCCGATCCGGGCAACTATCCTGTGTCGCTCGTCACGACCGGATCGTTCCGCCCCGATGCCAACGGCATTTTGCGCACGGAGTCCGGGCATGTTCTTCTGGGATGGCCTGCGGATGCCGATGGGACGCTGCCAAATTTCCCGCGCGACACCCTGAATGCGCTGGAGCCGGTGCGGATCAATGCCAACCAATATGTCGGCAACCCCAGCACGCAGATGCGACTGGGTGTCAACATGCCCGCGACAGGGTCCTTGGCCGGTTCGTCAGGCAATCCGCATGAATTGTCGGTAGAATATTTCGGCAACCTTGGCACGTCGGAACAGCTCACCTTCACCTTTACGCCGGTCGTGCCAGCTTCGGGCGCGTCCAATACCTGGACTATACAGATAGCCGATTCCGCGTCTGGCGGCGGTGTGATTGGCGAATACACCATCGTTTTCGATGCAAGCCAGTCGGCCGGTGGTACGGTCCAATCCGTCACCGCGATCAATGGCGGTGCCTATGATCCCCTGACCGGCGAGATCGCTCTGACCGTCGGTGGCGGCAGTCTGATGCTGGATATCGGTCGACCGGGTGAGCCGAACGGCATGACCCAGCTATCGACCGGTTTTGCCCCGGTTTCGATCTCAAAAAACGGCTCTGCGGTGGCGATTTTGCAGTCGGTGGAGGTGGATGAGCAGGGCTATCTTCATGTGATCTATGACCAGGGTTTCAGCCGTCGCATCTATCAGATCCCCGTCATCGACGTCCCGAACCCGAACGGCCTGATCACCCAGAACGACCAGAGTTACCAGCTGTCACCCAAAAGTGGGGCCTTCTATCTGTGGAACGCCGGCGATGGCCCGACGGGCAGCATGGCTGGCTATTCACGCGAAGAATCCTCGACCGATGTGGCCGCGGAGCTGACCCAGCTGATCCAAACCCAACGCGCCTATTCGTCGAACGCAAAGATCATCCAGACGGTGGACGAGATGTTGCAAGAGACGACGAACATCAAACGCTAGGGTGAAATAGATGAGCATCAGCGGCGCGCTTTCCAGCTCCCTGTCCGGCTTGACGGCTGCTGCACGCGCCGCCGAGGTCGTGTCGTCCAACATCGCCAACGCGCGGACCGAAGGCTATGGCCGCCGCGAAGTCCAGCTGAGCGCGCGTGCCATCGGCGGCACCGGCCAGGGTGTTCAGGTCGATGGCGTGCGCCGGATGGTGGACCTGGTTCTGCTGACGGATCGAAGAATTGCCCAGTCAGGCAGCGCCGATCGCGACATTCAGGCGCGGTTCTACCAAACCATGGAAACCGCCATTGGCACCCCGGAAACCGAAGGCTCGCTGGGTGCGCGGATCACTGGTTTAGAGGAATCGCTGATCGCCGCCGCCGCCCGCCCGGACACCGAGGCGCGCCTGTCGTCGGTGCGCGACGCGCTCGTATCTGTGGTACAAAAGATCAATTCGGCATCCGCCGCGGTGCAAGACGCTCGCAGCCAGGCGGATCGGGACATTTCGACCACCGTCGACGAAATCAACACCACGCTTGAGAACGTCGTAAAGCTGAACGCCAAAATCCAAAGCCTGTCGGCCGGCGGCCGGGATGCTTCCGCCCTCATCGATCAGCGCCAGCAGATGATTGACCGCATTGCGACCGCGATCCCGCTGCGTGAGGTGCCGCGCAACAATGGCACCGTGGCGCTTTTCACAACCGGCGGGGCGATTTTGCTGGACGGTGTCGCGGCCAAACTCGACTTTACGCCCGCAGGCACGCTCGTCCCGGAGATGACCCTGGCCTCCGGCGCGCTGTCGGGCCTGTCGATCAACGGACGGCCGGTTGCGACATCGGGTGAGACCAGCCAGATTGCGGGCGGCCGTCTGTCCGGCCTGTTCGCGATCCGCGACGATCTTGCCCCAAAGGCGCAGGCGCAACTTGATGCGGTCGCCCGCGATCTGGTGGAGCGTTTTGCTGATCCGGCGCTGGACCCCTCCATTGCGCTGGGTGCGCCCGGACTTTTGACCGATGGCGGCAACGCATTTCTGGCGGCGAATGAAACTGGTCTCGCCCAACGCCTGAAGATCAATCCCGCCGTCGATCCCGCACAAGGCGGCGCGCTGTGGCGCCTGCGCGACGGTGTCGGGGCGACCGTTCCCGGCAGCCCGGGCGAATCCGGCCTTATCCGCGCGCTTTCCACAGCACTGACGGACGTGCGCGAACCGGCCTCGGGCGGGTTCATGGCTGGCATGCGCAGCTTTGCCGCCCTGTCTGGCGATCTTTTATCGACGGTATCCCAAGCGCGCGTCCAGCGGTCGAGCGAGGCCAGCTACGCCTCTGCCCAGCTAACGGCCCAGCAAGAGATGGAGCTGCAGGACG
>JBKJVF010000196.1:0-4211 GCA_046589965.1 Paracoccaceae bacterium
GTCCATCGTGACACCAGGCGGCAGGCTTTGCGTCAGGTCAGCGGCGACGGTGGCGACGGTGGCCTGGATCGCAATGGCATCGCCCGTGTCGTTGCGGTCGACCCGGATGGTCATCGCGGGGTTGTTGCCCACAAAGGCGGCGCGGTTGTCGTCGACGCCGCTGGCCGTCAAGGTTGCAATGTCCGACAGCACCAGTTTTTCGCCATTGGCCAGCGAGCGCAGGACCACATCGCCAAGCGCAAGAGGCGTGCGCAGATCGGCCCCCGTCCCCAAACGGGCCGCGTCGTCTTCCAACACGCCAATCGGTCCGGAGGTCACCTGCTGGGTGATGGCGTCGGCCACCTCGGCCATGGTCAGGCCGTGGCGCATCAGGTTGATCGTCGGTACCTCGATGTTCACCTCGGGTGCGGCAAGGCCAAGGACCGATGAACGCGTGACCCCCGCCTCGTACAGGCGGGCGATGAATTCGTCCGCAAACCGGGCCAGCTGGTCCACGCCGACGGGTCCGGTGATGACCACATCCGTCACACGGTCGCGCCAGGTGTCCTGGCGGATCTGGGGGTCATCGGCGTCTTCGGGCAGGTCCGTGATGCCGGACAGGGCCGCCTCCACCGCATCGGCGGCAAGCGTGAGGTCGGTGCCGGTTTCAAACTCCAGCGAAATCGACGCCCTACCTTCGCGTGCCTCGGACGCGACATCGACGACACCGTCCAGCACCAAAAGCGCGGGCTCCATCCGGCTGACGATGGCACGGTCTACATCTTCGGCACCGGCACCGTTCCAATTCACGCTGATCGAAATTGATGTAGGCACCACATCGGGAAAATACTGCGCCCGCATCCGGGAGGCCGCCACCACGCCCGCCAGCAGCAGCACCAGCATCAGCAGATTGGCCGCCGTGCGATGGCGGACGAAATAGGGAATGCCCCAAGCGCCAGCCTTTGCAGGTTCCGGGCTGCCGTCGTCCATGCCTTAGCCCCCGGCGCGCGCGTTGATCTGTGCCACCAGCGTCTCAGGCACGGTCGCGGCCGTCAGTTGCGCCATCATGGCGCTGCGATCCGCCTCGGACAGGCTTGCGTCCCCCTCGACCAGCGCGATCAGGCGCGCGCGTTCGCTGTCGTCCAAGGCCACGCCCTCGGCCCGGACGTTTGGCCGAATGGGGCGCACCTTGATCCCCGCTCCGGTTTGCGCGGTCCGTTCCGACACGATCTCGCGGCCATCAAGTGCTGTGGCATCAACGATCACGTCGTTGCCCTGACGCCGCAGGATGGTGACGGGCACAGCCTCAAGCCGATCATCGCCAGTCAGTGCCAGCACCGCGCCATCGGTGCCAACCGCGCTGCCGGGCAGGATCGCGACGTCGGGCAGCGGTGCCTCGGACAGCGTCACGGCCACGAAATCACCGGGACGAAACCCCGGGGCCGCGTCCAGCGTCGCAATGACCAACCGCCCGCTTTCGCCTTCGCCCAGTGCAGCGCCTGAGCGTACCAGCGTTCCATTGGCGAGCAATTGCGTCCCCCCGGTCTGCAACACCGCCTGAACCGGTGCCGCGCGGAGCGTCCCATCCGGCGCAAGAAGCTGGGCAAACTGGCCGGTAGACAGACGTATCCACACATCGAGGCCAACCGGGTCGATCAGGGTCGCGATCTGTTCGTTGGCATTGACCAATCCGCCTTCCACCACGGCCACGCTGTCCAGAACACCGCTGAACCCCGCGCGTATCTCGGTATCGTCCAAAGCACGGCGCGCCTCGGTCACCGCAATGTTCTGGCGCAGAATGGCGGCCTCGGCCTCAGCGACCTGCGCTTCGGCCGCCAGCAGCGACTGCCGCGCCGCCAGCACGGACTGTCTGGCAGAGGATTCTGCCAGTTGCGCGTCCTCGACCGCTGTGGCGCTGCCCGCATCACGTGCACGCAGGTCGCGCTGGCGGGCGGTCGCTGCGACACGCAAGGCCAGCTGATCCTCTGCCGCTGCCCGCTCGTCCCGCGCCAGCGCCAGCGTGCCCAGCGCCTGATCGCGATCCGCCGTGCGACTGCCCAGATCGGCCAGGGCAAGGTCAAGCGCTGCCTGCGCCTCGGCCTGGTCCAGTCGCAGCAACAGCGTACCGCCCGCCACCGTGCTGCCCGCGACAAGCTCTGGTGCCGTCCAGATCACGCGCCCTGCCCTTGGGCTGCGGATCTCCAGGGTGCGACGTGCGCGAATTTCGCCGTAAGCCGTGATCACTGGGGATATGTTCGTCGCCGTGACCGTCATCACGCGAACCGAGGCCACCCGTTCTTCGGCGGGTGGGGGGCCACCTTCGGCTTGTCCGCGTTGCCGCGTGGCATCGGCAATCTGCAGCGCGCCCAGGGTCAATAACCCAAGCGTCACTGCCGCCAGAAAAAGACCCAACAGACTTTGCCGGTAGAACCGCATGCTGGCCGCACCATTGATTTTGTTGGCTCTAGTCTAGCACCCGAAGGCAGGCTGACCAGCCACGTTCGCGCGACCACGAAGTCAACGCGATCTGAGCCGGTCTTGCAACGACAGTAGATCCGCCCAAGCCTCACGCTTGGCCGCGGGTGTGCGCAAAAGATAGGCAGGATGCGTCATCGGCAGAACCGGGCGGCCAAGGCCTTGCATCCACTGCCCGCGCAGTTTCAGGATACCGCGCTGACCCAGCAGGGCCGCGCAAGGTGTGTTGCCCATCACCACGATCACCTCGGGGTCTGCCAGCACGATATGGCGTTCCACAAAGGGCATCATCATGGCGATTTCCGCAGGCTCGGGGTCGCGGTTGCCGGGGGGGCGCCAGGGCATGACATTGGTGATATAGATGCCCGTAGCCGGATCGGGGCTGGTCCGCGAAAGGCCGATGGCCGCAAACATCTTGTCCAGCAGTTGCCCCGCAGCGCCGACAAAGGGGCGCCCTTCGATATCCTCGTCGCGCCCCGGTGCCTCGCCCAGGATCAGCACGCGGGCCGCGGGGTTACCATCGGCAAAGACGGTGTTGCGGGCGCCTTTCTTGATCTCGCAATGGTCATAGGCGGCTAGGGCGGCCTGCAGCTCAGGCAGGGTTTGCGCCGCCCCGGCCATCTGGCGTGCCACGGCAACCGGATCGGCATTCGCGACCGGCGCCGGGGGGGTGTCGACGGGCGCAGGGCGCCGCGCCGTGTCCGGTCGTGGCGCGTCTGTCAGCGCGTAGCGGTCGACCGGCGCATCCTCCAGCGCGTCCGCCACGCCCAGATCGACCTGCCATTCCAGTGCCGCAAAGCTGGCGTGCCAGTCATCGGCGATGTCATCGATTCTGCCCATGCGTCAAAGCTAGGTCCCCTGCCCCATCGCCACAAGCCCGTTGCCCGCACCCCGCGATGCTGCCATAAGCCCAAAAGTTTCAGTGGCGGGGGACGGGCATGACCTTTCGGGTGCGGCACCTTCTGGGGATCGAACAGCTCAGCCCGCAGGACATCGTCACCGTCCTGGACCTTGCCGACCGTTACGTGGACCTCAATCGCCGCACGGTGAAACAGTCCGACGTGCTGGCGGGCATGACGCAGATCAACATGTTCTTTGAGGCCTCCACCCGCACGCAGGCCTCATTCGAGCTGGCGGGCAAACGCCTTGGTGCAGATGTAATGAACATGCCCGTGGCGCAGTCGAGCGTCAAAAAGGGCGAGACGCTGATCGACACCGCGATGACGCTGAACGCGATGCATCCAGATTTGCTGGTGGTGCGGCACCCGAGTTCGGGTGCGGTGAACCTGCTGGCGTCCAAGGTCAATTGCGCGGTGCTGAACGCGGGCGACGGGCGGCATGAACACCCCACGCAAGCATTGCTGGATGCGCTGACCATCCGCCGCGCCAAGGGCCGGATCCAGCGGCTGACCGTGGCGATCTGCGGCGACATCGCACATAGCCGCGTCGCCCGGTCGAACCTGATCCTGCTGGGCAAGATGGAAAACCGCATCCGCCTGATCGCGCCCCCGACCCTGATGCCCGCTGGCGTGGAGGAATTCGGCTGCGAGTTGTACGACGACATGGCACGCGGGTTGGAAGGAGCGGATGTCGTGATGATGCTTCGCCTGCAGCGTGAGCGGATGGATGGCGGGTTCGTGCCCTCCATGCGCGAATATTACCACCGCTTCGGGCTGGACGCGGCGAAACTTGCGCATGCCAAACCCGACGCGATCGTGATGCATCCCGGCCCGATGAACCGGGGGGTGGAGATTGAC
>JBKJVF010000145.1:0-4504 GCA_046589965.1 Paracoccaceae bacterium
TGACCGGCAGCCTTGCCATGGCGTCGAAAGTGCCCGCCGACCTGATCGGGCGCGCCGATCTTGGCCGCGTTGGCGTGGGTCTGCCCGCCCATCTGGTGATCTTTTCCGCCCGCAGCCTGAACGCCCTGATGAGCCGCGATCAGGCTGACCGGATCGTGCTGTCCCACGGGCGCCGGGTGACAGAGGCCCTGCCGCAGCACCACGATCTTGCGGACACGTTGGGCCTGACGCAGTCCGGGCTTTGATCCGGGCTGCAGATGGGGCAGTCTCTGGCCATGCTGCACAACCGCCTGCTGAACTATCTGGACGAAGTGGCGCGCACCGGGTCGATCCGGGGCGCCTCGCGCAAGCTCAATGTCTCGTCATCCGCCATCAACCGCCAGATTCTGGCGTTGGAAGAGGAGCTTGGCACGCCGCTCTTTGAACGGCTGCCACGGGGGTTGCGGCTTACGGCGGCAGGGGAGTTGCTGATCGAGCATGTGCGGCTGACCTTGCGCGGGCAAGACCGGCTGAACCTGCAACTGTCCGATCTGATCGGGCTGCGCTGGGGGCGCGTTGCCGTTGCGACGATCGGCACTGTCGCGTCGGAAATCATGCCGGGGGTCGTGCAGTCATTTCGCCGCGACCGCCCACGCTCGACCGTCGATATTCGTGTGGTCGGTGATCCAAGCGTCGAGGTTGCCTCTGATGAGGTTGACCTTGGCATCGGCTTTGATCTGCCTGTTCCTGCGGGAGTTGAGACGGTCTTCGACTTACCCGTAGTCGTCGGCGCCGTCCTGCCGCCCGGTCATCCCCTGGCCTCGCGCAATGTGATCTCCATGTCCTCTTGCGCGGGCTATCCGCTGATCATGCCCAGCAAGGCGATGTCGACACGCCCGATCCTCGACAGAGCCATCGCGAACTTTTCCGACACGGTTCAGGCCACCGTAATCTCGAACTCGGTCGAGTTGATGAAACAGGCAGTCAAGCTGGATCAGGGCATTGCCTTTCTGACCGCGTTCAATGTGGCCGCAGAACTGGCACGGGGCGAGTTGATCTTTGTGCCGCTGAGCGAAAGCCGCAGCCGACCGCTGCACCTGAACGGCATCATCAAGACCCGGCATCAGACCAACCTGATGACGGAAACCTTTATCCGCGTCTTTGAACGCCAGGCGCGGCTCTTGCTTGCAGGTAACCCGGCCTGAGGTTGATCAGGCGCAATGGTGTGGGTCTTTCTGAGAGGGGACGCCGATGTCGCTGACAACCGCCGAACTTGGCTTGATTGAGCGCAAACTGCTGTGGCTCTCGGCCTGGACGATCCACAACGCCAACCATCTGCGCCCCAAATCCGACGAGCTGAAAGTTGGCGGGCATCAGGCGTCCTGCGCGTCGATGGTCACGCTGATGACCGCACTATATTGCGATGTGCTGCAGCCTGAGGATCGCGTGGCGGTCAAGCCGCATGCGGGGCCGGTGTTTCATGCGCTCCAGTATCTCTTCGGGCGACAAAGTCTTGACGGGCTGAAAAACTTTCGTGGCATGGGGGGCGTTCAATCCTACCCCTCGCGCACCAAGGATACCGACGACGTGGATTTCTCGACCGGGTCGGTGGGCCTTGGGGTCGCCGTGACTGCCTTTGCCGCGATGGTGCGCGATTATGTCCGCGCCAAGGACTGGGCCGCGGTGCCGGATGGACGGATGATCGCCCTGGTGGGCGACGCCGAACTGGACGAGGGCAACATCTACGAATGCCTGCAGGAAGGCTGGAAACACGGGCTGCGCAATTGCTGGTGGATCATCGACTACAACCGCCAAAGCCTGGACGGCGTGGTGCGCGAAGGCCTTTCGGACCGGATCGACGGTATCTTCCGCACCTTTGGCTGGGATGTGGTCTTGCTGAAATACGGCGCGCTGCAAGAGGCGGCCTTTGCGGAACCGGGCGGCGCGCGGCTGCGCGACTGGATCGATGCCTGCCCGAACCAGCTTTATGCCGCGCTGACCTTTCAGGGCGGGGCCGCCTGGCGCAAGCGGTTGGTCGACGAGATCGGCGATCAAGGGCCCGTCTCGGCACTGCTGGACCGGCGGTCGGATGACGATCTGGCACGGCTGATGGCCAATCTTGGTGGCCATTGCCTCACCAGCACCACCCGCGCCTATCGCGAAGCCGCCACGCATGACCGCCCGACGGTGTTTCTGGCCTACACGGTCAAAGGCTGGGGCACGCCACTGGCCGGGCACAAGGACAACCACGCCGGCCTGATGACCACCGCGCAGATGGAGGAGTTTCAGGCGCGCATGGGCGTTGCAGCAGGCCATGAATGGGACAAAGCCGAAGGCTTGGGGATCACCGAAAAGGCGCTTGATGCGGTCCTTGCGCGCATACCCTTTAACACCGGCCCCCGGCGGTATCAGGCGCCGCGGGTGCCGGTGCCGGTGATCGAGGCCCCCGCTGATGCCGAGATTTCGACGCAAACGGCGTTCGGCAAGATCCTGGATGCTCTGGCCAAGGATGATACCGCTCTGGCGGCGCGGATCGTCACTACATCGCCCGATGTGACGGTATCAACCAACCTTGGCCCTTGGGTGAACCGGCGCGGGCTGTTTGCAGCCAAACCGCTGGCAGATACGTTTCGCGATGAAAACATCGCCTCGGCGCAGAAATGGCAGTTCTCGCCCAAGGGCCAGCATCTGGAGCTTGGCATCGCCGAGATGAACCTGATGCTGCTTTTGGCTGCTGCCGGCTTGTCGCATTCCCTGTTCGGCCAGCGCCTGTTGCCCATCGGCACGGTCTATGATCCGTTCGTGGTGCGCGGCCTCGATGCGTTGAACTATGCTTGCTATCAGGATGCGCGCTTTATCCTGATCGGCACGCCGTCGGGGGTGACGCTGGCCCCCGAAGGCGGCGCGCATCAGTCCATCGGCACCCCGCTGATCGGGATGAGTCAGGACGGGCTGGCCGCCTTTGAGCCCGCCTTTGCCGATGAGTTGGCCTGCATTCTGGAATGGGCATTCGACTATATCCAGCGCGACGGCGGCAAGGCCGAAGCCGCCGACTGGCAGCGCGAAGCAGGCGGCGGATCGGTGTATCTGCGCCTGTCCACCCGCCCCATCGAACAACCGCGCCGCAAGGCAGATGCAATCCGGCAAGGCGTGATTGACGGAGGCTATTGGCTGCGCGAACCAGGACCGGGCTGCGAGGTGGTGATCGCCTATCAGGGCACGGTCGCGACCGAGGCGATTGCTGCCGCATCCTCCTTGGCCGAGGGGCGGCGCGATGTGGGCATTCTGGCTGTCACCTCTGCCGATCGGCTGAATGCGGGCTGGCAGGCCGGACAAACCGCGCGGATCAACGGGCGGACGGGCGACAGCCATGTGGAACGGCTGTTGTCCGCCGTGCCGCGCGATGCGCTGATCGTCACCGTGATCGACGGCCACCCGGCCACCCTGTCATGGCTCGGCTCAGTGCATGGCCACCGCGTTGCGGGCCTGGGGGTGGAGCATTTCGGTCAGACCGGGACTGTCGCCGACCTTTACCGGCATTTCGGCATCGACCGAAACTCGATCCTGCGTGTGGTCAGCGGCCTTGCCAAGGGCCGCCCAATGAAGGCCGTGGGCTGGGAGTGATATCAACTGGGGTGGGAGAGGATCCCACGGGCAGGCCACGCAGTGGTCGCAAGTTCACAAGGGGGCGGGGTTATAGAAACTTGGCTTGCGGCAGGGCAGGGCGCTTCGCTGGCCTGCCTGAATGACGAGACCCTCCCCCGTTCGCTTGTTTAAGACGAGATGCTCAACATCCGTATCCCCGTGTCACTCCGAAACCTAGAGGACCTGCTGCACGAGTGTGGCATCGAGATCAGCCACGAAACCGTGCGGTTCTGGTGGAACCGGTTCGGCCCGATGTTTGCCGCGGAAATCCGCGAGCGTCGCGTTTCGGGGATGCGGTCGAGCCACGGGCGGTGGCACCTATGTGAGGTCTTCGTGGAGTTTTATAACGGTCGGCGCTATGATCAGCGGCCGGTCGTTCTTGAAGGCGAAGTTGGCTAGATCGCCCTGTCTGGATGTCCGTCGCGTTTGCGTCAAATGGGATTCGAACCCGTACGCGGTATAATAAAATCAGAGGCTTGCGCCCAGAGAAGGTTAGACTGCGGTCGCGTCTCCTCCACCACTTGCCATAGCGAAAGCGTTCTCCCGATCCGGCTGTAGCGCGATTTTCCCGTTGTTGTCGGGGGTTATGCGGGAGAAGCTGAGCACCGACCCCCACGCGCGGCGGCGCGGAAACGGTTCCTCGGTGCCGATATTCTCTGGACCTGATGACTGCGCGTATTTGGTGAATTTTCCACAAGCCATTGTAATAGCGTGAGTTAATCCTTTGCTTGCTGAACACTTCGATTTCAAGGTCACATGCCAAAATTGAACAGAAATCGAACCATGCCATGTCCTGCCCCCAGCGCCTTGAACCTTGCTGCCGTTTGAGCGCGTTGCTATGTTCTCAGCATGACAACGCATCTCTTTACCGCCACCGAAT
>JBKJVF010000028.1:0-6022 GCA_046589965.1 Paracoccaceae bacterium
CATTGGGGGCTTGTGGTGATTTCGCCATTCCTCGCATTTGCCGGACAAATGGGCGACATCGCCGAAAGCTGGATCAAACGGCGGACGGGGGTCAAGGACAGCTCGAACCTCATCCCCGGGCATGGTGGTCTGATGGACCGGTTCGACGCGCTGGTCGGTGCCATGGTCTTTGTCATGGTCCTGACGCGCGTCCTACCCTTGCCGATCGGACCCTGAGCCATGCGCAGCGTGTCCATTTTCGGGGCCACTGGCTCCATCGGCGAGCAGACGTTTGATCTGTTGATGCGGGCGGGTGGTCCTGCGACCTACCGCGTCGTCGCGCTGACGGGTGGGCGCAACGTGACCCGGCTGGCCGAGATGGCCCGCGCCTTGCGGGCCGAGATTGCGGTCTGCGCCGAACCGGGCGACCTTGCGGCATTGCGTGACGCACTTGCCGGTACTCCGATCGAAACCGCCGCCGGAGCGCTTGCGATTGCCGAGGCCGCCGACCGCCCCGCGGACTGGGTGATGAGCGCGATTGTCGGGGCGGCAGGGCTTGTCCCGGGTCTGCGCGCACTGGCGCATGGACGCACCCTTGCCCTTGCCAACAAGGAAAGCCTTGTCACGGCGGGCACGCTTTTGATGTCCGACGCTGCCCGCCACGGCGCGCGCATCCTTCCTGTGGACAGCGAGCATTCGGCGATCTTTCAGGCGCTCAACTCCGAAGATATTGCGGCAGTTGAGCGGATCATTCTGACCGCATCCGGCGGCGCATTGCGCGACTGGCCGCTGGAGGCGCTGGCCACCGCCACGATCGCAGAGGCGATGGCTCACCCGAACTGGGCGATGGGCCAGCGCATCACGATCGATTCGGCCTCGATGTTCAACAAGGCGCTGGAGGTCATCGAAACACGCGAGTTTTTCGGCGTGGAGCCCGACCAGATCGAAGTCATCATCCATCCCGAAAGCCTGATCCATTCCATGGTGGGATTTCACGACGGCGCCATCATGGCGCATATGGGCGCGCCCGACATGCGCCATTCCATCGGCTATGCGCTGAACTGGCCCCAACGTGTGGCTTTGCCCGTGGCGCGGCTTGATCTGGCGCAGATCGCCACGCTGACCTTTCGCGCGCCTGACCTTGCCCGCTATCCAGCGCTGCGCCTGGCCCGCGAAGTGATGGCGATCCGGGGGCTGGCCGGTGCGGCCTTTAACGCCGCCAAGGAAATCGCGCTGGATCACTTTCTTGCGGGTGGCATCGGGTTTCAGGACATGTCAGGGGTGGTCGAGGACACACTTGCCCGGCTTTCGGCCGAAATGCGTCTTGGAATTGCCGCGCTGACCCTTGAGGACATCCAGGCGACAGACCATCTTGCCCGGGTCAGGGCAGGTGAAGCTGCGCGTCGGCGTGCGGACAACAAACATTAGGGGTGTGACGGTGATCGAACTACTTTCCGGCGCTGGGGGTCTGGCCGTGACCGTGGTCGTCTTCATCGTGGCGTTGTCGATCATCATCGCAGTGCATGAATACGGCCACTACATCGTGGGGCGCTGGACCGGTATCCATGCCGAGGTGTTCTCGTTGGGATTTGGCCCGGTGCTGGCCAGCCGCGTCGACAAGCGCGGCACAAAATGGCAGCTTGCCACGATCCCGCTGGGCGGATTTGTCAAGTTCATGGGCGATGCGGACGCGTCGTCCGTGCAGTCCGGAGCACTGGATGGCTACAGCGCGGCCGAGCGCAGGCGCACCATGGCGGGCGCCCCCCTTTGGGCGCGGTCGCTGACGGTGCTGGCGGGTCCGATTGCAAACTTCATTCTGGGATTTCTGATCCTTGCGACGTTTCTTCTGACGATGGGGGTGCCGACCGATTCGCCCGTCGTGGAATCGATCCGCACCACCAACTTCCAGGGCGAAACGCTGCAGCCCGGCGACCGCATTCTGGCGATGTCAGGCATCGAGACCCCGACCACCGAGGCCTATGGCGCCGCGTTCAAATCCCTGCCGAACACCCCCACCATCGCCTGGACCGTCGAACGCGCCGGGCAGACGATGGTCGTGAACGCCCAACACCCCTCACCGGCGATCGTGGGCGACGTGCATCCGAAATCTGCCGCTGGTGATGCAGGACTGCAAAAGGATGACATCATTCTGGCCGCCGATGGTCAGCCGGTCGATGTGTTCTCGCAACTGCCCGCGATCATCAAGGCGACCGACGGCAAGCCCATAACCTTGACCGTCTGGCGCGACGGCACGGAGTTCGAGGCGACCATGACGCCGCGCAAGCGCGATGTCCCCCTGCCGGAGGGTGGTTTTGAAACGCGCTGGCTCGTCGGCCTGACAAGTGCGTCCCTGATCGATCTGCAGACCCGCACCCCCGGTGTGTGGGAGACGATCAGCACCTCGGCCAGCCAGGCCTGGTATGTGCTCACCACGTCGCTTGCAGCTTTTGGCAGCATTCTGACCGGTGCCATCAGCACGTGTAATCTGTCGGGTCCGATCGGAATGGCCGAGGTGATGGGCGATGCGGCCGTCGCAGGGCCCGAACAGTTCTTTTCGCAACTGGCAGCGCTGTCGCTTGGGATCGGGTTGCTGAACCTGTTTCCGATCCCGGTGCTGGATGGTGGGCATCTGGTCTTTCACGCTTATGAGGCGATCGCCCGCCGCCCGCCGAACGCAAAGGCGCTGCGCGTTCTGGTATCAGTCGGGATTGTCCTGGTGCTGTCGTTGATGCTGTTCGGGCTTTCCAGCGACCTCTTTTGCGTCTGACCTGACCGCCGATTCGGAGTGCTGCGCCATACTGGTGCCTTAATCTTCCCTTAGGCCCGTGCGCACTCACAAACTGGAGGTGCACTATGCAGACCGTCATGAAAGGCTACCAGGGAATCTCTCTGTTGGTCGGCCTGAACTGGGATCGCATGTTTGCTTGCCTGACGGTGGTCGCCGGGCTGCTTGCCGGGGCGTTCCTTGGGCAGGTGCTTGCCCAGATCTGATCGCCTTTTCCACCAAGTTATCCACAAGATGTCGTAATTTCCCAAATGCCGACCGCAGCCTTTTGACAAGGCTGGTCTTTCCCGGTAGTCAGGCTGTCATACAAATGACAGGGACGGGGCAGGGAAATGGTGCGGAGTTTTAGGTCCATCGACTGGCGTGTTCTGGCAGGACGGACCCAGGTGCGATCCGCCCTGATTGCTGTTTTCCTCGGTACGACAACCCTTTCCGGGGCGTTCCTCACGCCCGCCGAGGCACAGGTTTTCGCGTTTTCCAACGTCTCGATCGAAGGCAATGAACGCGTCGATCAGGCGACCATCCTGTCCTATGCGGGAATCGCCTCGGGCCAAGAGGTATCTGCCGCCCAGTTGAACGACGCCTATCAGCGCATCGTGAACTCTGGCCTCTTTGAACAGGTTGAGCTTTCGCCGCAGGGCAACACCCTCGTGATCGTGGTTCGGGAATACCCCACCATCAATGTCATCAACTTTGAGGGCAACAAGCGCCTGAAAGATGACGCCCTTGCCGGCCTGATCTCGTCGCAGTCGCGCCGTGTCTATTCGCCTGCTACGGCCGAGGCCGATGCCGCCGCGATTGCCGAGGTATACCGCGTGCAGGGCCGTCTGGCCGCCAGCGTGGAGCCAAAGATCATCCGCCGTGACGGCAACCGCGTCGATCTGGTGTTCGAGATCGGCGAGGGTCGCGTGGTCGAAGTTGAGCGTCTGTCTTTTGTCGGCAACCGCGCCTTTTCGGATCGCCGCCTGCGCCAGGTTCTGGACACCAAACAGGCAGGACTGTTGCGGACCTTTGTGCGTCGCGACAGTTTTGTCGCCGAACGGCTCGATCTTGACCGGCAACTGCTGACCGATTTCTATAAATCGCGCGGTTATGTCGACGTGCAGGTCGCCGAGGCCAGCGCGGACGTGTCGCGCGAACGCGACGCGACGTTCGTGACGATCAATGTCCGCGAAGGTCAGAAATTCAAAATCGGTGCGGTGTCCACGTCATCCGAAGTCGATGGCGTTGCTGCCGAGGAATTTGTCGACGTCCAGCGTATCAGCACCGGCCAGACCTGGAGCCCCGCGCTGATCGACACCAACATCGCGCGCATGGAAAATCTGGCGCTGCGCAAGGGCCTGAATTTCATCCGTGTCGACCCGCGTGTCACCCGCAACGACCGCGCAGGCACGCTGGACATCGAGTTCGTGCTGGTGCGGGGCGAGCGCGTCTTTGTCGAGCGCATCGACATCGAAGGCAACGCCACGACCCTTGACCAGGTGATCCGCCGCCAGTTCCGTTCCGTCGAAGGCGATCCCTTCAACCCGCGCGAAATCCGCCAATCGGCCGAACGCATCCGCGCCTTGGGCTTTTTCAAGGATGCCACGGTCGACGCCCAACCCGGCAGCAGTGCCGATCAGGTCGTGGTCAATGTCGATGTCGAGGAACAGCCGACGGGTTCGCTCAGCTTTGGTGTCAGCTATGGGGCATCTGCGGGCGTGGGCCTGAATATCGGGTTTGCGGAAACGAACTTTCTGGGTCGTGGACAGGCCCTTGCCGCCAATATTTCCAGCGGGACGGACAACGCCAACACGTCGTTCAGCTTTACCGAACCGGCGTTCCTGGGGCGTGATCTGTCATTCACTGTCGGCGGTTACTACCGAACCACCAACAACGACGATGCATCTTACGACACCCGCAATCTGGGCTTTTCAACAGGGATCGGATTTCCGGTCAGCGAACTGGGTCGGCTGGACCTGAGGTTCCGCATTGCACAGGACGAGATCTACAACGTCTCGACCGACAGCTCTTCGATCCTCATTGCCGAAGGTGCGCGCGGGCCGCTGCAGACCGCAGCGCTGGGTTATACCTATGAATATGACTCGCGCGTTTCGGGCACCAATCCCCTTGGCGGTGTGCTTTTGCGCTTTGGTCAGGAATTCGCTGGCATCGGCGGGGACACCAACTACATCTCGACCACCGGTCTTGCGCTTGCGGAACGGCGTGTCCTGAACGAAGAAGTGACGGTGCGGGCGATCTTTGAAGGCGGCGTCATCAGCACGCTTGGCGATGAACCCAGCAGCGTCACGGAGCGGTTCTTTGGCAACGGCAAGATCCGGGGATTTGAGCCGAACGGCTTTGGGCCGCGCGACCTGACGGCCGTGAATGAGGACGCGCTGGGTGGCAATATCTATGCAGTGGCACGGTTCGAGGCCGATTTCCCGCTTGGTCTGCCCGAGGAATATGGCATTACCGGCGGCGCCTTCTTTGATGTCGGCTCGGTCTGGAGCCTCGATGACACCGCCGGCACCGGCGGTCCGGTCGACGATGGTTTCCACCTGCGGTCTTCCATCGGTATTTCGATCTTCTGGGATACGCCGGTCGGCCCGCTGCGCTTCAACTTCGCCAAAGCGTTGCAGAAGGAAGATTATGACAAGGAACAGACCTTCGATCTGACCATCTCGACCAAGTTCTGATGGCACGGGTGGCGCGGTTCGCACGGCTGCTGCCCGCACGGTTTTTGCCCGTCGCCCTTCAGACTGTCTCGCTTCTGGCGCTGCTGCTTGCGGTTCCGGCGGGGCTTTGCGCGCAGGAAACCGCAGCACCCCAGCCCAGCCCGGTCCTGACGATCACTCAGGACCGGCTGTTTTCCGGCACCCTGTACGGCAAGGCGATCCAGGCCCGGATCGAGGCCGACTCGCGCAGCTTGCAGGCCGAGAACCGCAAGATCGAGGCCGATCTCGCCGCCGAGGAAAGCCGCCTGACCACCCAGCGCGCCACCCTGCCGCCGGACGAGTTCCGCGCCCTCGCCGAAGCCTTCGATGCCAAGGTCGAAGGCATCCGCTCGGCGCAGGACGCCAAGGCCCGCGCCGTGACCCGGCAGGCCGACGCCGGCCGGCAGCTGTTCTTCGAAACCGCGGTTCCGGTGCTGGCCGCCCTGATGAACGAAATGGGCGCCGTGGTGATCCTCAACAAGGACGCCATCATCCTGTCCTTCGGCAAGATCGACGTCACCGACCGCGCCATCGCCCGCATCGACGCGGTTCTGGGCGACGG
>JBKJVF010000094.1:0-37956 GCA_046589965.1 Paracoccaceae bacterium
CGAACACCACGGCGGTCATTCGGCGGCCTCTTGCATCTGCATTGCCTCGGCCCGCAACCGCCGGACCAGCTCCAGTTCGGCCTGAAAGTCCACGTAATGGGGCAACTTGATATGTTCGAGGAATCCCGTCGCCTGGATGTTGTCGCAATGCATCAGCACGAACTCCTCGTCCTGGGCTGGGGCACCCACGAAGTCCTCGCCCAGTTCTTCCCAGCGCAGAGCGCGGTCGACCAGGCTCATCGCGATAGCTTTCCGCTCCGATTGGCCAAAGACCAACCCATAGCCGCGCGTGAACTGCGGCGGTTCGGTTTTTGATCCCTTGAACTGGTTGACTGTTTCGCATTCCGTCAGCTCGACCTCGCCGATGTCGATGGCAAAACCCAATTCGGGGATGTCCATTTCGACCACGACGCGGCCAATGCGCAGCTCACCCACGAAGGCATGGGTGCGCCCATAGCCGCGCTGCGTGGAATAGGCCATCGACAGGATGAAGCCTTCGTCCCCGCGCGTGATTGCTTGCAGGCGAAGGGGGCGATTGGCGGGCAGTTCCATCGGCTCGCGCGTCAGATCAGGCGGTGCATCGGTCCCGTATGTGCCTGCCTCCTCGATCAGCCCGTCGCGGTCAAGGAACGACACGACATGCGGCACGGGAGTTGTGCTTGCGGGCATCGTCGGTGTCGGGGGCAGGGCCGCGCCATCTGCGGCAAGGCAAAAGTCCAAAAGTCGGTGAGTGTAGTCGAAGGTCGGCCCCAAAACCTGGCCGCCCGGCAGGTCCTTGAATGTCGCAGAGATACGCCGGTCAACCGCCATGGCTTCGGTGTCGATGGGGTGCGACGATCCAAGGCGCGGCAAGGTGGTCCGGTAGGCGCGGATCAGGAATACCGCCTCGATCAGATCGCCGCGCGCCTGTTTGATCGCGAGCGCGGCAAGGTCGGGATCGAACAGCGATCCCTCGGCCATCACGCGGTTGACCGCCAAGGCCAGCTGCGCCCGGATCTGAGCGACGGACAGTTCGGCAATGGCGGTATCCCCGCGCCGTTCTTCGGCCAGCCAGGCATGGGCGTTGTCGATGGCGCGTTCGCCACCCTTCACAGCGACATACATCAGATGGCCTCCACGCGGGTCGATCTGGGCAGGCCTGCGACGAGGTCGCCGCAGGTGAGGTAAGTGTCAAATCCCAGCGGGAACAGTGTCCGGTTGGCTTGAAATGCCGACACCTCGGGGAGCAAAAGGCGGGTGCTGTCCTTGATGCCGGGGCCGGTCAGCCGCGCGCCGTGGGATTGAAGGTCATCAACCTCGACGATCAGCGTGACGGCGCGATCAGGATAGTCGGGCAGACCAATGCGAAAGCGGTCAAGCGGATGCAGATCGTCCCAGCGCCCGAGGGCAAACATCGCGCCGTCGGGGCTGCCAATCGGTGCGCCGGCGTGAAAGCTGATCCAGTCGCGCACCGCAGGACAGTCTGTTCCGCCCGCCAGATGGACCGGCGTAGTGCCATCTGTCACGGTCAGCAGAACAACGCCTGCCGCAACCGACAGCGGCGCCGGGGGTTCCGCGCCCGCGACGGGCCAGATCGTTCCGGGCCGCGCCAGCGCCTGCAGCAAGGCGCGAAAGGCACGGGCCGATTGGATCGCAGGGTCGTCAAACCCGCCAAGCAACGCACCGGCGTTCATTTGTCTTCCCCACGAACCATGGTGAAAAATTCGACCTTTGTCGCGGCAGCCTTGCCGGCGCGGGTGTCACGCGCAGTGTCGGCATCGGCGCGCAGCGGATCCAGCACGGCGGTCTGCAGGTGCTGGTTCTGTTTGGTCTGAAGCAGGGCGTCCAAAACCGCAGCCCGCATCGCGTGGTCCTTGTCGCGCCCCTGTACATAAGCGTGCCCCACAACCCCGTCGCCTAGCTGAACCGAACAGCGGGTCACCGTCATTTCCCCAAGGTTAAAGGCCGATCCGGTGCCGCCGACACGACCCTGCACCATCACTGCGCCAACCTCTGGCGGACGCAGGATTGTAGTCTGAGGCATGTCAGGCAACAGCGCCTTCAATCGCGCAGGTTTGGCCTTTGCCAAAAGCGACATCCACGCTTTGCGTTGGTGATGCGGGTCATTGGATGGGGCGGGCATGGCTTCCCTCGACAACTTGCGGACTTGTCTAGATTTATATACAACTAGACAACTTAATACGATGTCAGGGCGATGATCGCAATCTTCGTTTTATGAAATTTCCATGACAGGACATGCCATGCCGCGAAGCCCGATCTGGAAGTCGATTGCCGAGACGCTGACGGCAGAGATGGCCCAGGGCCACTATGGGCCAGGGGACAAGCTGCCGACCGAAGCGGCGCTGGCCAGCCGGTTCGGGGTGAACCGCCA
Organism: Paracoccaceae bacterium; assembly: GCA_046589965.1. Classification (GTDB taxonomy): domain Bacteria; phylum Pseudomonadota; class Alphaproteobacteria; order Rhodobacterales; family Rhodobacteraceae; genus JAJNPS01. The sequence continues at coordinate 2,372 of JBKJVF010000094.1, forward strand.
TACCGTCCGTCATGCCCTTGCCACGCTGAGTGAGGCCGGGCTGGTTCATGCGCGGCGCGGTGCCGGGGTGTTCGTGGCGCAGCGGCCAGCCGATTATGCGCTGGGTCGCAGGGTACGGTTTCATCAAAACTTGGCCAGCACGGGGCGCACTTCGTCGCGCCGGATCAGCCGACGTGAGACGCGCGCCAGCAGCGCAAAAGAGGCTGAGGCGTTGGGCCTGTCAGTGGGCAGTCCGGTGCATGTGGTGGAAGGCGTGTCGCTGGCGGATGGGCAACCACTGGCAAGCTTTCGGTCGGTATTCCCGGCAGACCGGCTTCCCGGTTTGCTAAGGCATATGGCCGACACGTCGTCGGTCACGGCGGCGCTGGCCGCATGTGGCGTCACAGACTATACCCGCGCCTCGACCAGGTTGACGGCCAAGCTTGCGACCCCGGTGCAAGCCCTGACCTTGCAGGTCGCCGAGGGCGCACCGATCCTGCGGGCAGTCGCGATCAATGTCGACGCGGCAGGGGTGCCGGTGGAATACGGCACGACATGGTTTGCGGGCGACCGCGTGACCTTGACCGTAACCCCGGACTAACCGGAGTATTTCTCCAAGAACGCCTCGGCCCGAAGGCTGCGGAAATCCTGCAAGGCGGAGCGAAGCCTGTCATGGCTCCAGTCCCACCAGGCCAGCGTCATCAGGCGGTCAGAAATGGCGGGGGCAAAGCGAGGGCGCAAGGGCGTGGCGGGCAAGCCTGCGACGATCATGTAGGGCGCCACATCTTTTGTTACGACCGCGCCCGACGCAACGACGGCCCCCGCACCGATTGTCACGTCCGGCTTGATGATCGCGCCGTGACCAATCCAGGTATCAGGACCGATCACCGTGCGACGGGCGGCACGGGCGGCGAAAAAGTCCGGATCGTCGGCGGCATCGTCCCAGTAATAGCTTGACCGATACAGAAAGTGGTGAAGGCTTGCATGGTCCATCGGATGGTCGGTCGGGCCGATCCGGGTCATCGCGGCGATATTGGCGAACTTGCCTATAGTGGTGTTGGCAATGTCGGAGAACCGGTCGCAATAGGCGTAGTCATCAAATGTGCAATTGCTGATCCGGCTGGCCGTGCCGACCTCACAATAGGCGCCAAAGGCGGAATTTGTGACCACGCAATCTGGGTGGATCAACGCGTGCGCGGCAGACAGCTTTGTCATCACCGGCCCTTGATCAACTTGCGCCGCAACCAGCCGGACAGGCTGTCCATCAGCATGACCATCAGGATGATGAGGGTGATGTAATAGGCGACCTCCTCCCAGTCTTTCTGGGTCGAGATCGCCTGAGTCAGCAAAAGTCCGATGCCACCGCCGACAATCGCTCCGATCACAGTCGCGCTGCGGGTGTTGGATTCCAGATAGTAAAGCACCTGGCTGAGCAGCACCGGCGTGACCTGCGGGATCACGCCAAAGCGGGCGCGCTGCAGAGCGTTGGCCCCGGTAGAGCGGATGCCTTCGACTTGCTTTTCGTCGATGTTTTCCAAGGCCTCGGAAAAGGTTTTGCCAAAGGTTCCGGTGTCGGTGATCAAAAGCGCGAGCGCGCCGGTCATCGGACCTGGGCCGAAAGCGCGGCTTAGGACAATCGTCCAGATCAGCCCGTCCACGCCACGGATGAAATCGAACACCCGGCGCATGGCAAAGCGGATGGTGGCAAAGGGCATCATGTTGGAGGCGGCAACAAAGCCCAAAGGCAGGGCCACCAGAAACGCCCCCATAGTGCCAAGGAAAGCCATCAGGATGGTTTCGCCCATCGCCCAGATCACATCGCCATGCCGCCACATCTTGTTCGTCCAGACTTCGGAGACGATGTAGGCGGCATTGGAACGGGCCGGATCAACACGATTCCCCCAGAGCGCCAGCCCCGCCAGCTGCAGCGGACCCTTGCCGTAAAACGGGCTGTCGAGGGTGAAGAAAAACAGTTCCCACCCCGGTTGGTATTTGAACGTTTCCACCTTGGACCGGCTGTAGGAAAACCGGCCCGCCGGAGTGGTGATAGTCACCTTAGTGTCCGATGCGTTGATCCATTTCGGATGCGGTTCAGGGGCGGTGAAGACAATCTTGCCGTCTTCGGGACGCACGTCGATGACGCCGTAGCCGGGGATGACGTAGCGCGCACCTGCCGCGTCATAGGTGACGATATTGCCGCCGCCCAGATCAACCGTCGTGACATCCGCCGCGACAGTTACCCAATCGGGCAAGTGGCCGGGGGCATAGGTGCCTTTGTTTTCCCCCTCGATTGCGACGGTGATCTGGCCTGATCGGTTGTCGCGGGTGACGTGGGTCTTGTAGGACCAGAAATCGGACAAAAGGGTGGCGGCATTGTCCATCCGTGCTCGCTGTGCCAGCCCGGCCAGGTCAAAGGCGAAGGCGGTGTAGATTAGGTAGGCGAGGATCACCACCGGCACAGAGAAACCCGCCAGACGCTTGCGGAAAAAGCTGCGGGTCAGGGTATCGGCGAGGTTGGGGCCGGGGTCCGGCGCAGTGGTCATTGCATGGCCCCCTTCACCAGACGGGTGCGGTAACGGTCAGAGATGCGGTCGATGATTACGATGGTGATGAAGAGAAGCAGGAAGATTGCCACCACCTTGTCATATCGGCCCTGACCCCATTGCATCGCGATCTTGAGGTCATGGCCGATGCCGCCTTCGCCGACAAAGCCGAGGATGGCGCTGGCGCGAACATTGATTTCAAACCGCAGGAGCGCGTAGGACAGCCAGTTCGGTGCGACCTGCGGGATCACGCCAAGCCACATCCGCTGACCCCATGTCGCCCCGACGGAGGCGAGCCCTTCAACTGGTTTCAGATCGGCGTTTTCGGCAACCTCGGAAAACAGTTTGCCCAGTGCCCCCGAGGTGTGCAGGCCGATGGCGATGACGGCGGGGACCGGGCCACCGCCGAGGATGTAGATCAGCACAAGTGCGATGACGATTTCGGGGATGGCGCGCAGCGCATCCATGCTGCGCCGGAAGAGCGGGATCAGCCGGGGCCAGCGGGCCAGGCCGCGGGTTGCCAGCAGGGCCAGCGAGGCGGCGACAATCCCGCCAAGCAGGGTGGCGACGGCGGCGATATTCAGGGTTTCTATCAGCGAGGGGATGTGTTCGAGGAACAGTCCGGGCAGATTGGCACGGTCACGCCACGCCTCGGTCAGAACTTCGGACGGGAAGGCGGTCAGCATCGGCAGGCCGTTCAGAAAACCGCCAGCATTGCGTTCTTCGGCCATGCGAAAGCCCGAGGCCATGAGCACGATGAAAAGAACAAGGAGGATCCCGCCATACATCCGCTTGCGGCGGGTCATCTCGAGATAGGCCTCGCGCGTGTCGGCCATGTTCGGGCGGGCGCCCGGTTCGGGGCCAAAGCTGATGTCGACCATAAGGACCCTCAAGGCAAAAGAGAGCCGGGCCGCCCGTGTAGGAGCGGCCCGGCGAAAGGTTTGGCAGGCTTACATGCCTTCCTGAAGCTTCCGTGCTGCGAGGATGCCGTCATAGGCAGACGCCTCGACCGGGACGAAATCCTTGGCTTCACCAGCGGCGACATTGTAGGCGCATTCCGGATCGGTTTCCCACAGATCGGCGGTGATCTGGGTGACCTTGTCCTTCACGTCGGCCGGAAGTGCCTTGCGGACAACCATCGGACCTTCGGGGATCAGCTTGGAGCGCCAGATTTCCACGATGTCATTCATGTCGACGAGGCCCGCATCAGCGGCCTTGCGGAAGGCGCCCGAGTTGTAACCGTCTTCCCAGTTGCCAACACCGTCAGCCCAGGACACACCCGCCGCGAAATCGCCGTTGGCGACGCCGACGATGGTCTGTTCATGGCCGCCGGACATTTTGACTTCGCTGAAGTAGCCTTCCAGCGTGCCATAGATCGCGGCTAGTTCGGCACCGGGGACGAGGTAGCCCGAGGTGGAGTTCGGATCGGCGAAGGCAAAGACCTTGCCCTTGGCCGCGTCCATTGAGGTGATGCCGCTGTCTTTGCGGGCGAAACCGATGGAATAGTAGCCGGTGGTGTCGTTGGAGTTCAGCTTGGTCAGCTTAAGTTCAACGGCCTCAGGATCGGTCAGCGCGATCTTGGCATAGGCCGAGGCACCGAGCCAGGCGTAGTCCAGCGTGCCGCCCAGAAGGCCCTGGATCACGCCATCATAGTCGGCGGGGGTGAAAATCTTGACGGGAACGCCAAGCGCCTCTTCAATCTTTGCGCGGAAGCATTCGTTCGACGTCAGCCGGTCTTGGGCGTTTTCCCCGCCGAGGATGCCGATGTTGAATTCGGTGATCGCATCCTGCGCCATCACGGGCGCGGCAAGGGAGGTGGTGGCAGCCAGAAGGGCAAGCAACTTTTTCATGGTCGTCTCCAGGTTGGTGGCCGCAATGGGCCAAGGTGGAAAAGGTCAGGCCATCAACGCGGCGGCATAGCCCGCATCGCTGGGGCCGGTGTCGATGGCCGTTGAGGTCGCGGCCTCGTTGAACGATGCATCGGCCCCGTAGATGTCGCGTGCGACCCCGGTTGTCAGTTGTTCGGGCAAACCATCAAAGACGATGCGTCCGTCCCGCATGCCGATGACGCGGTCGCAGTAGCGGCGGGCCGTATCAAGGGTGTGAAGGTTCGCAATGACCATGCGGCCATCTTCTTCATGGATGCGGCGCAAGGCATCCATGACGATTTGCGCGTTCATCGGATCAAGGCTGGCGATGGGCTCATCCGCCAAAATGACCTTTGGGTCCTGCATCAATGCGCGGGCGATGGCGACGCGCTGCTGCTGGCCACCCGACAGGGCCTCGGCGCGTTTCGGGGCCTGTTCCGCGATGCCAAGACGGTCAAGGATTTCCAGCGCCTTCAGAATGTCGGCACGAGGCCAGAGACTGAACATCGTCTGAAGCGTGGATCGGCGGTTCAGAATGCCGTGCAGGACGTTGGAGGCGACGTCCATCCGGGGCACAAGGTTGAACTGCTGAAAGATCATTGCGCACTGACTTTGCCAGGCGCGCTTGTCTGTTCCATTGAGGGCAAGGACATTGCGCCCTTCGACCAGAATGTCGCCCGAAGTGGCGTCAGTCAGACGGTTCATCATGCGCAGAAGCGTCGATTTGCCCGCGCCGGACCGACCGATGATGCCCACAAAAGCGGATTTGGAAACGCTGAAACTGACGTTGTCGACTGCAGCCTTTTGCCCGAACAGGCGGGTAACGTTTCGAACCTCTAGCACCGCGCGACCCCCAAGTAGCGTTGCAGAGGGGCTAAGGACCGCAGGTAACGATCCTTTGGGGATTGCGTGAAGTTTTTGTAACGAGGCGGGTATTAACCTTTCCTTCACCCTCCGCATGGCAGCGTTTCAGGCATGACCAGACATGGCTTTCAGGATGGTGTGCTGCCCCTTTTCGTTCCCACCGGGGAAGCGGATGAGGCCGCGGGCCTGCCGCTGGACGGCAAACTGCCATCCTATATCCTGGATCACAGAAAACGCCTGCGCGCCCGCTTTACCGAAGGGGGGGCAGCGGCTGTTCCGGAATACGAATTGTTGGAACTGGTCCTGTTTCGCGCCATCACCAGACAGGACGTCAAACCCCTTGCCCGGCTGCTGATCGACACATTCGGCGACTTTAATCGCGTGATCAGTGCCAGCCCCGCCCGCCTTTCCACCGTCAAAGGCGTCGGAGAGGCGGTCATCCTTGAATTGAAGATAGTCGAGGCCGCTGCCCAGCGGATGATGCGCGGCAAGGTGATCAACCGGCCCGTCCTGTCATCATGGGAGACGCTTTTGGACTATTGCCACACGGCCATGGCGCACCGCGAAACCGAACAGTTCCGCATTCTGTTTCTGGACCGCAAGAATGTGCTTATCGCGGATGAAGAACAGGCGCGCGGCACAGTCGATCATGTGCCCGTCTACCCGCGGGAGGTCGTCAAGCGCGCGCTGGAGCTGAACGCGAGCGCCCTTATTCTGGTTCACAACCACCCGTCAGGCGATCCGACCCCGTCCGAGGCCGACATCACCATCACCCATAAGATCAAGGACGCGACCGAGGTTCTGGGTCTGCTGCTGCATGACCATCTGATCATCGGCAAATCGCGCGAAGTCAGCTTTCGCGCGCTCGGATACCTTTGAGGTCTGTCTGACGCTGATGAAAGCCTCCAACCTGCGCTCGCCTTTAACTTCCGCCTGTCTTTCACCAAAATCAAAGTCCAATTGGTCGAACAGGCTTTGGCACAACCTTCACGGTTCGACGGCGGCAGGCTCTGGCAATGCCTGGATTGGTATCGCCGGACCGACCCATAGTTCCACGCGGCGGTTCAGCCGCTGTCCCGCCTCGGTCGTGTCACAAGCCATGGGCAACGCCTCCCCAAAGGCTACAACCGACGGCAACGTGTCAGGCGCAAGATCCGGTGCGGCCCGCTGCAATGCATCCTGCACAGCCTGCGCGCGGTTGAGCGACAGCGCCTGATTGTCGGTCGCGGGACCTGAGCCATCTGAAAAGCCAACCAGCATCAGCCGCTCGCGCGCGAAATTGCCCGACCCGATCAGCCGGGCCAGATCGTCCAGATTGTCGCGCGACGGGGCATCAAGGTCGGTCGTGCCGTCCTCGAACCGAAAGGTCAGCGACAGGCGGTCGGTTCCTGTCATCGCGCCAACCAGCGATTGAAGGTCGGTTAGGGTCACATCGGACCCAGCCCCCCGGACCGCGTTGATCAGCCGCAAGCCATCATCCGTCAGGGGGTGGCGCTGGATATCGCGCCCGACATGGCCGAGGGCAGCAACGGCCCTGTCGCCCGACGGGCTGGACAGAAACTCCAGAAATTCGCGCGCAATCAGCGGCAGGCGGCGCGGCGGTATCAGCAGCAGGGTCGGAAAGGTCAAAGGATAATCTTCGGCCCGGATCGCCGCACGGTCGGGCGACAAAGGAAAGCCGCAACTGTCGGTCAGAGGCAAGGCGCGGGCGGGTCCTTGCGCGGATTTCCCGATCAGGGCCAGCGCCCAGGGGTCGCGCTCGACGGCCTTGGCCAAGGCCGCCTGATCGGGATGCCAGACCGCCGCGATGACGGGCTGGCCAAGGCGTCCTTCAATCATGCCCGCCAGTTCGGTGCCCGGGCCAACCGCGTGCAGCACGATCGGCATGTCGGGACCGCCCGCTTCGTTCCAGTTGGAAATCTGACCCGTCAGCGCACGCGCAAGGTCTGCGGTGGACAAGCGTGGCGTCGTGTTGTCTGGCGCCGCGATGGGGATCAATGCATCCAGCGCAAGCACCCGCGTGCGAAACGCAGGGTCAGCCTGCATCGTCACGACAAGTTCTGCGTCGGCAGCTGTCAGCACACGGCGCGACTGGGTGGCGTCAAGGGGTGCGAAGGTGACTTCGGCCAGTGTCTGGTCGGTCTGCGGATCGCGAAGCGTCGCACCCGAAGTCGGGCCATCAGTGGCCAGATAGACATACCCCCGTTCAACCGCAAAGGCCTGGAAAAGGGGCAGGATCAGCCGCCCACCCGCATCGGCATCGCCGACAATCCTGATGCGCGCGCGTGGGGCGGTCAGGTCGGGACAACCGGGACCGTCGCAGATCACCGACTGCCCGTCGACGGTCAAGGTCCCATAGACGGTCTTGATCGTATAGAACTCACCGTCATAGCCCTGCAGACTGCCACTGATGGCCAGTGCACCGTCGCGGGCGGTTAGTGTGATGTCTTGTGCAGATGCCGCGCCAACCGACAGCCAAAGTACGGCCCCTGCCACGCACGCTTGCCATGATGCCATTTACCCATCCGCAGGGCGATCAGTTCGCCACCGCGAGTGTCAGGTTCTGAACAGGATTCTTCAACACCAGAATATCCCCCATGACCGTGCAATCTGGCATCGCGAGCGCCAGATCGGTGACATCGGATTGTCCCGCGTCACTGGTGATCACCTCACCCAAAAGCTCGCGGCCGCAGGTGTCAGCGGTTACTTCTGCCTCGATGGAAACCTCGACGGTTGCGATGTTGTCCGCAGGATAGGTGTAAACTTCGGCCAACATGGCGGGAGCCACATCGACACTGCCGAGGATCATGAGATAGCCGCCGTCGGAATCACCGGTCAACGGCAGTTTGCCCGGATTGGCCGCAGAGATATGACCCGGCGCTCCGTAGCCCGACCCGTTTTCAAAGGCATTCACGCCAAAGGTGTCACGGTCCATCCATTGTACGGCAAAGCGGCGCAGGTTTGCCAGATCGGGGACCAGAATAGCGCCCTCGATGGTGGACCCGTCGGCAAAGCGCAGGGAGACTGCGCCATCGGTGTTCAGCGCGGGTATCTTCAGGAAAGCAGACCCCATGGCGGTCGTTTGTGCTGTTACGGCAAGCGGCCCGTGGCGCAGGACCATGCGTTCGTTGGGATGGCAGGGTGACAGCAACGTGATTTCGATGACTGCGTCCGCGACAACTGCCAGGTCCATCTCGTTCTCACAGCTTGTCTGCGGCTGAAGGAGAACCTCCATGGCTTTGGGGACGATCGATGGTTCGGGCTCGGTGGTGGAAACGATCGCGGGTGCGGGTTCGACGATGGCGGGTTTGTTGCCAGCCGCAACCGGTGCAGCGACGAACGGCATGGTGGCTGGCAGCGTCGTCGGCAGAACGCGCGTCACGCTCATGTCGGAGACCACCGGCTTTGGCAATGCGCCCGGTGTCGGGTCGGTCGATGCAAGTATGACCGCTGGCTTATCCACGATCACGGCGGTGTCGACAGCAACCGGCACAGGTGCGACCGGGGTCGGCAGCGGCGTCGACAAGGTTGGCGCAACGACTGCGGACGGACCGGCAGCAACTGGGACGATGATTTTGGGATCGGCAGCCTGTCCGGAACCCACTGCTTCGGCAGCCTGGTTTTCCGACATCGTCTGGACAAAGTGGCCCAGCAAGATTGCGACCGCAAGCACGGAAACCGCCCGTGACAATCTGCGCTTCATGTCCATCTTTTTGTTCTTCCCCAAGCGTACTTGAGGACTGCGTTAGGCGCGAAAGAGGGCGAAGGCGTGGCAAATCAAGGGAATGATTCCAGCGTGATCACGCCGAAAGGCCGGCGGAGGCCGCCTTGTTTCAGTCCATTTCAATCCAAGGTTGCGTTGTGATCAGGCCAGCTTGCCGTGACAATGCTTGAACTTGAGCCCCGACCCACAGGGGCAAGAATCGTTGCGCCCAGGATTGCCCCAGCTGGCGGGATCAGCCTCGTCGAAACCAGCCAGACGTGTGGCGGCCTCTGCCGCATCCGGACCAGCAGCGCCCGCCATTTCGGGGGTGCGTTCCGGTGCGGGAGCCGCGACCTTGGCGGCCGGCGCCGCAGCCTGTTGCTGCGCCAACAACTGCGCCATCATTGCCTGCTGCTCATCTTGCGTCAGGGGACGGATGCGCGACAATTGTTCCGTCACTTGCAGGCGCAGACTGTTCAGCAAGGATTCAAACAGCTGGAATGCTTCGGTCTTGTATTCGTTCAGGGGATCGCGCTGGGCATAGCCGCGGAACCCCACGACTGACCGCAAATGTTCCAACCGCAGAAGGTGTTCGCGCCATTTGCCATCGATGGTTTGCAGAAGAACCTGCTTTTCGATGTTTTCCATCGAGTCCTTGCCAAAGGCCTCAAGCTTGCCAGCCATATGGGCATTCGATGCTTCCGCAAGACGTTCGCGGATACCGTCCTGATCGACGCCCTCTTCGGCTGCCCAATCGGCAATCGGCAGGTCCAGCGACAGCTTTTCCAAGACCGCGGCCTTCAGTCCCGGGACGTCCCACTGATCGGGGTAGGATTTCGGCGGCATGAACTGGTCGACAAGATCCTCGATGACCTGCAGGCGCATGTCTTCGGCGATTTCGGTGACGTCCTCGGCCTCCATGATCTCCAGGCGCTGGCCAAAGATCGCCTTGCGCTGGTCATTCATCACGTCGTCGAATTTCAGCAATTGCTTGCGGATGTCGAAATTGCGGCCTTCTACCTTGGCTTGTGCCTTTTCAAGGCTTTTGTTGACCCAGGGGTGAACGATGGATTCGCCATCTTTCATCCCCAATTTCGACAAAACCGAATCAAGCCGTTCAGAGCCAAAGATGCGCATCAGGTCATCTTCGAGGCTGAGAAAGAAGGAAGACCGGCCCGGGTCGCCCTGGCGGCCCGACCGGCCGCGCAACTGATTGTCGATGCGCCGGCTTTCGTGGCGTTCGGTTGCCAGAACGAACAGACCACCGGCGGCGATCACCTTGGCCTTTTCGTCGGCATGTTCGGCCTCGATCCGGGCGCGAACTTCGTCTGGATGCAGGTGGGGGTCTGCCACCAGTGCCTCCAGCACCTTCATCTCGACGTTGCCGCCAAGTTGGATGTCGGTCCCGCGACCAGCCATGTTGGTGGCAATCGTCACCGCGCCGAACTTGCCCGCATCGGCGACAATCTGGGCCTCTTGTTCATGCTGGCGGGCGTTCAGAACGTTGTGCGGAATGTCCTCTTTCTTCAGCATTTCCGACAATTGTTCGGATTTCTCAATCGAGGTGGTGCCGACCAGGATCGGCTGACCCTTGGCGGTCGCTTCCTTGATCGACGTGATGATCCCATCATATTTTTCGCGCGCCGTGCGATATACCTGATCATGTTCGTCAACACGACCGACGGGGCGGTTTGTCGGAACTTCCACCACGCCAAGGCCGTAAATCTGCTGAAACTCTTCGGCTTCGGTCGATGCGGTGCCGGTCATCCCGGCCAGTTTGTCATAAAGACGGAAGTAGTTCTGGAAAGTGACCGAGGCGAGGGTCACGTTTTCGGGTTGGATCGCCACATGCTCCTTGGCCTCGATGGCCTGATGCAGACCGTCCGACAGCCGCCGCCCGCGCATCATACGGCCGGTAAACTCATCGATCAGCATCACCTGGCCGTCGCGCACGATGTAATTCTGGTCTTTGTGATACAGCTTGTGCGCGCGCAGTGCCTGAGTGACGTGGTGGACGATGGTGGTCGATTCCGGATCGTAGAGGCTTTGATCGGCGGGCAAAATCCCAGCCTCCAGCAGCATCTTTTCGATGTTTTCATTGCCGTCGTCGGTAAAGGTGACGTTGCGGGTCTTTTCGTCCAGCTTGTAGTCGTCGTCCGACAGGGTCGGGATCAGGCCATCCACCTTGATGTACAGGTCGCTGCGGTCCTGGCTGGGGCCGGAAATGATCAGGGGGGTGCGCGCCTCGTCGATCAGAATGCTGTCGACCTCGTCCACGATGGCATAGTTGTGCCCGCGCTGCGCCATGTCGCTGATCGCGTTTTTCATGTTGTCGCGCAGGTAGTCAAAGCCAAGTTCGTTGTTGGTGGCATAGGTGATGTCGGCGGCATAGGCGGCCTTCTTTTCAGCCTCGCCCTGGAACGGCACAACCACGCCCGTCGTCATGCCAAGCGCGGCAAAGACCTTACCCATCCATTCAGAGTCGCGCTTGGCCAGATAGTCGTTGACCGTGACGATATGGACGCCCTTGCCCGCCAGTGCGTTCAGATAGGCCGGAAAGGTTGCGACAAGGGTCTTGCCCTCACCCGTCTTCATCTCGGCAATGTTGCCCTCATGCAGAAAAATGCCGCCCTTCAGCTGGACGTCAAAGGCGCGCAGGCCAAGGGCCCGGCGGGCGCCTTCGCGGCAGTTGGCGAATGCTTCTGGCAGGATTTCGTCCAAGCTTTCGCCGTTCTCTTGCACCCGACGTTTGAATTCGGCTGTCTTTTCGATCAGGCCCTCGTCGCTCAGCGCGGCAAACTCCGGCTCCAGCGCGTTGATCCTGGCGACCAGGGGGCGCACCGCCTTGACCTTGCGGTCATTGGCAGAGCCGAACACTTTACGGGCCAAAGCCCCAAAACCCAACATGCTATCCCCGCATGGTCGTTGTTGAACGGATCGTGTGGCCCTTGGACTTGCCCGGCCTCGCCGCCTTCCCTAGAAGAGCAGTGAAGGCCATGTCATGCCCCGGCTCACGCGACTGTCGCGATTTAGGGGTTGGGGCGGGCTTAGTCAACGCCGCGCGGGCGCGGAGCGATCAGGAGCGTGTGAGAATGAAGATTAGCAACGGCTTTTTTGCGGCTTGTGCGCTTTTGCTGTGCCTTGAGGGGCCCGCCCGGGCCCAGGACGCCACAGCCGATACCGTGGTTGCAACGGTCAATGGCGTGAACATCACGCTGGGCCATGTCATCGTGCTGCGCGAAAGCCTACCGGAACAGTACCAATCACTGCCCGATGAGATGCTTTACAATGGCTTGGTCGAGCAACTGATCCAGCAGGTGGCGCTGGAACAGACGATGGGCGACACGCTGCCGCAACATGATCAGTTACGGATCGAAAATGATCGACGGAATTATCTGTCCGGTGTCGTCTTGCAAAAGGTGGTGACCGAGGCGGTTACCGACGAGACCGTCAAGGCCGCCTATGACGCGCGGGTCAAGAACGCCACGCCGCTGACCGAATACAACGCGGCGCATATTCTGGTGGCAACCGAAGATGAGGCGAAGTCGCTGAAGGGCGAACTGGATGGCGGGGCGGATTTCGCGATTCTGGCGGGGGCGCATTCGACCGATACCGGGTCCGCGGTCAATGGCGGCGATCTGGGCTGGTTCGGTGTCGGCATGATGGTCAAGCCGTTTGAGGATGCCGTGCTGACGATGAAGGCGGGTGACGTTGCGGGCCCGATCCAGACCGAATTCGGCTGGCACCTTATCAAGCTGAAAGAGACCCGAGTCGCCGCCCAACCGACCCTTGAAGAGATGCGCGACGAGCTGGCCGGCGAGGTGGAGCAAAAGGCGATTGCCGACTACCTGAAGACCCTGACCGATGCTGCCAAGATCGAAAAACCGGCGACCGCAATTGACCCTGCGCTCATGCGCAAGGACGATCTGGTCGCGAATTAGAACAGGGGGTTTGCGATGGCCAAAGCTGCAAAACCCGTCTCGCCGCTTGCCCCGAAAGATGGCTTTCCGGCCCTGCCGGTCATCAAGGGCGCGTCCTTTGCCGCCGTGGAGGCGGGCGTGCGTTATGCCAACCGGCGCGATGTGATGCTGGTCAGGCTGGCTCCGGGGACCACCGTGGCGGGCGTCTTTACGCGGTCGACAACAAGGGCAGGTTGCATCCGTGACTGCCAGGCCAAGCTTGCCTTGCCCGTCCCCAGGGGCGCCGGTGCCGCGGTCATCGTCAATTCCGGGAATTCGAACGCCTTTACCGGCAAGGTTGGCGACAAGGCGGTAGCGGCGGTCACGGGGTCCGTGGCCAAGGCACTTGGCCTGCCCGCAAACCGGGTGTTTTCGTCGTCGACCGGGGTCATCGGTGAACCGTTGCCCCATGCGCGGATCACCGACAAGGTGCCGGACCTTGTCGCTGAACTGGCCGAGGAAGGCATTGCCTGGGCGGCCGAAGCGATCATGACGACAGACACCTTCCCGAAAGGGGCCTCTGCCGTGATCAAGGGTGATGGTGGTGACATCCATATTGCGGGCATCGCCAAAGGATCAGGCATGATCGCGCCGGACATGGCGACGATGCTGGTCTACATTTTTACCGATGCAAAGGTCACTGCGGCGAGCCTGCAGAACATGCTGCACCGAAATGTGGGTGACACGTTCAACGCGATCACGGTGGACAGCGATACCTCCACGTCGGACGCGCTTTTGCTGTGCGCGACGGGGCAAAGTGCTGCTGCCCCGGTCAACGGCGCCGTCGCCAAAGCCTTTGAGACCGCTCTGCGCGGAATCATGATGCAGCTTGCCCATCAGGTGGTGCGCGACGGCGAAGGGGCAACCAAGTTTGTCGAAGTGCGTGTGACAGGGGCCGCAAGTCCCGACGACGCGCATCGCGTCGCGATGAGCATCGCCAATTCGCCGCTGGTCAAGACGGCCGTGGCCGGACAGGACCCGAACTGGGGTCGGATCGTTGCGGCCATCGGCAAGTCCGGGGCGATGGCGGATCGTGACAAGCTGACGATCCGCTTTGGCGACATACTGGTGGCCGAAAAGGGTTGGCGCGCGCCAGGCTACAGAGAGGACGATGGCGCGACATATATGAAGCGTGACGAACTGGTGATTGCGGTCGATCTGGGGCTGGGGCGGGCAAAGCGCACTGTCTGGACTTGCGATCTGACCGCCCGCTACATCGAAATCAACGCCGATTACCGGTCTTGAAAATCGTGCTGGTCGCGGCGGTCGCGCTGATCGACCGTGACGGGCGGGTGTTGCTGGCGCAACGTCCCGAAGGCAAGTCCATGGCGGGCTTATGGGAATTTCCGGGCGGCAAGGTCGAAGAAGGTGAGACACCCGAAGCCGCACTGATCCGCGAACTGCACGAGGAACTTGGGATCGAGACCTGGAAAAGTTGCCTCGCGCCACTGACATTTGCCAGCCATGCCTACGAATCGTTCCACCTTTTGATGCCGCTTTTTGCCTGCCGAAAGTGGGAAGGCATTCCACACGGCCGCGAGGGACAGGCGCTTTCTTGGGCAAAGCCTGCTCAATTGCGAGACTTTCCGATGCCACCGGCCGATCTGCCGCTGATTCCAGTGCTCCGGGACTGGCTTTGACGCGGTTTTTCGCCGCGCGCTGACAATTAAGGCAAAATTATGGTTTGATTGTTACGGAATTACGCTACTTCTGAAACATATCGGTAAATTCAAGGGTCGCCGGCATAAAGAAACGAAACGGCATGGGTGGGGATGGCTATGCTTAGAACAATCACGATCGGTAGTTGTGTGTCCGTGCAGGGTCTTTTGGTTCGCCAGCTTTCGGATGGCAAGATCATGATCAACGTTGATGGAAAGACGCTGGTGGGTCAGCCTGTTTCGGCGGTCAAACTTTCCTGATCTGACACGACGACGAAATAACAAAGGCCGGACAGATGTCCGGCCTTTGTTATTTTCAGTGGCGTGATCAAGGTCAGGCAAGCGTGCGCTTGACCTCTTCGCGTTCAAAGATTTCGATGACATCGCCCTCGCGGATATCTTCATAGCGCTCGAACGCCATACCGCATTCCTGACCGGACTGGACCTCTTTGACCTCGTCCTTGAACCGCTTGAGCGTCTTGAGCGTGCCCTCGTGGATGACGACGTCGTCGCGCAAAAGGCGCACACCGGCAGAGCGGCGGGCGACACCTTCGGTGACAAGACAGCCTGCGACCTGACCAATGCCCGTGACCTTGAACACCTCTTTGATTTTCGCATAACCGATGAAGGTTTCGCGAATCTCGGCCTTGAGCAGGCCCGAGGCGGCGGCTTTGATGTCGTCAACCAGATCGTAAATGATCGAGTAATAGCGGAGCTCGACACCCTTCTGGCTCGCAGAATTGCGCGCAGAGGCATTGGCGCGGACGTTGAAGCCGATGATCGGCGCACCGCTGGCTTCGGCCAGACCGACATCGCTGTCGGTGATCGCGCCAACACCATAATGCAAGATACGCACGCGCACTTCGTCGTTGCCAACTTTTTCCAGTGCCTGAACGATTGCCTCGGCAGACCCTTGAACGTCCGCTTTGACCAGCACGGGCAATTCTGCAACCGATTGGTCCGCCTTGGCCTTGGCCATCAGCTGTTCCATCGTTGTCGCAGCACCTGCGGCAGCGCGTTTGTCCTTGGCCGCTTTTTCGCGATAGTCAGCGATTTCGCGGGCCTGCGCTTCAGTTTCCACCACGTTCAAGGTGTCACCCGCCTGCGGCGTGCCGGTCAGACCCAGAACCTCGACCGGAACCGAAGGCCCGGCCTCGGCGACGGTTTCGCCCTTGTCGTTGATCAAGGCGCGGACCTTGCCCCACTGTTCGCCGACAACGAAGATGTCGCCTTTGCGCAGCGTTCCGTTGCGGACCAGAACCGTGGCGACGGGGCCACGGCCGACATCCAGCTTGGCCTCGATCACCGCACCGGAAGCGGCGCGTTTCGGGTTCGCCCGCAGTTCCAGGATTTCCGCCTGCAGCGCAATCGCCTCAAGCAGCTTGTCGAGACCGAGCCCGGTCTTGGCCGATACTTCGACATCCTGCACGTCGCCGGACATCGCCTCGACGACCACTTCGTGCTGCAACAGGTCCGTGCGGACCTTTTGCGGGTTGGCGTCGTGCTTGTCGACTTTGTTGATCGCGACAATCATCGGAACCTTGGCGGCCTTCGCATGGGCGATGGCCTCGATGGTCTGGGGCATCACGGCATCATCTGCCGCAACGACCAGAACAACGATATCCGTGACTTGCGCACCGCGCGACCGCATGGATGTAAAGGCCGCGTGACCGGGCGTGTCGAGAAAGCTGATGACAGCCCCGGTATCCGTCGTCACCTGATAGGCGCCGATATGCTGGGTGATCCCCCCCGCCTCGCCCGAGACGACCGAGGCATGGCGGATGGCGTCCAGAAGGCTGGTCTTGCCGTGGTCGACGTGGCCCATGATGGTCACGATGGGCGGACGGGCGATCAGGTCGCCATCGGCGTCCTTGACGGTGTCGATGACCTGTTCGACGTCCGCATCGGAGACGCGCACGGCCTTGTGGCCAAATTCCTCGATCACAAGTTCGGCTGTGTCGGCGTCGATGGCCTCGTTCAAGGTGACCATCAGACCCATTTTCATCAGGGACTTGACCACATCACCGGCGCGTTCGGCCATCCGGTTTGCAAGTTCGCTGATTACGATGGTTTCCGGCAGCTGCACGTCGCGCACCTGCTTTTCAGCCTTTTGGCCCAGACCCAGCGCCTTCGCACGGGCCTTTTCCTGCTTGCGCTTCATCGCGGCCAGGCTGCGCTGACGGCCGCCTTCGCCAGCAAGGGCGTCATTCAGCGTCAGTTTGCCGGCACGGCGCGCGTCTTCGGTTGTGCGCTTGGCGCCCCGATTTCCGTCGGCCGTGCGATCATCACGTTCGCGATCGGTCTTGCGCGGGCTGAGGCCGGGTTTGGCCGAAGCAGGGCCACGGGCATCATCGCCCACAACCGGCGCTGCGGTCGTGGTGGCAGCCTTTTCATTCGCTACAGGTGCGGCAGCCGACCGTGGTCTGGTGCCCAGAACATCTGCCTTGCGGGCGATCGCTGCCTGTTCCTTGGCCTCGGTCTCTTGGCGAAGCGCGCGCGCCTCGTCCTCGGCCTTTTGGCGCAAGGCCTCGACGCGGGCTTTTTCCTCGCGTTCCTTGACTTCTAACTCTTCACGACGGCGGGCGCGGTCTTCTTCGCGCGCCTTGTCATCGACGGCGCGCTTGATAGCGTCATCGGCCTCGCGCGCCTTGGCTGCCTTGAGTGCCGCCAGACGGCGTTCCATTTCAGCATCTGAAATGCCGGCGGGACGCTTGGACGGATCGCCAAGATGTGACGTGGACCCAGGCACAGCAGCACCCGGCGCACCCGGCTTGGCCGGCACGATCACGCGCTTGCGCTTGGTCTCGACCAAAACAGCATGGGTCCGCCCATGGCTGAAGCTTTGCTTCACCTGTCCAGAACGCGGAGCGCCACCCAGGCCGAGGGGTTTCTTGCCGTCAGTATCGTTCATGCGTCTTTCGTATCCTTCACGGCGGATGTTCCGCCACTATGCCCGCGCAAACCTGCGAGCCTTGCCGCTTCCTCTACAACACGGGTTGTGAGTCCACCAGCGCCAAGCGCGGCGTGTATCGCACGTTCCCGTCCGAATGCCAAACCCAATTCCTGGGCGGACAAAACCGTAATATAGGTCTCTGGACCACCTGGCGGATGCAGCTTTTCCTTGCCACGTTCCGACCCGTCGGACGACTGGATCAGGATCTTGGCACGACCCTTGACCAGCCAATCCTTGACCTTTTCAAACCCCATCACCGCACCGCTGGCCTTGCGCGCCATCGACACCAGATCAACCACACGCCGGGCCAACAGTTCCTCCACCATATCCGCCAGATCGGGTGGTACGGTCAGGGCCTGACGCGCGGCGCGGGCAAAGAGCCCCTTGGTTGCCGCCTTGGTGATCGCAGCCCGGTCTGCCGCGACATAGATGCCGCGGCCTGGCAGTTTGCCCAGAACGTCCGGCACCAGCACATTGTCCGGTCCCACGCAAAAGCGGACGAGGCCAGCCTTGGGCTGGCTTTCCCCCGAAACGATGCACTTGCGTTCCGGCTCGTCGTTGGTCTTTTCCCGGCCGCCGCGAGTCAATCGCGTCTTTCCGAGGCCTGCGATCAGGCCTCGGCCTCCTCGGGTTCGACATCTGCCGTCTGCAGGTCCGCCGGATCGACCCAGCCCAGCATGACACGCGCAGTCATGACCAGATGCTGTGCCTCTTCCAGGCTCATCTCGAACTTCTCCAGCACGCCTTCATCCTTTTTGCGCTGTCCGTTTTCGGTGGTCCAGCCGCCCGCGAGTTCCCAGTCGGCGCAGGTGGCGAAATCTTCCAGCGTCTTGATGCCGTCCATCGCCAGCGCCTCAAGCATCTGAGGCGTCAGGCCTTCAAAGCTGACCAGACTGTCCTCAAGTCCAAGGGCGCGGGCATTTTCCATTGCCTTGACGTTTGCGGCCTCCAGAAAGTCGCGGGCACGGGCCTGAAGTTCCGTCGCAGTGCCTTCGTCAAAGCCGTCGATGGACACAAGTTCGTCCAGATCGACATAAGCCACCTCTTCGAGGTTGGTGAAGCCTTCGGCGACCAACAGTTGCGCCATCATCTCGTCCACGTCGAGCGTGTCCATGAACAATTTGGTGCGTTCGGCAAACTCGGCCTGGCGACGGGCGGACTCGTCGGTTTCCGTCATGATGTCGATATCAAGTCCGGTCAACTGGCTGGCCAGACGCACGTTCTGACCACGGCGACCGATGGCCAGCGACAGCTGTTCATCGGGAACCACAACCTCGATCTTGCCACCTTCCTCGTCGATCACGACCTTGGAAACCTCGGCAGGCTGCAGCGCGTTCACAAGGAACGTCGCCTGGTCGGCATTCCAAGGAATGATGTCGATCTTTTCGCCTTGCAGTTCGTTCACCACGGCCTGCACACGGCTGCCGCGCATACCAACGCAGGCACCGACGGGGTCGATGGAGTTGTCATAGCTGATCACGGCGATCTTGGCGCGGCTGCCTGGATCGCGGGCGACGGCCTTGATCTCGATGATGCCGTCATAGATTTCTGGCACTTCCATCTTGAAGAGTTCCGCCATGAACTGCGGGTCGGTCCGCGACAAAAAGACCTGGGGGCCACGGGCTTCGCGGCGCACGTCCTTGATGAAGCAGCGCACGCGGTCGCCGATCCGGTAGGCTTCGCGGCCGATCTTTTCGTTGCGGCGCAGGATGCCTTCGCCACGGCCAATGTCGACGATGACGTTGCCGTATTCCTCGCGCTTGACCTGACCGTTGATGATCGTGCCCTTGCGGTCCTTGAATTCCTCGTACTGGCGGTCGCGTTCGGCTTCGCGCACCTTTTGCAGGATAACCTGCTTGGCAGATTGCGCGGCGATGCGGCCAAGGTCCACGGGCGGAACTTCGTCGATGATCTCGTCACCGATCTGCGGGTCGGGCAGATATTCGCGGGCCTGTTTGACCGTCAACTGTGCATGGTGGTTTTCCGCAAGGTCATCCTCGACCACGGTGCGGATGCGCGAAAAGCTGGCGCGTCCTGTCTTGCGGTCGATCTTGACGCGAATGTCGTTGTCCGCGCCATAACGCGACTTTGCCGCCCGGGCGAGGCTGTCCTCCATCGCCTGGATCACCAGTTCAGGGTCGATCATCTTTTCGCGGGCCACCGCCTCGGCGGTCTGCAAAAGCTCCAGCTGGTTGGCTGAGGTAATCGCCATCTCTGTCTCTCCCTAGTGTTTCGTCGCGGGCGCGGGTTCGTCATCGTCCCCGGCTTCGGATTCCTGGATTTCGTCGAATTGGGTTTCGTCAAAGACGCCCGTCGCCTTTTTCTGGCGCAGCATTTCGGCGATCAGCTCATCGGTCAGAATCAACTTCGCATCGCTGAGCCAGTCGAACCTAAGGCCGATCGTCACCTCGGCCTCGCCCTCGGTCAGGGTGATCAGGACCTCGTCGCCTTCGGTGCCTGCAAGGGTGCCCTTGAACCGGCGGCGACCGTCGATCAGTTCGGTCGTCTCGATCCGTGCTTCCCAGCCGGACCACATGTCAAAGTCCTTCAGACGGGTCAGGGGTCGGTCGATGCCGGGGCTCGATACCTCCAGCACATAGTTTTCCTCAATCGGGTCCTCGACATCAAGCACGGCCGAAACAGCGGTGGAAATCTCGCCGCAATCGTCGACCTCGATCCCGCCCTCGGGCTTGTCTGCCATAATCTGCAAGATGCGCGTGCGCCCACCCATCAACCGGACTCGCACGAGTTCAAACCCCAACGCCTCGATGGCGGGGGTGATGATGTCGGCCAGGCGACGGTCGATGGCAGATTTGGCGATCAGGTCGGACATGGGATGAGACACGAGGGGTTCCAGACAACAAAAAACGGGCCAGCAGGCCCGTTCGGTCAGTCGGTAGCTTCGAGTTTGGACCCCAAAGCAGCTGTTGGTCGCTAGATAGGCGATGCGCGCCAGGGATGCAAGGACCAACCGGTGCCTTAGCCTGGGCGCAGCCCATCGGTGATCCGAACCAATGCTTCACTGATGCCGGGCTCCGACAGAGCATGGCCCGCCAGCGGCACCATGCGCAGATCGCATTTCTGCCAGCCCCGCGCGAGTTTCCAGGCTGAATGCGGCGGGCAGATCATGTCGAACCGGCCCTGCACGACGGTTGCGGGCACATGTTCGATGCGGTGGCGTTCGCGCAGGATCCAGCCATCACATTGCAGAAAGCCGCCATTGTGGAAGTAGTGGTTTTCCAGCCGGGCAAAGGCACGGGCATATTCGGCAGGGCTTTCGCCCATTGGGCCTTCGGAGTGGATCGAGGCCAGCGCATTTTCCCAGTTGGCCCAGATGCGGCCCAGCCGGGTTTCTTCCATCAGGTTGCCCGAGAAAAGCTGACGGTGGTAGGCGGCGATCAGATTCTTGCGCTCATCCTTGGCGATGGCCGAGACGAAACGGTCCCAAAGCTCGGGGAAAAAGACGCCAGCGCCGCCGCCGTAAAACCAGTCCAGTTCCGATTTCTGCATTAGGAAGACGCCGCGCAGGATCAGATGGCGCACGCGGTCGGGATGGGTGATGGCGTAGATCAGCGCCAGCGTCGCCCCCCAGCTCCCGCCGAAAAGGACAAAGCTATCGATACCAAAGGTCGTGCGAATCGTCTCGATATCCTCGACCAGGTGCCAGGTCGTGTTCTGCACGACGCTTGCATGGGGCCGTGATCGCCCGCACCCGCGCTGGTCAAACAGAATCACACGATAGACCGTGGGATCGAAATACCGCCGCATCGCGGGGCTGCAGCCGCCACCCGGACCACCATGGAGCACCAAAACCGGGATACCTGACGGATTGCCGCATTGTTCGACATAGACCCGGTGGCCGTCGCCCATATCGAGAATCCGCTGATCGAAAGGGTCGATCGGCGGATAGAGATATTCGACTGCGCGCTTTTGCCCTGAACGATGGTCCATGACTGCTCTATATACCGCATCGAGAGGCCCTGTCGAAGGGCATTGACGGAGAAGTTCATGCAGCACATTGGCACATCTACCATCGACCCCGCGGAGGTCGCCAAGTTTGAGGCGATGGCCGCCGAATGGTGGAACCCCGAAGGCAAGTTCAAGCCGCTGCACATGCTGAACCCGTGCAGGCTGGACTACATCACACGTCAGATTGCGGCAGAATTTGACCGGGATCTGACGCAGGCTCTGCCCTTTGCGGGGCTGCGCATTCTGGATATCGGGTGCGGCGGCGGGCTTTTGTCGGAACCGATGGCGCGGCTGGGCGCAGACGTGGTGGGCGCAGATGCCGCACCGCGCAACATCCCCGTGGCGCGCCTGCATGCCGAACAGGCGGGCCTGACAATCGACTATCGTCATACAACCGCCGAGGATCTTGCGGCTGCGGGCGAGCAGTTCGACGCGGTTCTCAACATGGAGGTGGTGGAACATGTCGCCGACCCGCAGGCCTATCTGACGGCCTGCCGCGACCTGCTGCGACCCGGCGGGCTGATGGTCTGCTCCACCCTCAACCGCAACCCGAAGTCCTTTGTGATGGCGATCATCGGGGCGGAATGGGTGATGCGTTGGCTGCCCAAAGGCACACATGATTGGCAGAAGTTCATCACGCCGGAAGAACTTTATGCGTTGCTGCGCAAGGCAGGGCTGGACCCGGTTGACCGCAAGGGGATGGTGTTCAATCCCCTGGCCTGGTCATGGAGCCTGTCGGCGCGCGATCTGTCGTGCAACTACGTCACGACCAGTCTGCGGCGGGTCTAGATCTCGGCAAGACCGGTCGGCATGAAGACCGGGGCAGCGCCCGCCTGACCGGTGCCCAACAGCGCGCGGGCCGTCAGCGCGACCTCGGCCAAGCGGTCAATGTCGGCCATGGTGTGTTCGGACATCAGTTGCAGCCTCCAGCGCGGGGCATGCCGCGGCACATGAGGCGATTCCAGAAGATTGACCAGAACCCCGCGTCGTGCCGCCTCGGCGGTCATCGCGCGTGCAAACAGGACGCCCTGCAGCATCACGGAAACCAAGGGGCCGGGTTGGCCCAGAACATGGAACCCTTCGACGACAAGCCGGTTGCGCAGGCGCAGAGCATTGGCCATCAGCCGTGCCCGGCGACGCGTGCCTTCGGGCGAAAAGACGATCTCAAAGGCGGCGAGGATCACGGCAGCCTGAAGCGGCGACAGGGCCGAGCTTTGCGCCTGTCCCGTGCCTGACAAGCGCAAGGCTAGCTGAAACGCCGAATTGCGCGACGCGACAAAGCCGCCATTGGAGCCGAACGTTTTGGCAAAACTGCCGACAACCACGTCGATGCGCCCAACAAGCCCCTGAAGTTCAACCACGCCAAGGCCCCGCTTGCCCAGCGCGCCAAAGTCATGCGCCACATCGACCAGCAATGTCGCCCGATATGCCGCGCACAGCTCGACCAGGCCGATCAGGTCGGGGATCGTCGCCGTTGTCGGAAACAGCGCCGAAGTCGCCACCAACAATCCCGCGTCCGGTTCGCTACGACGCAACCGCGCAAGTCTGCGCTCAACAGCCTCAAGCGAGGCATGGGGATAGGTGTGGACTGTGGCACCCGCCAACCGTGCACCCGCCTTGAGGGCCGGATGGGCATTCATGTCGATGATCGCGTGGTCCTTGCGGCCAAGCAGGGTTGCAGTCGCTGCCTGAAGGGCCAGCCAACCAGACGCAAAGACGGTGGCGTCCGCAAGCCCAAGGCTGTCGGCAACGCGACGCTCCAGCGCCAGAAGCTGCGGCGAAAGGCCGGTCATTGCCGCCGTACCACCTGATGCCAAGGGCAGTTTCTGTGCGGCCCTGACGGTCGCGGTGGTGATCGCCTCGTGGCTGGACAGGCCCAGATAGTCCATTGAGGTGAAGTTGAGGCCCGCCATGCCGCGGCCCGCGCGGTCCAGCATGCTGGCGCGTCGGTCATGGCGGCCGATGACAACGCGAGCGCGCTGGTCAAGCCCCCCCGCCAGCCGGGCAGTGGCAGCAGGGTGCGCGCTGTTCCAGCGTGCAAAAAGGTTTGAACCGCGACCGGATGCACTGCAGGCATCGGCATTTTCAGACAAGGTTTCGATCAGGGCAGGGGCAGAAATGATCACAGCAGCACCTTTCGCAATGGCGGCGACTTGACCGGTATAGGCAAGCCGTCGTGACCGCCGCGTGATCATGCGCCAACCTAGGCGCGCTTGACCCGTTAATTCTTCGTGAAAAGAGGTGCTTGGCGCAAAGATTGGCGGACAGCGTGCCGACTGTTGTGGCAGGCTTGCAGGCACAAGGCCGCAGATCATCCCCAATTGACCCCTACCGGGAGGTTCTTTCATGTCACGCCCAGCACCCCCGGTCCCGGAATGGAATCTGGCCAAGGAACCTGCAATCCACGGTGGCTATGTCGCCTGGGAGGCGCAACACCGCGCAAAACTTTTGACAGGTCAAGACTGGTATCTGCCGGTGTTCCTGAAACTGAGCACGTTGAAGATCGGGCCTTCGGACCTTGTCGCCACGATCCGTAAGGTGCTGGATTCGGACCTGTTCGTGATGGCCCGCGACGAGCGGGACATCCTGATGTCCGAAGCGGAAATCAAAGGTGCCGTTTGGCCGCGCGATCTGCGTTTCGTGGCCTATATGGCCGCGGCAGACTTGGGCGGCATTCCGGCATGGTGCGAGGTGTTGCATGTCGGGGCGCCGGTCCCGATGTCGCGTTCACGTCAGATTGGTCGTCCCGGCGGTCAGGACAAACCTCTGCGCCTGCCAAAGGCTGATGACGTCGCCGGCCAACGACCCCCGGCGATCATCTCGGTCATCGACGACGGCATCGCCTTTCTGAACGCGCGGTTCCGGTCTGACCCTGCCCATACCCGCATCGCGGCGGTCTGGCTGCAGGCCGCCGAAGTGAGCGACCCGTCAGGCGTTCTGTGCGGAAGCGTGCTGGTCCAGGAGGAAATCAACGACCTGCTTGCCGGTGGCGAAACCGAGGCCGAAATCTATCGCGCGATCAACCGGTCCCTGGGTCCCAAGACCGAACAAAGGTCCACAAACCATCTGGTCAGCCATGGCACCCATGTTCTGGACCTTGCAGCAGGTGCCGCCCCCGAAGGAGCCGCCGAGGCCGAGATGCGCGCGCTGCCGATCCTGGCGGTGCAACTTCCGCCGGCGGCCCTGCGGGACACATCGGGTCGGCGGCTTGAAGGCTATGTGGCCCAAGGACTGCGCTGGCTGATGGCGCAGACGCTGCGGCGTGCGAATGGTGGGCCTGTCGCACCCTTGGTCGTCAATCTCAGCCTGGGGTCGCTGGCGGGTCCCGGCAATTCATCTGCATTTCTGGCCGACTGGTTCCAGTATGAGGTCCAGCGATATGCGCGGTTGGCCCCACAGGCCGTCTTGCGGATCGTTGCGGCCTATGGGAACGCCCGGCGTGCCCGGTTGGTCGCGCGGTCCGAGCTTCGCGCGGCTAAAGAACTGACGCTGGATTGGCGCATCCTGCCCGACGACCACACACCAAGCTTTGCAGAATTGCGCGCCTACAATTCAAGCGCAGGTGCGCTGCGGCTGTCGCTGCACCCCCCCGGCGCGATCACTCCGCTTACAGATATCCCATGGCCCGAACCCGGACAAAGCTGGTCGATCGGCACGCCGCCCATCGCGATGGTCACCGGTGTTGCCGAAGAAGAACACCGCATGGTGCATGTCGCGGTCGCACCGACGGCGGGGGCGGCCACGCTTTCTCCGCCCGGGTGCTGGCGAATTGCGGTCAGTCGGACTGACGAGGCCCCTGCCCTGATCTCGATTCGTGTGCAGCGCGACGACACACCTGCAGGATACCGGACCTTGGGTCGGCAAAGCTGGCTTGATCATCCGCAGGCCTGGCACTGGGATCCCGACACGCGCGACTGGACGCTTCCCTCGGGGCCCGACGCGGGCTGTCACGAGAGTCCTATCACGCGCGAGGGAACATCCGTCGCTTTTTCCGGGACCACCGATCCTGCGGTCCTGTTTGTCGGGTCGGTTCGGCCGAAGACAGGACAACCCGGATCTTTCCAGGCCGCGCTCTATACGGCATCCGGTGTTGTCACCCTGCAACTGCCAGGCAAATCGACCGGCCCGACGCTGGCAGCGCTGGGTGACGATGGGGCGGTGCTGGGCGGCCGTCGCGCCAGCGGCGTGCTGTCGGGAAGCGTTGCGCGGTTGTCCGGAACCAGCGTCGCTGCACCTGCCGTGGCGCGGGCTTTGGCGCTTTACCTAGTCAGGACTTCAAGCCCGTCAACGCCCGCCGAGGAACTGGCGGCCTTGCTGGGAACGAAACCCAGCGCAGCGAAGTCACCGCTGATCGGGCACGGCGTTCTTGCTTAGTCTAGTCCTGATGGCTTGAAAGCTGGCGACAGGCGCGCCGGATCACCATTCGGCCGAAGCGACGGCCCAAAGCTTTGGCAAGACCTGCCATTCCTCTTTGCCCGGCAGCTTGATGTCGCCACCGCGCCAGGCGGATGTCCCAAGATGGGCAATCCACTTGTGCAACGTGAAGTCGCCAGCCCACTCCGTGCCACGTGCCGTCCATGTCGGCACTTTGATGTCGCCACCGCCACCAAGGCAGTGGGCCACGAAAACAAGCCCGGCGCCAAAGCCCAAAAGAGCGCCATGGGCGCTATCGACAGGGTAGTGAACCCCCGCCACGGTCCGATTGTCGGCAATCCTCGCCGCCAGACGGAACAGCATCAGATCGGGATCGGCGGGGGTTGCATTCTCATGCGCTGTCGTCAGTTTGCCTAACAGCTTGTTGATGATCCCCGCCTCCTGCGCGACCGGATCGCGCGACAGACGCAGTGCTGCAAGAACGGTGGCAAACGCAAAGGCCTCGGTTGCATGGCCGGACGGATAGGCACTGTGGCCGGGTGTCTGGATGATGGGTTGCACCTGCGGCGACAGATCGATGGGGCGCGGAACCGAACAGAAATGCTTGATACGCATTTCTTGCGACACGATTGCCCCATAGGCAGCCCCGAGCAAGGCCATGGTGCGGCGGCGCCGATCATGGTTGAGCGCTTGCTGCGCCCCAAAGAACGACAACATGTCGCCCTGCTGGGCAATAATCTCTGGCAGGCGGTCGGCTCGAAGGTCCATCGCGCTGCGCAGTTCTGTCATCTGTTCGGCGAGCGTGTCGCCGTCGGGTGGGGTCAGGGTCACGACCGGCCCCGATGGGCCGTGAACCGCAAATGCACCATCTGCTGCAGGTCTGGCACCGAACAGGCTGACCGCTTCGTGGTCCAGAACCAGCGACCGGGCGTCGGGTTGGAGGGCGTCGAGTGACTTCAGCGGATCGGGCTTGACCAGGTTCGGAGGTGTCACCTCGCCGGTCCAGTAGCCGATCAGCGCCTCGGCCGTCAGGCCTAGCGACGAGCTGAGCAGGGGCGACCCCGCGCCGCCGGCATGATGCCCATGATGACCGTGGTGCCCATGATGGCCGTGATGGCCATGGTGACCATGATGGCCGTGGTGTCCGTGATGCCCAAGAACTGCCATTTTGCCCTCCGTCGCCCAAGCTTTTGCAAGACTGCCTTGAAAAAAGCCCCCTTCATAGACGTCACGCTGGCATTGGCCTGCGATTAACGAAGATTTCACGAAGGTTGCCAGCACAGGGCAATGGAGTAATGTCGCGGCACTGGGGTCTGTCAGGTAAAGCGATGAAAGTTCGCCTTTTGGGCGTTTTCGAAGTTCGTGACTCTGCTGGGCGGGATTGCACCCCGCGCGGTGCAAAAGCACGCGCGTTGTTGGCAATGCTGTGCCAGACGCCGGATCGGCGTCGCACGCGGCGTTGGTTGGAGGCGCGGCTGTGGTCGGACCGGGGACCCGAACAGGCCAGCGGAAGTCTGCGTCAGGCGCTGATGGAGTTGCGCCGCGCCTTTGGCGATCACGCCGATCTGATCGAGGCGGACCGCGACCTTGTCATCTTGCATGGCGTAACCAGCGACCTTGAATCCGACACCGACGCGGTCCGCGAAGCGCTGGCTGCCGGGCGCGAGTTTCTGGAAGGCATCGACATTGCCGACGATGCGTTTGAGGACTGGTTGCGCGATGAACGTAGCCGCATCAGCGTCCAAACTCGTCGTCTGCCTTCGGGCGGGTCAAGTTCTGCGGCAGGCCCCCCATTGTCGCTTGCCATCCGCCTTGGCGCGCTTCCTCCGGGGGCGGGCAGCTTTACCGGGATGGCGCTGGCCGACTCGATCGCCCGGCTGCTGGCCGAGTTTGCGCCAATCGAGGTTTACGGTGCCGGCGGCGCGGCCCTGCCACCCGATATGCCCGGCAACGGTCTGCAACTTGGCATTGAGGGCGCACAGATTGCGGACCGGCTGCATCTGGTGGTCCGCCTGACCGGACCCGATCCCGGACCAGTCCTTTGGTACCATCAGGCGAGCCTGCCTCTGTCTCAATCGGATTTCATCGCGGAGGGCGAGTTTCCTCAGATCGTGTTTCAAACCGCCGAGGCGGCGATGGCGGCCTTTCCGGGGCTTGCCGTCACACAAAGCGGACCCGCGCGGACCGATGCACTGATCGCGCGCGCGGTGGCCGAGATGTTCAGCTATGACACCGAACGGCTGCGCCAGGCTGACACGCTGCTTGCCGAGGCATTCGAGATCGACCCGCAGGCGCGCTGTCTGGCGTGGCGAAGTCTGGTGCGCCAGATTCAGTTCGTGGAACGGACCGAGACGGATCGTGCCCGCCTGAACGCCGAAGCAGATGAATTTGCCCGTAAAGCGCTGGAAATGACCGATACCAACGCGTTGGTGCTGGCGCTGGTCAGTCAAGTGCGGGTGATGCTGGACAGCAATCCCGAGGCGGGCGCGGTGCTTGCGCGGGATGCAGTGGCGCTCAGCCCGTTCAATCCTTTTGGCTATGCGGCGCAATCGGGCGCCATGCTGCGCTATGCACGCCATGCCGAGGCGTTGTCAGCGGCCCGCACCGGCGCGGACATCACCTCGCGCACCAAACTTTTGCACTGGTGGGAATCTTTGTCGGGCCTGGCGGCGCTGTCAGCCGGCCAGCACAGTGCCGCCATCGCGCATTACGAGGCCGCGCATTACCGCGCGCCCAGTTTCCGCTCACCCATGCGCCATCTGCTGTTCTTGTACATGGCAGCAGGCGAGGAGACCAAGGCGCAGCGCGTCCTGAAAAATCTGTTGCGGGCCGAGCCGGACTTTACCATCGAACGTGTGCGCAGCGATCCTGACTATCCGGCGGCAACCCTGCGGCGCAGTGGCCTTTTGGACCGCGCGATCCCCGATTTCACGCAGTAGATGCCCTGGGTCAGTCGGACGAGGATCTGGCCCAGAGGTTGACGTCTTTTTCTTCGGAAATCGCATCGATCCGGGCCAGTTCGTCCGCCGTGAAGTCCAGATTTGCGATCGCACCTGCGCAATCGGTAACCTGTTCCGGCTTTGATGCGCCGATCAGCGCCGACGTGATCCCTCCGGCACGCAGCACCCAGGCAATCGACATCTGAGCCAGCGTCTGCCCCCTTGCCTTAGCCATGTCGTTCAGCTTGCGGACCGATCCCAGGGCCTTTTCGACGACCGAAGGATGCAGTGACTTGTCCTGCGACGCGCGGCTGCCCTCGGGAATGCCGTTCAGGTACTTGTTGGTGAGGATGCCCTGCGCCAGCGGGATGAAGGCGATGGAGCCGATGCCAAGATCCTGCAGCGTCTGTTTCAGCCCGTCGGTTTCAACCCAGCGATTGAGGATGTTATAGCTCGGCTGGTGAATGACGCAGGGCGTTCCAAGCGACTTCAGGATCGCTGCCGCCTCGCGCGTGCGCTGCGAATTATAGCTGGAAATCCCCACATAGAGCGCGCGGCCCGACCGTACGATGTGATCGAGCGCACCCATCGTTTCCTCAAGCGGGCTGTCGGGATCAAAGCGGTGCGAATAGAAGATGTCGACATAGTCCAGGCCCATCCGCTTCAGGCTTTGATCGCATGAGGCGATCAGGTATTTGCGGCTGCCCCATTCGCCATAAGGGCCGTCATGCATCCGATATCCCGCCTTGGACGAAATAATGAGCTCGTCCCGGTGCAAGCGGAAGTCAGTCTTGAGGATGTCGCCAAACGCTTCTTCGGCACTGCCGGGCGGGGGGCCGTAATTGTTGGCAAGGTCGAAATGGGTGATGCCGTGGTCAAAGGCTGTGCGACATATCGCGCGTTTGACGCTGTGTGGGGTGTCGTGACCGAAATTGTGCCAAAGGCCCAGCGAAATGGCCGGCAGCATGAGGCCGGAGGCGCCACAGCGCCGGTAGCTCATGCGATCATAGCGGTCGTCGCGTGGGGCATATGTCATGGAACCCTCCTCTTTAAGTGATCATTTCATGCCCCATGGCAGGCCGCAAGTTGCGCAGGGGGTCGTCGCAGGTCATGTTGGCCGAATGAAGCAAGGACTGCGCGCGTTTTGGTCTTTCGTGGTCGCGGTGGCCAACCGGGTCGGGGAAGGCCATTTCTCGCTGATCGCCGCAGGGGTTGCATTCTATGCGATGTTTGCGGTCTTTCCCGGCCTTACCGCGACCATTGCGATCTGGGGTCTGGTGGCCGACCCCGGTGTGATCAACGACTATCTTGTGGTGGCAGAGCGGTTCTTGCCGCCCGACGCCGCGACTCTTGTCCATGATCAGGTTGTGGCGCTGATGGAGGCGCCGAAAATTGCACTTGGATGGGCGACGGTCGTGTCGTTGGTGATTGCGGTGTACTCGGCGCGGGCGGGGGTGTCGGCGCTGATTCAGGGGCTGGATGTGGTCCATCGGGCAGTGCCGCGCGGCTGGATCTGGGGCTGGGTCGTTGACTTCATCCTGACCGGTGCGCTGATCGGGGCGCTGATGGTGGCGCTGGTCACGGTGGTGGTGGTGCCGATCCTCTTGTCTTACGTAACGCTCGGCACGTTCGGAGCCTGGGTGACCAAGGTCTTGCCCTGGGGCGCAATGTTCCTGCTGGTGCTGACCTGCCTGTCGATCCTGTACCGGTTCGGACCCAACGTGCCGGGCGGATTCCGGACGCCGTTGATCACGGTCGGGGTGCTGGTTGCGGCCATGGCGTGGTCGGGCGTGTCGATCGGATTTTCCATCTATTTGTCAAACTTCAACAGTTACAACAGGATTTACGGCTCCATCGGGGCGGTGATCATCCTGATGACCTGGCTTTACCTCAGCGTCTGGGCAGTGCTTTTGGGGGGCGCTATCAATGCCGAACTGGACGAGCGGTCGCGGCGCTAGAACCGCGCATCCGGCAGCCCACAGAACGGATCGACGGGGGATGTGCCAAGGAACGGCGCGCGACCCATCAGGCAATCCAGCGTGGCGCGCTGCATGCTGTCCATCGTGCAATACGCATTGACGACGCAAGGCAGGCGCGGCGCATCGTAAAGGTAATAGGGATACCCAAACGAAATCAGCGCCGTCGGCACCTGATGCCAATGCCGCTGCATGGCGCCGAACATGCCCCCAGTCAGGCGGTTCCAATCGAGGAAAATGCGGCCACGGGTCAGCAAAGTCTCTTCGCCCATCAGGTAAAGTACGAGGTCGAAATCACGCGGGTCGGACTTTGCCTCTGGCGCGTGGACCGTGATGTCAAATCCCTCGGCCCGCAGCATCTCGATCAGCGCCATGGGCTGACCCTCGCCATGCAGCGGCGTGATGATTCCGGTGGAATAGACCAGAACGCGGCGGTGGCGGTCGGGCGACAGTGGCAAGACATGCCGGACATCCTTGACCAGCGTCGGGGCGCGGGCGGTGATAGCGGAGGCCTCGGCGGCGGTTGCAGCATTGAAAAGATGGGGGCGGTTGGCAGGCTCATGGCCCGTTTTGTGCAGGGACAGAGTCGCTTTCAAACCCAAGATACGGATCATCGCCTCGTCCAGGCGGTCGCGGGTCAGGCGGCCATCGGCCAAGGCGCGCTCAATCCTTTCAATGTCGGCTTCGGGTTCGTCCGAGAAAAGGATGATATCGCACCCGCTTGCCACCACTTCGGGCAATGCGATGTCGCGATGCGCCCAAGCACCGAGACCGGCCATTGGAGTCGCGTCCGACACGATCAAGCCATTGAATTCAAGCTTGCCGCGCAGCAGATCCCCGTTCAACAGCGCTGAGGTCGAGGCCGGCCGGTACGCCTCCAGCCCGGCATCAGGATCCTGCGCCAGCACATAGGCCGGAAAGGCGATATGCGCGGACATGACCGACATTACCCCGGCCTCAATGGCCGCACGGTAAAGGGCGCCATGGGTTTCTTCCCATTGGGCAATCGTCAGGGGGATGATCGTCGTCACCAAATGCTGATCGCGGTCATCATGACCTTCGCCCGGCCAATGCTTGGCGGTGGCCGCAACGCCGTTCGCCTGCAGGCCTGCGATATGGGCCAACGCGTGCCGCCGGATCCGCGCAGGATCCGCGCCAAGCCCACGCGTCGCCACGATGGCTGAACGAAAGGCGGCGTTGATGTCCATCACAGGGGTAAAGGACCAGTTGATGCCGACCGCCCGCGCCTCGGTCGCCATCATCTCGGCGATGCGGTGCGAGGCCTGCACATCATTAACCGCCGCCAGCGCCAGAGGATTGGGCACCTCGACCCCGAAAGGAAGGCTCATGCGCGAACCTTCCAGGTCGGCGCTGATCAGATAGGGGATCGACGCCCCGGCACGCAGGGCATCAAGCGTATCAAGTTCCGCCGCGCCGTCACTTCCGAAGAACTTGGTGATCCCGGCGGGGGCAAGGGTTGCCATGCGCGCGACAACCTCAGGCCCGGTGCCAAAGCAGATGTGGACAAAAAGCTGCCGCACCTTGGCGGCTTCAGTCATGCCTTGCAGGGTTGAACGCACCCATGCCCGCCCGTCGTCATCCAGATTGAACGGCGGGAGGGCAAGGATACGGTCAACCCGATCCATCAGACGTAGCGGTTCCAGAGATTTTCCAGCCGCTCTTGCCGCCCGGATTTTGGTTGCGGCTCCAGCCCCTCGGTGGTGACTCTTCCGGCGGCGTCTTCAAGGCTGCCTTTCAGCATCGCCTGCGCCTTGGGATCGCTCCACCCGGCATAGCGGCCCTTGATCGCGGCCTCCATTTCGCCCGACTGCATCAGGGCGGCGGCGGCCTTCAGCGCGCGGGCGCAGGTGTCCATGCCGCCGACATGGGCGAGGATCAGATCCTCGGGATCCAGCGACTGCCGCCGGATCTTGGCGTCGAAGTTGACGCCACCGGTGGTAAAGCCGCCTGCCTTGAGGATTTCGTAGAACGCCACGGCCTTTTCGGCGTGGTTGTTCGGAAACTGATCGGTGTCCCAGCCGGACTGATAGTCGTTCCGGTTCATGTCGATGGAGCCAAAGATGCCCAACGCCGCTGCCAGCCCGATCTCGTGTTCGAACGAATGCCCGGCCAGAATGGCATGGCCCTGTTCGATGTTGGTCTGGACCTCTTTTTCCAGTCCGAAGTCCTTGAGGAAGCCATAGACCGTCGCGACGTCGTAGTCGTACTGGTGCTTGGACGGTTCCTGGGGTTTTGGTTCGATCAAAATCGCCCCTTTGAACCCGATCTTGTGCTTGTATTCGACGACCTGTTGCAGGAACCGGCCCGCATGGGCGCGCTCGGCCTTGAGGTCGGTATTCAGCAGCGTTTCGTACCCTTCACGCCCGCCCCAGAGGACGTAGTTCTGGCCGCCAAGGCGCATTGTGGCATCCATGTTCGCCTTCACGGTGGCGGCGGCATAGGCGTAGACGTCCGGGTCGGGGTTCGTCGCGGCACCGCTCATCCAGCGGCGATGACTGAACAGGTTCGACGTGCCCCACAGCAGTTTCGCCTTATGGCGTGTCTGCTTTTCGGCGATGTATTCGACCATTTCGTCGAGGTTGCGCTTTGACTCGGCAAAAGTCTTACCTTCGGGGCGCATGTCGGCGTCGTGAAAGCAATAGAACGGCTGACCCAGGATATCGAACATCTCGAATGCCACGTCGGCCTTGAGCCGGGCCAGCGCCATGGTGTCGCCAAACCAGGGGCGTTCAAACGTCTGACCGCCGAACGGGTCACCGCCTGGCCAGGCAAAGCTGTGCCAATAGGCGACGGCAAAGCGCAGATGATCTTCCATCCGTTTGCCAAGGATCACCTCATCCGGGTTGTAATGCCGAAAGGCGAATTCGTTGGTCGACGATGCGCCTTCGAACTTGATTGAGGGGATGCCTTTGAAGAAATCGGTCATTTCAGGCCTCTGATTGCTGATTGGGCGGCGCGGAAGCGGGCGTGTCCCGCGTCGAATGCATCGGCTAGTGCCGGGTCGGGTTGGATCACGCGGGCGATCTTGGGCATGGTCGCGATCTCGGACCCGGCGCCGGTGGCGGCCATGATCGCCAGTCGTGCCGCGCCAAAGGCCCCGCCAAAGTCGCCGGAAACCGGGACCTGCACGGGCACGCCGAGTGCGGTCGCGATCGCTTGCAGCCAGTAATCGGACCGCGAGCCACCGCCGACCGCCAGCAAGGTCTGCAACTTTGTCCCCGTCGCCGCCAGCACGTCGCGGCAGTCGCGAAAGGCAAAGGTCACACCCTCCAGCACGGCACGCGTGGCGGCGTGTCGATCTGTGGCATGTTCAAGTCCAATGAAGGCGCCCCGCATGGTTGGCGAATTGATCGGGGTCCGCTCACCGCCGAGATAGGGCAGGAACACTGTCTTGCGCGGGGCTTGCAGGGGGCCGAGCGATCCAGTCAGGCTTGCGGCATCCTCGCCCACCAAAGCTGCATACCAGTTCAGTGCATCGGTCGCGGCCAGGATCACACCCATCTGGTGCCACGTGTTCGGCAAGGCATGGCAAAAGGTGTGGACGGCGGTGGCAGGGTCCGGCTGATAGCCGTCATTTGCCGCGAAAAGGACACCCGACGTGCCGATCGAGGCAAAGGCCTCACCGGCGCGGACGACGCCCACACCTACGCCGGAGGCTGCATTGTCGCCACCACCACCTGCAATCACGATCCCCTTTGGCAGGCCCCAGCGGGCCGCCAATGCATCGCGCAACTGCCCCGAGGGGGCGGACCCTTCGACCAGGCGGGGCATGTGCGCCCGGCTGAAGCCGTTTGCCGTCAAAAGGTCATCGGACCAGTCCCGGCGCCCATTATTGAACCACGCCGTGCCAGAGGCATCCGACATGTCACCGACGTGATCGCCGGTCAGCCACAGGCGCAAATAGTCCTTTGGCAGCAGGATCTTGGCAATCTTTTCCCAAATGCGGGGTTCGTGCTTTTGAACCCAAGCCACCTTGGGCGCCGTAAAGCCGGGAAACACGATGTTACCGATGATGCGGCGATACATCGGATCGGCGTCCATCTCGGCCGCTTCCTCATGCGCGCGGGTATCGTTCCACAGCATGCAGGGACGCAGTACCTCGTCGGCCGCGTCCAGCAGCGTCGCGCCATGCATCTGGCCAGAAAGCCCGATGCTCCGGACCGCACCAAGGCCATGGGGCGCAAGTTGGTCCAGTACGCTCTCGGCGGCGGCGATCCAGTCTGCCGGGCTTTGTTCGCTCCACCCGTCATGGGGTCGCGAAACGGTCAGCGGGGCCGTCGCATCGGCCAGCACGCGCTGCGCATCATTAATCAGGACGCCCTTCAGCCCCGATGTACCAAGATCCAGCCCGATATACATCACGCTGCCTTGGCAGGTTTCTTGCCCAGAATGATCATTCCCAGGATGTCTTCGTCGGTGACTTCGTCGACGTTGACTGTGCCGACCAACTGGCCGTTTTTCATCACGGATGCCCGGTCGCACAGCTTCATGACATTGTGAATGTCGTGCTCGATCAGGAAGATGCCCAAGCCATGGGCCTTCAGTTCCTTGATTAGTTCCGCCACCATTTGGGTTTCCTGCGGACCAAGCGCTGCCGTTGGTTCGTCCATGATTAGGATCTTGGCGTTGAAATAGACCGCACGGGGGTTGGCGACGGACTGGCGCTGTCCGACGGACAACGCGCTGACGGGCACGTTGAACTTGCGGAAGTTGGGGTTGAGACGCTTCATGATCTTGCGCGTCTCGGCCTCCATCGCGCTGTCGTTCAGCATGCCGCCG
>JBKJVF010000194.1:0-25759 GCA_046589965.1 Paracoccaceae bacterium
ACTCCAAAAGTACACATCTGCGCAACGAACGTTAGGCAGAAGTGTAAAGGGGTGGGGATATGGCGGCGGCAGCAGCTTCACCTAGGTTCGTGGCCTACGAGCGGGTTTCGACGGCGCGACAGGGGGCAAGCGGGCTTGGCCTCGAAGCGAAGCGCAAAACCATCAGGGACTTCGCCGCATCGCGTGGTGCCGAGGTGCTGGCGCAGTTTACCGATCGAGAGCGGGTGCAAGGCGGATCGGCCAGAACCGGCCAAAGCACTACGCCACGCCAAGGTCACCAGCGCGACGCTGGTGATCGCCAATCTGGACCGGCTCAGCCGAAACGCGGCGTGCCTGTTGGCTCTGCGCGACAGCGGGGTGCGATTTGTGGCGGTGGACATGCCGGAGGCCAATGATCTGACCGTCGGGATCATGGCGCTGGTGGCGCAGCAGGAACGTAAGGCGATGTCGCGGCGTAAGAAAGAACTCCGCACAGCAAGTTAAGTCTAGGGCGCACTTTGAAGCCCCAAGCCTTCAAGGCCGAACGCGTCGCTGTTCGTGCCCAGTAACGTCAGCTCTTAACGCCTTTCGGTCCGAGCGGTTTGATCAAACACAGACCAGTTCGCATCCGTACCGCAGCACGGTACTTTGAAAATGCAGCCACCGCTTGTAACGCGCGCTGCATGCGTGTCACCTGCAATTTCCAGGCATCAGGACAACGCTTCGATGACATTCAGATACGCAGAACGTATGGCAAAGGTTCGGCCATCGGCTATTGGCGAATTGCTGGCGCTTGGGGCTGATCCGTCGATCATCTCGTTTGGCGGCGGGTATCCCGACGCGACACTGTTTCCCGCAGATAAGCTTGACGCTATTTTCCACGATGTCATCCGCAGCCCCGGTGGCGCCACGTTGCAATATGCGCCCTCCAACGGCTTGCCGCGCCTGCGCGACCAGATCGCCGAACTGATGACACGCGATGGCACGCCGTGCACCGGCGATGGTGTTCTGATCCTGCAAGGCTCGCAGCAGGGCCTCGATTTTGCAGCGCGGATGCTGATTGATCCGGGCGATGTGATCATCACCGAAGATCCCACCTTTCTGGGCGCGCTGATCGCGTTTGAACCCAGCCAGCCGCGCTATGCCGTGGTGCCCGTGGATGCAGACGGGATGCAGACAGAACATCTTGAAACGGTTCTTCAGGCCAACCCTCGCGCCCGGATGATCTATACAGTTCCCGATTTTCAGAACCCTACCGGCGCGACCCTGTCGCTGGCGCGCCGCAAACAGTTGATTGCGCTGGCAAACGAGCATGATCTGGTCGTGCTGGAAGACACTCCATACCGGCACATCCGGTTTTCCGGGCAGAATCTGCCGACCCTCAAATCACTGGATACGCAAGGGCGGGTCATCCACCTTGGCAGCTTTTCCAAAGTGCTGGTTCCTGCGCTGAGGATTGGCTGGGCCGTGGCCTCGGCTGATCTGATCGCGCGTATGGGCCTGCTCAAGGTCGCCGCTGATACCCAGACCTCGACGCTCAACATGGCGGCAGCCAGCCTGTTTCTGGATCGCCACGATCTTGACGCCCATATCGCGACCTTGCGCACCGCCTATGCCGCCAAGAAAGAGACGATGCTGGACTCTATCCGTCGGCATTTCCCGCAAGAGATCACCGTGACCGATCCCGAAGGTGGCCTTTTCACCTGGGCCACCTTTCCTGATGGCTTTGACGCCACCGCCTTCATGCGCGATGTGGCCCTGCCGCAGGCCCGCGTGGCCTATGTGCCCGGAGCCAGCTTTTTTCCCCTGACCCCGCGCCCCAATTACGCCCGGCTTAACTACTCTGCCCAGTCATTGGAAAACATCCGGACCGGGATTGCTGCGCTCGGAAAAGCATTGCACACCCACCTTTTGTCTTGAACCAGAGGCCCCCATGCCCGTCACCATGTACACCCCGCCCAACTCTGATCTGACTGCGGCTGAAATCGCCCGCTGGGCCCCGGTTCCGGTCGCAGTTGCCGTTGACCTTGGCCGCGACGCAGGCCAGATCGACCCTGCAATTCGCCCGCTTCGCCCGGCGGGCATGCAGCCCCGCCTGTTCGGTCAGGCCGTTACCGTGCGGTGCAACGCGCCCGACTTCGGCGCGGTTCTGCACGCCCTGGATGTGATCTTGCCGGGGCAAGTGCTGATGATCGATGCGGCGGGCCACCGCGATACCGCCATGATTGGCGATATCCTGTCTGGCTTTCTGCGCCAGAAGGGCGTTGCCGGATTGGTCTGCGACGGGGCGGTGCGCGATGCCGCCACACTTGGCGGCTGGGATGATTTCTCGGTTTTTTCGCGCTGGATCACCCCGCGCGGCCCGACCGGCGCGGATCAGGGCGCGGTCAACCTGCCGGTCGTGATCGGTGGCTGCCGCGTCTCGCCCGGCGACCTGGTGATTGGGGACGACGACGGGCTGGTTGCGCTGTCGCCTATGTTCGTACGCGCCCGCATTGGTGACGCTGAGGCAAAGCTTGTGCGTGAGGCAGACTGGATCAGCGGCTTTGCCTCAGGCAAATCGGCAGCCGAGGTCTTTGGCCTTGTGCCTGCAATCAAATTTTAAGCTGCCCGGAAAATCGCGCTTGGAGCCGACGATCTGCTCTCATACGGCATCGGCTTTCAGCGCCGCACCAACACCCGCTCGCGACTGGTCACCGACCATGTCACCGGTGCGTCGACTTGAAGTTTTGTGACGGCAACATGCTGTTGCGCCACTGGAACAAACTGTTTCCGCACAGGGGGCGCATTATTGTTGCTAATGTTACATTAGCAAAGTAACGATGCCTCATGGTTAAAGTGACAAAGTGTCTTCAGTGAACCGTCGTTGAACGAGTACCGGCCGCGTGAATTCCCCTCACGCGGCCTTTTTCCACGGAACTGCATCGAGGCATATGGGTTTGATGTGCACGTCGCGGCAAAGTGCCGGGGCTGCGGAAAAATCCGGATGCCCGTCAGCGGGGCAAGACTTGGATTATCTCGGGTGTTTTGTTCATAGTGGGTTTGGTCATGAATGTGGAATTGACTTCGAATTTCAGTTTTGAAGAGAGACTACTTCGGTCCGTCATGACGGCGGTCACAGGTGAATGCCTTGATCCCGATCCATCCGGGCCGGACGAAGCACCCGGCCCCGTTGTGTGGAACATCCCCGGCTTTGGCGGAAAAAACCGTGTCGGGACTGCCTTTGGTGATCTGCCCATCGAGGCTTTGCGCCTTCGCGACGAAATTCGCACATCGGCGGGATCCATGGTGCGCGTCAAGTGGATCGACAAGCTTCATCTTGATGCCGACTTCATCAAAAAGCATCCCGACGCTCTGCCAATCCGTATCCCGGCAAACTGCTTTGGCCGCGGCCGACCCATGAAAGACATGCTGGTTGCCCCACGTCAGGAACTTTGCGTCGATGCACATGTCGCGACCCGATTCCAGACCGCGCTGGACCTATACGCCCAAGCCAGGGCGCACCGAGTCCAACAGAACGAACTGACCTATTACCGCTTTCACTGTGGTGAGCCGGTTTGCGTCCGTGTCGAAGGCGTCTGGGTCAGAAATTAAGATCTCTCGCGGGGCTTCGAGGGTCTTGGCGCCGAGCGCTCGTAGCTGCACATCGCCCACATTCAGGACCCACAGGACCATGATTTTTTGCTGTGGGCTGACACTTGGAATGGATAGATCTTCGGACAAGGACACATTGCTGCGGCTAAAGCGCGCCGCAGCATGCCGTCATGCTCTGAGGCCTCGACGCTTAACGTGAGTGAAGTTAGGCCCGGTACAACTCGGCAGCTGCGGCTTTGTTGACCAGAATATGCTCTTCGGTTTCGCGCCGTGCGGCCACCAGATCACCCTTTTCAAGATAGCTGGCAATGTGCTCGTGGTAGGTCAGCGACCGGCGGGTCATCAAGGCTTTGCTGAGAACGAGGTAACGAACGGGCAATGAGACCTCGTTCACATAGACCATCACCTCGGCAATCGGGCGGTTGCCGGTTTCAGCGATGATGCGGTCGTGGAACACTTGGTTCTCGGCAAAGTAGTGCTCGATATCGTTTGCGGCAAAACAGGCTTCCATCCGGCGGTTGCTGGCGTGCAGATCGGTGACCATCGCGGCCAGGGGCTTGCCCGCCAGCGAGGCGATGACCAGCCCTTCCAGGCTGGCGCGCAGGTCATACAGATGTTCGACATCGGCCACGGTATAGGTGCGCACCCGAAAGCCGCGCCGTTCGGCATATTCCACCAGACCGCCTTGCAGCAGCATGCGCAGGCTTTCGCGGACCGGCCCGCGGGACGAGCCAAACTCCCGCTCGATATCCTGTTCACGCAGGGCTTGCCCGGGCCGGTATTCGCCCGTGATGATCCGACGGCGCAGATGTTCGACCAGATGGGCAGACAACGTCCTTGGCAAGGCGATGCTGGCTCCGTTGGCGTGCGGCTGAAGATTGTTCACTGGGCACTCATTTTTCAAATCGACTTTTCCATAGCATGGTCTGCCCTGCGCCCCAAGGGTCCGGCCAGGCGGTCTGTTCGATCTGGCTGGCAAGGCGGCTCAGGGCATTGCCGAGCAGGTCGCGCGAGAGGTTGAGAGGAGGGACCAGCATGATGCAGTCGCCGTGTCGCCCGCCGCCATAGACCAATATCTGCTGATCCAGCAGACGCCGTTGCAGAACGGACGACCGTGTGGGATCGGGCTGGCCCGCTCTATCGCAGAACGCAATGGCTGCCTGTGCGCCCGCAACGCGAACCGCCGATACACCGTGCATGCCCACCAGTGTCAGCAACTGCCCGGCCAAGTCCGCCGCAATGCCAGCGACATGATCCAGCAGGTTTTCTGCGCGGATGGTGTCGATGGTTGCCACGGCCATGGCGCAGGCCAAGGGGTTGCCCTGAAAGGTGCTGGTATGCATGCCGGGGGGCCAGTGGCCCAAAAACCGCTCGCCCGCTGCAACTGCCGCCAAAGGCAGGCCCCCAGACAGCCCCTTGCCCATGACAACGATATCCGGCGTGATCCCGGCGGCGTCGAAACCGAACCAGCGCCCGGTGCGACCGATGCCGTTCCAGATTTCATCCAGTGCAAGTGGCACGTCGTGTTGCTGGCACAGGGCTGACAAGCCGCGCAGAAAGCCGGCGTCTGGCGTGATCAGGCCCGAGACAGCCTGCACAGCCTCAACCAGCATCAGCGCCGGAAGATCGTTCTCAGCGGCGCGCTGTTTCAGCAAGGCGGCCGCTGCGGCAAGTGCGTGATCCGTGGTTATGGCGCCATCGGGATAGGGCAGGATGTCGATACTGTCCGTCAACAAATGGAACGGCGCGCGGATGCGGTCACCCGAGGTCAGCGACAGCGCCCCCAGTGTCCGCCCGTGATAGCCGCCGTCAAACGCCACAAGCCGTCGCCGCCCGGTGGCAAACTGGGCCGCCTTGATCGCGGCCTCAACCGCTTCGGCCCCCGAGTTGACCAGTTGTACACGAGTCAGACCGGGGGGCAGGATGCCCATCAGCCGGTCATAAAGCGCCGCCCGAAAGGGTGAGGGCAGCCGCGTGCCGGTGTGCAGGATGCCGGTTTCCACTGCCTCGGTGATTGCCACCTTGTGGGCGAGGTGGCCGTGGCCAAGGTTGGTTGTCGCCGAACCGCAGACGAGGTCAAGGAAGGCGGTGCCATCGGCGGTATAGAGGTAAGGCCCCTCGCCGCGCACAAAGACCGGCGGATCGGGGACCAGCCGGAAGGTGTTGGCCGCTGTGCTTTCATGTGCGGCGGTCAGGGCCAAGGTACGCTCAGGCGGGATCATTCGGTAAGGACCGTCGCGGCACCGGGAATGATTGTACAACCGACCTTTGCGCCGGGCGCTGGCACGGCGGCACCGCGCGGCAGGTCGGCCTCGATCAGGGTGCCATCGGGGCAGCGCAGGGTCAGCCGCATGGCACTGCCGGTGAACATGGCATCCGTCACCTCAATCTCTCCCGCGCCAGCGATCTGCACTGCCTCGGGGCGCAAGGAAAGCCGGACATGGACAGACGACGCGGCATCTCCGGCGGCGAAAACCGGGCCA
The DNA here is from genome assembly GCA_046589965.1 of Paracoccaceae bacterium. Lineage (GTDB taxonomy): Bacteria > Pseudomonadota > Alphaproteobacteria > Rhodobacterales > Rhodobacteraceae > JAJNPS01. The sequence continues at coordinate 6,057 of JBKJVF010000194.1, forward strand.
AGGGCCGCGGTTTCCACGCGGGTCAGTCCATCTGATTTGCCGCCGACTTGCCCGTCGATCAGCGCGCACCGTCCCAGGAATGTCGCCACAAAGGCCGAACGCGGGTGATCGTAAATGTCTTGTGGCGTGCCGATCTGTTCGATCCGGCCATCGCGCATGACAGCGATCCGGTCGGACATGGTGATGGCCTCCTCTTGGTCGTGGGTCACGGCGATGAAGGTCAGCCCGACATCGCGGTGCAACCGGCGCAGTTCCACCTGCAAGCTGCGGCGCAAGCTTGCATCCAGCGCGCCCAGGGGTTCGTCCAGCAGCAGCACACCGGGTTCAAGGATCAGCGCACGGGCCAGCGCCACCCGTTGCCTTTGCCCGCCGGACAAAGCCTGTGGCAGGCGCGCGCCATAGCCCGCAAGGCCGATACGGGACAGCCAATCGTCAACGGCCCCCTGTCGCACAGCAGGGGTCACGCCCTTCATTTTCAGGCCATAGCCGATGTTTTCGGCCACCGACTTGTGCGGGAACAGCGCGTAATCCTGAAACATGATCGAGGTGTCACGCCGGTTCGGCGGGCGTGAGGTTACATCGTCATCCCCGACCATGATCTGCCCGGTGCTGGCCCCCTCCAGCCCGGCAATCATGCGCAGCACGGTCGTCTTGCCACAGCCCGAGGGGCCAAGCAGGGTCAGAAACTCACCCGCCTTGACCTGCAGGTCCAGCGGATGAACCGCCTGCACCGGGCCGTAATGCTTGGACAGCCCTGTCAGGGTGACCGATTTCGCCCGCATCATCGCGGCTCCTTTCGCATGAGCAGCCATTGTGCGGTGACCCCCAGCAACAGCGAGAACGCAAAGACCATGGTGCCTAGCGCGTTGATCGTGGGGTCAAATCCGGTGACAAGGGTGGTCCAGATCTTGATCGGCAGAGTGATCGAAAAGTTCGTCAGGAAATAGGCGATGACAAACTCATCAAAGGCAAAGATAAAGCACAGGATAAAGGTGGCAATCAGCGATGTGCGGCAGGCGGGCACGACAATCCCGACAATGGCGCGCAGACGGGATGCGCCAAGCGCCCAGGCGGCCTCTTCATGACTTTTGGGGATTTGTGCCAGCCGGTTGCGGAGGTTCAGCACCGCCAGCGGCAGCACGTAAAGCACCTGCCCGATCCCTGCGATCGGCAGCGAAGGTTGCAGCCCCAGCGTTCCGGTCCAGATCCGTAGCGCGATGCCGACAAGCAGCAACGGCACCGCCAGCGGGGCCAGCACGAACAGGGTGACCGCCGTCTTGCCAGGAAACCGCGCGTTCACCAGCGAATAGGCGCAAGCAAAGCCGATCAGCGTGGCCGCGAGGCTGACGAGCCCGGCCAGCAGAACCGAATTCACAAAGCCCGCGGTGTATTGCCCGTCGGTAAAGACGCGAGCATACCATTCGGTCGTAAAGTCTTGAAACGGCAGGATTTGATAGCGCGCCGATGAAAAGGAAAACACCATCATCGTGAGGATCGGCAGATAGATGATCGCGGTAGTCAGCCAGAACATCAGGGCAAGCAGACGGTTGTGCATGATGCCTAGCCCTGAAGCCTCGTGCCACGCAGCACCATAAGCACCGGCAGCACGGCGATCAGGATCACCAGCACAAGGATCGAGGCAAAGGTGGCCGCCATCGGCAGATCATAGGTGCCCTTCAGCACCGACAGCATGACCTGTGCCAGCACCGGCTTGAACCCGCCGCCCAGAAGGGCGGGAACCGCATAATCCCCGATGGCAATGATGAAGGTCAGGGCGGCCCCGATGATCCAGCCCGGCATTGCCAGGGGCAACACCACCTCGCGGAACGCGGTCCAGCCATTTCCGCCAAGGACGGCATTTGCCTCGATCAGACGGCGGTCGATGGTGACCATGGTGGAAAACAGCATCAGCGTCATCAGCATGACCCCGAACAGCGACAGGCCAAAAACCGAAGCGCTGAGGGTGTAAAGGAACCCCAAGGCGATCGGCGTGCCTGTGACCCAGCCCATCCCAGCCGCCAGCACACCGGAATCCGCCAGCACCATCTGCCAGGAAAAGGCACGAATGGTGAAGCTGGTCCAGAATGGCGCGATCAGGATGAACAAAAGCAGCATCCGGCGGCGCGGGCCGACCACAAAGGCGAGGAACCAAGCCAAGGGCCAGGCGATCACCGTCGCAATCGCCACCACCGACGCCGCAAGGATGAGCGACCGCAGGAGGGCATCGGTCAGCCGCGCCTCGGTCAGAAAACTTTGGTAATTGGCCAGTGTCAGGCCCGGCGCGGTCTCGGACGTCAACGAGAGGCCAAGCGTGTAAAGGATGGGCAGCAGAAAGAACGCCGCCATCAGGAACACGGCGGGCAGGATCCCTTGCCACAGATTTGCGACCGGCGGGCGGGGCATCACCAGTCGACCAGAATGGTCCGCATCATCGCGCCGTCGATGCAGTTGGTGCGCAGCGGAATGGCCCAGAGGTAGGGGCGATCCGACCCCCATAGGCCGATGTCGCGCAGATCCTCGACAAAGGGCACGTTGCGATTGAAGACCGCATGGTGGGCGACGAATTCGTGGTTGAACACGTGGCGCAATGGCATCTCGCGCGCCACCTTGTCTTGCGGAAAGTCCAGCACGATGGCCTTGGGGCCCTGATCCAACAACCAGTCGGCGGCGGCCACCTCCAGATTGGGGGCGGCAAGGTGCCAGGTCCGGCTTTCATAGCCCATCCGGTTGGTCAGGTCCGACCGCAGCACAACCATGTCGCCCGGCCGGATCACGCCTGCACGCCCCGCCAGCAATTCTGCGGTGATCGCGGTGGGCAAGGGCAGGTCAGACAGGTCGATGATCTTTGTCGTGCCGGTAAAGACTTCAAGCCCTTCGCCTGGCAAAGCTTGGATCGTCAACCCATCCCGGCGCATGTGACGTGGCGCGTCGCAATGGGTAAAGCCATGGCCGCGCAGGGTGAAATGCACCTCGTCCCGGTCTGCTCCGTGGTGGCTTGCTGGGCCATCCTCGACATCAATGTACCAGCGCCAATGGTTGAACATCGGGGTCGAGACATCCAGCATCCGTGGGTTGTCTTTCGGCCATTCAGTGAACATGACCGGGCGGCAGGGCGATGTGGTGGCGCGTGGAATGGCAAGGGGCAAGGACAGGGCAAACACCTCGGCCTGTGCGATGGCAGTCAGATTGCGGGCGTTTTCGGTAACAAGCAGGCCTGCGGCATGCAGTGCCGCGCGAAAGGCAAAGTTCGGGTTCGGCACGTTCTGGTCAAACAGCGGTCGGCGCGGTGGCAGGTGATTGCAGGGGATATCCAGAATGACATGGGCATAGCCTGCTGCCGCGATCAGGGCCGCACAGGCGGGCGCAAAAACCGGCACGTCGCGCCAATAGGCCAGAAATCCGTTGCAGAACCGGTCGGCATGGCCGGTGCGCAGGATCAGGATCTTGCGCCGGGCAGGGTTGGCCAGATGCGCGCGCAGATCATCGGGGCCGATGCGGGGGCCGGTCGCGTCGACGACGGACGCCACACCCGCTACGTGGTCCAGCGGATGATCATCCAGCCGTGAAGCCCCCGCGATGCGCCAGCCGGGGGCAGAGACGAAGGTGAACCCCTCACCCCGCCATTTCAGCCCGTATTCCTGAAACTCGTCGCCACGGCCGGGGTCCTGACTGACAAAGGAATGGCTTTCCCAGTGAAAGTGCGGCTCGATGGTCTGGGCGCAGTCTATGATCGGCATTCTGTCACCTGAAAAACGGTGTGCCCGGGACGCGGGCACAGCGAGACTGTAGCAAGACCAAGACCTCAGGTGTTCTTGAAGTTTTCCCACCCGGCCAGCCAGTCAGCATCATTGTCGGGCATCTTGCGCGGTGACAGGTTGCCCATGAACACCTTGTCGAACTTGTCCAAATCGGCAAGGTTCAAAAGCTCGCGCTTGTCCATCGGCAAAGCCTCTGCCGCCGTCTTGTTCGGCACCATCGAATAATAGGTCTTGGCCACCGCGAGTTTCGACTGGAAGACCGGCCCCGAGATGTATTGCAGGAACTTGACCGCATTTTCCGGGCGCGGGGTGTTGGCGGCGATGCAGGGCGCCTGATCCCAGGTCACGCCGCCTTCTTTTGGAACCACCGCCTTGAACGGCAGGCCGGAATCGAACATGCCCGCCTGCACCCATTCGCCGGCAATCGCCAGATCGAAGGTGCCGCCTGCCAGCGCCTGTTGCACCTGGCTGGTGCCACCGACCATGCCGACCTGCGGGCGCAGCGTTGTCAGGGTTTCGCCCAACTTGCCAAAGGTCGCTGCATCCAGATCATAGGGATTGGCATTGCCGTTGTACTTGGACAGGCAGCCCATGTTGGGCAGGTACCAGTCAAACAGCGCCACCTTGCCCTTGACCTTTTCGTCGAAGAGCAGCGCCCAGGACGACGCATCTTCCTCGCTGTACTTGGTGTGGTTGTACGTGATCCCGTAATAGCCAAAGCGGTTCACGATGGCATAGCGCTTGCCGTCCATCATGGTCGGTGCCCAGTTGGCGATGATCGGGAAATAGTCGGCCAACGGATAGTCAGCATCATTCAGCGCCATCAGCACGCCTTCGGCTGCTGCCTTCGGAATGAAAGAAGAGGTTGGCGTCATGATGTCAAAGGTGCCGGGGGCAGAGGTCTTGACCAGCGCCACCATCTCTTCGTCAGAACCGTCATGGATCTTCAGGTTGACGGTGATCCCGGTCTCGGCAGTAAAGGCATCGAGCATGCCCGGCTCTTCATAGCCGCCGAAGGCCAGAACATTGACCACGTTGTCGGCAGCAAAGGCAGGGCGGTTCCAGAGCCAGGGCAAGGCAATGGCGGAACCTGCTGTTGCTTTGAGCAGAGTGCGGCGGCTGACGGAGGATTTGTCCAAAAGTGTCATTTCAGTCATCCCTGTGGCTGGTTTTTTCTGGAAAGGCAGAAGCGTTTGTGATTGAGTCGTTTATGTTGACAATTTACAAAATGAACCCGCTTTGTCGTTGCGTCAACATCGCCGTTTGCGCCAACCTTCGAGGGTCGCGCGCGATGGTGGTGAAAGCTGCCGGACGATGAGAGTGCAGGCGCAAAGGTCGAGGGACGCATGAAAAACGGGCAGCATGAGGATGGGTTCGTGGCAGTACCTGCAATGCGCCGTTCGCCCACGCTTGCCCTAGCGGAACAGATTGACGCTGCACGTCAGGCTGGCCAAGACGTTATATCGCTGTCAACGCCTTCGTTTCCAAGTGACACCGATATGGGCACTGCGCGCCTTGCCTCGGGCACGCGATTGACCGTACCCGAAGGCGACCCGCTTCTGCGAGCCGAGGTTCGCGCGAATCTCTTTGGCAGGTGGAACCTTCCCGATCACGTGGTCTGCATCACCGCCGGGGCAAAGCTGGCGCTCTTTGCCGTTCTGCGCGCGCTTCCCGTCGCGGAAGCCGCCGTTCTGGTTCCGGGTCCGGCCTGGCCCAGCTATTTCGACATCGTGCGGTTGGCCGGGCATGTCCCGCTGCCAGTCTGGACCGAGTTTAACGATGGCTTCCGTCTGGACCCCGGTCTCTTGGCCAACCAGCTGCGTCAGACCGGGGCGCGTGCGGTGCTTCTTGCCAATCCGGGCAATCCGACCGGGCGCATTCACACACCGGTCGAATTGTTGGGTGCCCTTCAGGCCTGCCGCAATGCCGGGGCGCTGCTTGTTCTGGATGAAAGCTTTTCAGAGATCGTGTTCGATGGCCCGGCCTGGGCGGCGTCCGTCACCGAACCCGATCCGGCGCTGGTCATCATCAATTCCTTTTCCAAGAACCACCACCTTCAGGGTCAACGCGTCGCTGCCTGCCTGATCCATCAGAGGCGGATGGATGACTTTGTGGCCGTGCATCAAACGCTGATAAGTTCGGCCCCCAGTTTCGGGCAGGCGGCAGCTCTTGCCGCGCTGCGTGCCCGGGCAGTAGTCGACTACTCAAAGTCCCGGGCGATATCGGCCCGTATCATCGCAAGGGCAGGGTGGCCTTGCGCGGTCAATCAAGGCTCATTCTACCATTTCCCGCGCTTGCCCCACCCTGACGCCGTCCTGGCGCGGTTGCGGAGTGTCGGACTATTCGCGTTAAATGGTGAAACGTTTGGCGCACCCTACACCGATCACCTGCGTCTGTGCTTTGGTAGGCCCGAGGCCGAGATGGCCGAAATTGAGCGGCGGATCGATGCGCTGGGACTGTTGGAGTCAGCCTGAATGCCGGATGTGATTTCCCCCAACAGCGGCCAGATCATCGGCCAGTGGCAGCCCGACAGCCCCACTATGATTGGCGCAGCACTAGATAATCTGGCCCCAGCGAGTGCGGCAATTGCTGCCCCCGCTGACCGGATCGCCCTGTTGCAATCCATCGCCGCCAAACTGGACCACCACCGCGCCGATCTTGCCGCCATCATCATCGCCGAGGTCGGCAAGACCCCGGCCGAAGCGATGGACGAGGTGGACTATGCGATCAGCTTTCTGACCTGTGGTGCGACGTCCGTCTCCGAGGCCGAGCAGCCTGCGGCCAGCCCTGACCGCCGTCTGCGCATCGTGCCTGCCGGGCCCGCGTTGGCGATCACGCCTTATAACGATCCACTGGCCGGGATCGTGCGCAAGATCGCGCCGGCCATCGCAGCCGGCTGTCCGGTCATCGTGAAACCCTCGGCTCTTGGGCACCTGACCGCGATGGCCTTATTCGAGGCGATTGCTGCGGTGGACCAGACACGGGCCGCCACCATGGTCAATCACCCCGACAGGGACGTGCTGCACCGACTGATCGGCGACCCCCGTTTTCGCGTGCTCAGCTTTACCGGATCGACCGCCACGGGCCGGGTCATTGCGGCCGGGGCAGGGCTGAAGCGGTTGGTGCTGGAACTGGGGGGCAACAACCCGTTTCTGGTGCTGGAAGGGGCTGATTTGGACCTTGCCGTCGCTGATGCCGTGGCCCGCAAGATCCGTGCGGCAGGACAAGCCTGTTCCGCACAGAACCGGATTTATGTCGTTGCCTCGCTGTTTTCGGCGTTTCGTGACCGGTTTCTGGCCCGTCTGTCCGCCGTCACATATGGCCCCTCGGATGCCGGGGTGGCCATGGGGCCGGTTCGGTCGGCCCGGGATATCGACCGGCTTTCCGCGCTTGCCGGTGACGCGCCCCGCTTTGGTATTGCCTCGGGAGCTTCGCCCTTTTCCTTTGCCCCCGCCGTGTTGCCCAATGACGCAGCCCTGCGCCATGCAGAGGCGTTTGGCCCGCTTTTGTCACTTTGTTCGGTGCCGGACCGAAACGCGGCGCTCGCTTTGGCGCAGGCCGAGGAACAGGCGCTGGTCTGCTATGTTTATGGTGATGTCAGCGCTGCAGAACTGGCCCCTTTGCGCTATGGCTCGCTGGGGGTGAACACCACCAAGGTGCAGGCGGCCGATGTGCCGACCGGTGGTTTTGGGTCTGCCGGGGTCGGGCGCGAGGGCGGGCGTTGGGGTTTAAGCGAATATCTGACGACGATCAACGAAAGGCGGGGATAGCTGATGCGCGAACTGGTGAAGACGGATGCCGTCCCCGCCTCGACCTCGCCTGTGTCCCTTGCCACCAAGGGCGGCGGGATGGTCTGGGTGTCGGGGCAGATGCCGCGTGACCCGGCGACGGGGTTGATCCCGCCGAATGCCAAACGGCAAGCGGAATTGTCGCTGGGCCATTGCCTAAAAATCCTTGAGGCCGCAGGGTCCGGCCCCGAAAAGGTGATGATCGCCTGGGTCTATGTCACGGATTTGTCGGTGAAACCCGCGGTGAACGAGGTGTTTCGTGCTGTGTTTGGCGATGCCCCGCCCGCACGCAATCTGGTGGCGGTCAAGGATATCGGTGACGACGCGCTGGTCGAAATGTCGCTTATCGCGCTGGCTTGACCGCGCGGATCAGGATTGCGGCGGCGCGGTCGATCTCGGCCTCAGTCACGGTCAACGGCGGCACCAGTCCGATCACATGGCCACCAAGACCGCACTCCCAAGTGATCAGCCCGGCCGCCAGCGCCCGCTGGCGGATCGCCTTGGTCTGCGGCTGATCCGGCGCGCCACTGGCATCATGGACGGGCAGTCCCAGCATCGCCCCCAACCCCACTAGCGGACCCAAGGGCGCAAAAGCCGCGCGCATGGCTGCCTCGATCTGTGGCGCGCGGGCGGGCAGGCCCTCGGCCATCAGCACATCCAGCATGGCAAGACTGGTAGCGGCAGCCATCGGGTGCATCTGGAAGGTCGAAGATTGCGCACCGGATTGCCAGCCGTGAAACAACCCAGGCGTGCCTGCCACCATCGCCCCCGGCATGCCACCCCCGGCGGCCTTGGCCATGATCAGAAGATCGGGCACGATCTTCTCAGCCTGAAAGGCGAACAGGTGCCCGGTCTTGCCATATCCGGTAAAGACCTCGTCCAGAATCAGCGGGACCCCATGCCTGTCGGCCGCCTGTCGCAACAGTCGCAAAAAGCCCACAGGCGGCACGCGCATGCCCGCCGTTGCCTGTACCGGCTCGACAATGATGGCGGCGATGTCGCCGTTGGTCAGCGCATGATCTAGGAGCGTTGCCAGCTGGGCAAGGTCCGCATCAGGCGCGGGCCAGTCCAAATGGGTGACAACATCGGGCGGCAGGGCTAGCCGGCTGTTGGCCCCGCGTTCGTGGCTAATCGCCAAGGCCCCAAGGCTGCGCCCGTGATAAGACCCGGCAAAGCCCAGAAACCGGTTGCGCCCGGTGGCATGAACGACGGCCTTGATGGCAACCTCGGTCGCCTCGGTGCCATTGGTGGCCGGATGCAGAACCGACAGCGTCGGCGGCAAAAGGCCCGCCAGCCGCTCGATCAGCGCGATCTGCACAGGGGACTGGAAATGCGGGCCAAGGTGCAAGATGCCGGTGGCCGCCTGATCCGCGATGGCGCGCGAAATTGCTGGATGCGCATGGCCCAGCACAGAAGTGCCAGACCCGCAGGCGAAATCAAGATAGGCGCGGCCGTTGGTGTCAAACAGTTCGGTCCCTTGCCCCCAGGCAAAGATGGGGGGCGAGGGGCTGACCGACAGGGTCTTGGTCCCCCGTGACAAATGCCGCGCCATGGTGCCCCGCTGAGCGGTTTCGGATGGGCCCGTCCCGAACAGGCAGCCCAAAGCGGGGCGTTCCTCGGCCAGCCCTAGCAACCGGCAAGCATGCCAGACCAAGGCGCTGGGTGCGGTCAGCACCGGTTTACCCAGTTCTGCCTCAAGCCTCGGGATGAGCCCGTCCATCCGCAGGCCACCCCCCATGAGCAGGACCGCCCCCGCATCCGCCCGGTCTGCCCTGCGGGCCGCATCGGCCCAGAACTCTGCCCCGCTGGCGGCTATGGCAAGTTCGTCCTTATGGCTGACCTGCAGCACCGACAGAACCTCGACACCCGCCGCGCGTAGAAAAGCAACCCCAGCCGCCGTCACCTCGGCATCATAGGGCGATGCGACAGCCACGCGGGCAATGCCAAGATGCGCGAGCGCAGCCAGAATGGCGGTCGATGGCGTTGTGCCAACCCGCGCGCCGCAAGTCGCTGCTACCGCCTCCGCCTGAGCGAGATCATGCCCCGGCCCCAGAATGAAAGACCCAGCGTGATCGCCGATGGCCACCACATCGGGATGCGCCTCGGCCAGTACGCGGGCAGCCGCAATCATGGGCTCCACCCCCGCCGAGGCCTCAAACGTCGCGCGGTTCAGCGGCTGATCGGGCAGGGTTCCGGGGTACCGCTGGGTGAGCCAGGCCACCCCGTCGGGCAGGTAAGACCAGAACTCGTCATCGTTCAGCCCATCGCCGGGCCATAAAAATCCGATCCGGCCCCTGTCTCCGCGCTGCATGCCCTAATGCCCCAGAATATTGTCGAGAAACCGCGCCAACCTTGGATGCGGAGGAGCCTCGAAAAACTCCATTGGCGGGGCCATCGCGACGATCCGCCCCTGATCCATGAAGGCCACACGGTCGGCGGCACGTCGCGCAAAGCCCATCTCGTGGGTGACGACGATCATGCTCATCCCCGCCTGCCCAAGCTCGACCATCACATCCAGAACCTCACGGATCATCTCGGGGTCAAGCGCCGATGTCGGTTCGTCAAATAACATCAGAACGGGCTCCATCGCCAACGCGCGGGCAATCGCGACACGCTGCTGCTGGCCGCCCGACAGCTGCGCGGGCAGCTTGTCGGCATGCCCGCCCAGTTGCACCCGGTCAAGCAGCGCCTCGGCGCGGGCGTCTGCCTCGGCACGGGCAAGTCGCAACAGCTTGCGCGGGGCCACAGCGATGTTTTCGCGGGCGCTGAGGTTGGGGAAAAGATTGAACTGCTGGAACACCATGCCCACCCGCCGCCGCAGCCCCTGCAGATCGCCGGGGGCCACGCCTTCGACCATAATCGTTCCGGCATCGGGGTCTTCCAGCCGGTTGATGCAGCGGATCAGGGTCGATTTACCGGAACCAGACGGGCCGCAGATCACCAGCCGCTCGCCGCGCACCAGATCAAGGTCCACGCCGTTCAGGGCGGTGAAGCGACCAAAGGTTTTGACGACACCGCGCAGGGTCAACAGGGTCATGGTGCAAGGCTCCGTTCCAGACGGCGGGACAGCACTGTCACACTGCCAATGATCAGCAGATATAGCAGCGTCATCTGCACCAGTATTTCCACCACGACAAAGGTCTCGAAGATCAGCGCATTGCCGACTTGGGTGATTTCATGCACCGATATGACCGATAGCAGCGCCGAGGCCTTGATCACATTGGCCAGTTCATTGGTCAGGGGTGGCAGGATGCGGCGCAACGCCTGCGGCAACAGCAGTTCCAGATAGGCGCGCCAGCGCGGAAAGCCCAAGGCCAAAGCCGCCTCCAACTGCCCGCGCCCCAGACTTTCGATCGAGGCGCGCAGGATTTCCACCGCATAGACCGTGCCCACAACCGTCAGTGCGGCCACCCCGGTCCAGAAGCCTGACAGAACCAGCCCGACCTTGGGCAGGGCGAAATAGACCAACGCGATCACCACAAGCGGCGGCACCCCGCGCACAAGTTCGACAAAGGCCTGCACCAGCCAGCGCAACGGCCATGGCCCGATCAGACGCGCCGTCGTCAGGGGCGGGGCCAGAAGGCAGGCAAAGCCCAGCGACAGCACACTGACCTGCACCGTCACCCAAGCAGCGCGCACCATCCGTGGGCCATATTCGGCAAAGGCACCCCAATCGAAACTCATCGGCTTGACGCCAATCCACCAGAGGACGCCATCTGCCGCTCCATCACGCCTGCGATAAGGCTGATGCCATAGATGAAGACAAAGTACAGAAATCCCTCGACGAACAGCACCTCGGAAAACCGCAGGTTCGCCGACATGATCGCCTCCGCGGCCTTGTGCAATTCAAAGAGCGTGATGATCGACAAGACGGACGAGGCTTTGATCAGTTGTGACAGTTCATTCATCACCGGCCCCACCATCCGCCGTGCCGCCTGCGGCAGGATGAACTGGCGCAAAGTGGCTGGACGCGCAAAGCCCAGTGCCGCAGCAGCCTCCCACTGGCCCAAGGGCACCGATTGCACGGCGGCGCGGCCAATCTCGATCTGATACCCCGCGGAGTTGAACACCAAGGCGCCGACCCCCATCCAGAACAGCGGCACATCCAGCCCCGTTTTTGGGAGCAGGAAATAAACGGCAAAGATCTGCACCAGAATGGGCGTTCCGCGCACCACGAATACCCAACCGTCAATCAGCCGGGCAGCCCAGTGACCTGCCCGGGTCTCAGCCCGAAACGCCCCCAGGGCAAGCCCCAGAGGCGTCGCGATGATCAGTGCGGTGATCGACACGAGCATGGTCAGGCCCAGTGGCGGCAAAAGCCGCCACAGAACCTGCGCCATGAAGGCCGTATCCATCCGCCTAAACCGCTTTTACCAAGTCGGCGCTACATCCGGCAACGTTGCCACAAACGATTGGCCCAGCCATTTCACCTGCAACTCCTCCAGCTTGCCGGACGATTTCATCTCGCCAATAAAGGCGTCAAAGGCGGCGCGCAGGCTGTCATCCTCTTTCTTGAACGCAGCAGAGGTCCACTCGCCGCCGAACTTTCCGTCGCAGTTCCAGCCCATCGCCATCAGCTCCGGGTTCGCCTTGGCAGCCTCCAACAGCGACACGATGGTCGAGGCATAGCCCGCCACGCGCCCGGTCTTCAACGCCTCATAGGCCAGTGCGTCATTGTCAAAGGTCTGGATGTCGCCGTCAAAGGTCACGCCCTTTTCAGTGGCGCATTCGGTCAGCATCCCGATCTGCGGCGTCCCCGCACCTGCCCCCACGGCCATGCCCGCAAGACCCGCGAAATCAGCCGCGCCACCCTCCTTGACCACCAGAAGGCCCGTTGCCGCATCCATGTAAGGCACCGAGAAGTTCACCTTGGCAAAACGCTTTTCCGTGGCGGTCATCCCGCCCAAAACCATGTCGAACTCGCCCGAATAGAGCGATTCCAGAACCGTGGCCCAGTTGGTATCCACCGGCACCGCCTTGACCCCAAGGCTTTCGGCAAATGCATTGCCAAGGTCGATGTCGTAGCCCACGATTTCGTTGTTTTCGTCGCGGAACTCGAAGGGGCGGTATTGCGCCTCAAGCCCGAATTTCAGCTCGCCTTTCGCCTTTACGTCGGCAAGCGCATCAGCTTGCGCCATGCTGGCGGCAGCCATGGCAATAGCGGTGGTGAACAGCAGAGTGAGGGTCGGTTTCATCGGATATCCTTCCTGTCGGGGTTTGGGTTCATGGTTTCTTGTGGCTTGCCGCAGCCATCAGCCGGGCAAGGTCGATCCGGGGGCGGCGCAAAGCGTCGTCCGCCTCGAACAGGGCTTCCAGCGTCACGGCGATATCGGCCAGACGCGCGTCAGAATGCAGAGGCCCCACGATCTGAATGCCAAAGGGCAAGCCGTCGGGCCCTTTGCCGCAGGGGATGACCACGGCCGGATTGCCCATCAGCGTTACGCCATAGGCAATCGCTTCCCACCGCAGATAATTCGCCATCGGCGCGCCGTTGATCTTTTTGGGCCAGTCGTCTTCATGCCGGAACGGCGGGACCGATGCGGCAGGCGTGAACAGCAGATCATATTGGCCAAAGAAGGCCTGCGAGGCCCGGTGAATTCGGGAATGTTCCCCCATTGCCCAAGCGGCATCATTGATGCCAAGTGTCAGCCCACGCTCGACTTCATAAGCCACGTTGGCTGCCAGGGACGCCTTGTCGCGATCATAGATATCCTTGAAATCATGGACGAATTCCAGTGACCGCATCACCGCCAGCACCCGGTCCACCATGCTCAGATCCGGGCAGGCATCCTCTGCGGCATGAAAGTACTGCGCCACTCGGGCCATCTTGTCCCGAAAGGTCGCGCGAACACCGTTATCCATGGGGCAAAAGCCGAGGTCTTCTGACAGCGCAATGCGAAGACGTGACAGATCGACCGTTCCGGGCGCATCAAACCCCGGATCTCGCCGCTGCGACAAGGGATCAAGCGGCAGCGGCCCCGCCATCGCGGCCAGCAGCAGACGTGCATCCTTTGCCTCGCGGCCCATCGGCCCTTCGACATTGAAAGGCGAAAACCCAAAAGCACGGCGTTCATTGGCGACGGTGCCCGCCGATGGCCGGATGCCGGTGATCCCGTTGAACGCGGCCGGCGTACGCAGGCTGCCGGCGAAATCCGACCCCATCGCCAAAGGCACCATGCCCGACGCCAGCGCCACCGCCGTGCCCCCGGAAGATCCAGCCGCCGTAAAGGCCGGATCATGCGGATTGCAGGTCGTGCCCCACAGCGGATTGGCCGACGTGGCGCCGAACCCCAGTTCGGGGATGTTGGTTTTGCCCACGACGGTCGCGCCTTGGCGTTTCAAATGGGCGACGATGTATTCGTCCGTGGCGATCAGATTGTCCTTGTAGAGCATCGAGCCATAGGTCGTTCGCAGACCTGCAACATCGTTCATATCCTTGATGCCAATCGGCAATCCATGAAGTGGCGGCAGTGGGTGACCCGCCATCACTGCGGCCTCGGCTGCCCGTGCCTCTGCCATCGCAGCCTCGGGGCGCATGTCGCAAAAAGCGACCAGCAGGGGGTTCAGCGCTGCGATCCTGTCCAGCGAAGCCTGCATCACCTCGACCGGCGAGACTGCCTTGCTGCCGATCAGGCGGCGCAGATCAACTGCAGAAAGGTCATTCAACACGGCAGTGTCCTGCTAAGACGAGTTCGATCCCCTCATATTGTTGACAATTTACATAATGCGAGTCAATCGCTGCAACTGCAGAACGAGGCCACGCCAAAGCGAACGTGCCGGTCGCATGCTGATTTTGCGTGCTGGTGCACGAAAAGCGGGCAGTTACATAATGCGTAGAGAAGAAGCATCGCTTGGCCTAGTCGGCCACACGCGTGTCGGGCAAACTGAGACGCGTTCGCATCAGACTTCCGGCACCTAGTGGTTGTCTATCTCAGTTTGTCCGCCAGGGTTGCGCGCCACCAACTAGCCGCCTGAAGCAACAGGTCTTGCATCGCCTGCATCTTGCCATCTGATTGCCCCAGCATCAACCTCGGCACTCTGCCCACGTTGTACAAACTGATCATAAGCTCCGGGACAGCGAGGTTCGCGACGCAATCTTGCGGACCTGTGCTGGCAAAACCTGAAGGCTCGGGCCGTGCACGTCGCATGCCGTCGAGGCCTTCTCGCTGGATGATCGACAAGTGGGGCTGGGGCAACAGAGACTGGTTCGCATTCGTCTGACAGCGTCACGGACGCCGATTGAAGGCAGTTTTGTACGGCTATGGACATTCCCTTTAGTGCTGCCCAGCGTCCACCGCCAAAAAAATACTTGATAAACAAGCGAGATGAGGTCAGCTAACAGAAGGAGGGCGCACCAATAGGAGGCTGTCGGCTGCCTTGAGGGCGACCTACAACCTGAAGGTTTACTTTCCATGCAGCTCAGCCATGCGGATAAGGCGACCAGACGCAAGCAACGTATGAAATTCGCTCTGAAGGCCACTATCACCTTCGTACTTATCGGGTTTGCTTTTAGCTTCGTAGAACTTGGCGCCGTGAAAGAGGTGACATCTGGAGCCAGTTGGATTTGGGTTGGCGCCGCAGGTCTTGTTGTCGTCGCAATCACCTTGCTCGATGCATATCAGTTCCGCGCGGTCGCTGGTGCGTTCGGACATATCATAAGCCTTGGGACGTCCGTTCGTATGGCTTTTGTCGGACGGTTCTTTTCGCTTTTCACTCCCGGGATGGTCGGGAATGACGTCTACAGGGCGGCCGCAATGCACAGCATTGGCATTGGTGCTGGACCGGCAGTAAGCACAGTCGTCGTGTCCCGGTTAGTGTCACTTGTTGCGCTCGTGCCGGTGCTAATCGCGGGGTTGCCCCTCGTTTTCAAGATCACTGGGGGAGGCCCAGAGACCGCAATCGTCGCACTGGTGAGTATAGTACCGGTTGCAGCGGTGGCAGCCATTCGCGCTATGGCGCAGTTCGGTCCGCGGTTCATCGGGAAGACGTCTCGTCCCTTTGTGAGGCAGACGTTCACATTAGCCTCCGGTGTCAACGAGGCTCTTTTCAAATCAAGCGCGCGTGTTCAAATCTGGATATCGGCTATCCTTCAGCATCTCTTTCGTGTCGTAGCTTTTGCCATGCTTGGCCGCGCTTATGGACTTGAGCAAGGGATCGACGTCTTCTTTGCTTTCGTCCCTGTCGCGTTGTTGATCGCAATGATCCCGATTTCGTTCGGAAGCTGGGGCGTTCGCGAACTATCGCTTGTGTATAGCCTCGGCCTTTCCGGAGTTCCGGCGACAAAGGCCCTTGCGGTGTCCGTGTCGTTCGGCCTCGTAGGTTTGCTGTTAGGGCTCGCTGGTGGCGCGTTCTGGCTGTCCAAGCCCGGCCAAACGCGCAGGTTTTTGTCCCGCACCGACACAGACAAGTCGCGCAGCAAAAACGATCATATTCCATAGACGGGTCAGCCCAGCAATTGTTCCGCTTTGATGTCAGACAACGTTCTGTTCACCAAGTTTCTGTTGTTGGGTATCCCGGTCGTATCCTACAACTGCTTTGTCGGGAGAAGGGTGTTTTATGTCCACAGCGCGCAAGCTTGTCGTCATCCAACTGGATTCCGCGGATTCCGTCTTCATTCAGAACAATCTTGGCCATTTGCCCAACCTTGGCCGAATATTTACGAAAGGAGGTTTTAACCCTCTTGATCAGAACCTTCATGCTGGTGACCCCAGTACGACATTCAATACTGGTAAAGAACCGTCTGAACATGGCGTCTATTTCCAGCTTCAGTGGAACCAGGCTGCCATGCGGCTTGAATCGCTGAATCCTGAATGGATCGGTGATTTGACCCCTTTCTGGCGAAAGCCACCGTTTAGCCACCTGAAGGGCATCGTGCTTGACCCCTATCAGACCTTTGCCGGCGCCGTTGACGGGCATATCGAGGTCCTCGGATGGAGCTCCCATTCGTCAATTGAACCCTTCCAATGTAGCGATTCCGCCGAGCGGCGACGTATAACGTCTGACTACGGGATCAACCTGATTGGCAATGAAACGCAAGTCACGCGGGGACCTGAGGCGCGGGCGGTCGAGCGGGACCGCATGATCGCCTCTGCCGCCGCGCGAGGCCGGCTTTTGTGCGACCTGATTGCTCGACACGACTGGGACTTTCTCTTTGCGACATTTGGCGAAACCCATCGCGCAGGTCATGTGCTCTGGCCTGCGCAGGGAGAAACTCCAGAGGACGCGCTAGTGGATGTTTTCAGGGCTGTTGACTTGGCCTTGGGGTGCTTTCTGGACAGCGTTCCAGACGACGCGAATGTCGTCGTGTTCGCGGCGAATGGCATGGGCCACCAGTCCTCACAGAGCCACTTTTGTCGCCCACTGCTCGAAAAGGCCCTTCAAGTCATGGGATATGGATCGGCGGAGCATGCAGCGAAGCCGGGGGCAGTGGCTTGGCTACGAAAGACCATTCCGGCGAGATTGCAATGGGAAATCCGCCACCACGTTCCTCTGTGGTTGCGCGACAAGATCGTCGCACGGGAGTATGCGGAAGGAATTGTGCCAGGAAAGTCCATCGCTTTCCCGTTGCGATCGGACAACAATGGCTACTGGCGCCTGCTCGTGAAAGGGCGCGAGGCGGAAGGTACGCTGGAGGTCTCCGAAGCGCGCCGCTTTTGTGACGATTTTGCTGAAATTATTCATGGGTTCCGAACGCTGGATGGTGAGCCGCTTGTGCACGATGTGACCTTCCCGAGCCAGAGCCTGGGTGCCCGCTCTCACTTTCTGCCCGACATCATGGCGTCTTGGAACCCGGACATAGGCCAGGTCGCGGAAGCGCGACATCCAAAACATGGGGCGATCCGCGCCAAGCCTGACCGCGGGCGTACCGGCAATCACCGCTTTCGCGGATTTTACTCGCATACTGGTGCCGTTTCCTCTCCGCTCTCGCAACCTAGACATGTGGCTGACTTGGCAGCTTATCTTTCATCAATTGCCACTTCACTGCGATGATCATTTTCGCGAACGGTTAATGAAAACCCGGTCGCACCATCTACCTATCGTTTGCGCCCAAAATGCTGCCGACGACTGCAAGCATTTTCAGATACAACCGGCGCGCTCACAAACTCACGTCAATCGAACAAGTGCCGCAATCAGACCTGCCTGCCTGAAGGCCTGCCGTGGCGCAAGCCGACGCTATGGCAAGTTTCTTTGGCTCTTGTGGGCAAGATGCTTAGCCAGTCTCAGCGCCTGACAAACGATGGTGAAGGTCGGATTGGCATGACCACTTCGAGGAAAAGTTGCGCTGCCAGCGACGTAAAGGTTTTCAAGCCCGTGAACGAGCGCGTCCGGATTCGTCACGCTCTCATTTGCGGTGAGTCCCATTCGGGCGAGACCGATCTGATGGTAGCCGTCGCCGCTTGAAGCGACGATTTCGTGAAACAGCCGTTCGTTTTCCGGTTCTGTCGGAACCACCGGATGGAGTGACGCAATACGCGAGGCCAGCACCCGATTGGCAAGGATGGCGCCTTGGATGTCGTCGGCGTGGAGGTCTCGGTGAATCGAAATGCGTGGTACACCATAGGCATCGCGCGTCGTGCCAAGCGATACTCGGTTATCAAAACAAGGTCGTTCTTCGCCGTAGAAGCTCAGTCCAATGCTCTTGCCGGGAGGCAGGTCGACAAACCCCGGTTTTGCAGGCACACTCCTGAGCCCTGCCCGCGCCTTGAGACCGAAACGCAACGCGGATGCCGGAGAGCGCAGTATATTTGCGAAATGGGCCGACTTCTTGTGGTCAGCCCCATGCGCATCGAGAAACACTTTTCGCATGGGTGGGTTAACAAGACGCGGCCCGATCCCGGGCGTCGACAATGCAAGATACGATAGCGAAAGCCCCGGCGATCCGTGCGATGGGTCCGCCATCGGACGGTTGTCGAGGTGGAAACTCAGGTTGGGCAGGCCATTCTCAAGGTCCTCGGGCGGCAGCGTTAGGCGTCGCCGGACATAGCACGATGGTGTCCGATGGTAGTCGAGAAACTCAAAGAGCGCCGGGTCTGGACGGACATGTGCGATCTGGCCCTTAAGGTGCCCCATATAGCCGCGCCCCGTCCACGCAGGGGCCCGTTGGCTGTGCGACTCGAAGAACCAAAGCAACAGCCGCGCCGTTTCGATTCCGCCCGCCGCCAGCACATAAAAGTCTGCGTCGAAATGCACGTCCCGGCCATTTACGGTGCGCGCCTTGATGCTCGAAACGCGCCCGTTTTCAGTGATGTTCGCATGAGTGCATGTCGCACCAAGATACACTGTCGGCCCGGAAGCGGATGCGAACTGGTCATGGTGGATCCTTGCGAGCTGAGTTTCGCTGCACCACCGTTCCAGGGCGAGGCAGGCGCCAGGAAAGGTGTTTACATCTTGAACGTCAAATGCCGGTTCACCGATACCAAGAAACCTGGCGGCTTCGGATGCTTGGGAAAGGAGCTCTTCTCGGTCAACCGGCCAACCGGGAAGCTCGCGGTCGGGCCGAGGTACGAAGTCGGCCGGGTCGAGCGGGACGCAGCGTCCCCCCCATGACCAGGAAAGGCCTCCAAAGCGTCGGGCCTGGAGCGTGACTGGGTCGACGTGGTGCGGCGGAAAGGATATCGCCCGCGAAAGGTCGTTCGACACCTCGTCTTTTGCGAGAGTCCCCCCGCAGAGCAGAGCTGTATCGATTCCAAGTCGCGCAAGCTCCAGGCACATCGACATGCCTGCGGGTCCCGCCCCGATGACCGCCACAGATGTCTTGATCTTGGCAGGTGCATCATTCACATCTATGAACATGTTGGTCCGATATTGATTTCGGCCGATAAAAGCCCGATGCACGGCCCAATTTCAAGCGTTTCTGGGAGCTATCAATCAGAATGGCAATTTCCGTGAACAAACCTTCAAGAAACCAGCCATTTAGTCCCGCAGTTGTCATGATTGGCCTTGACGCGGCATCTTCCGATTTCATTGGACAGCACAGCAGCGTACTTCCAAATTTGTCTCGTTTCATTGAGCAGGAGGGCGCTCATCCTCTTCGCGTGGAACCCTTATCTGGCGCGGTCTGGCCGACCTTCTTCAGTGAATGCACACCGGACGTGCACGGGTTTTTCCACCACATGCAGTGGAGCCCATCCGAGATGCGGATGCGGCGGTCCCATCC
>JBKJVF010000200.1:0-5894 GCA_046589965.1 Paracoccaceae bacterium
AAAGGCAAAATCAGCCTCGCCCGCCATGAATGCCGGAAGACCCACTTCGGGTGAGCCAAGCGAGGGGTCGATTTCGACCCGCTCGACCATGGCCTGCCATGGGCCTGTGTAGGTGGGGCTTTTCACCAAAACCATCTTGTTGTTGGATTTCTCCCACGATTCCAACATGAAAGGACCCGATGTCACCAGCGTTTCGACATTGGCGGCATACTCGTCGCCATGCACGTCCCAGACGTGTTTCGGCACCGGATACCAGAGGCTGACGACGCCCGGCAGGTAGCCCTTGGGAGTCTCGGTAACGACTTCGATTGTCTTGTCATCGACAGCACGGATGCCGAGGGTGGCGACATCGGCCTTGCCTTCGGTCACCGGACCCCAGTTCTTGATGCCGCCTGCATAGCCCCAGTACCAGGCGAAGTCATAGCCCGTCGTTGCCGCGCGCTGCATCGCAAAAATGTAGTCGTTCGCGACAAGTGGTGCGCCATCACTCCAGACGAGGCCGTCGCGCAGCTTGAATGTCCAGGTCAGGCCATCTTCCGACTGGGTCCAGCTTTCGGCTGCCATGGCGTTCAACTGGAAGTTCTTGTCAAAGCTGGTCAGTGGCAGCTGCACCACTTCTGGGTTGCCCGCGCGGGCATAGACCGTCTTCATGTAATCCATGTAGGTGCCGCTGGTCGTGTCACCGACACTGTAGACGGTTGTCTGGGCAGCGACCGGCCCGGACAGCAGCGCGGCTGTCACCAGCGCGCCTGCCAATCTGCGAAAAGATATCATGCGTTTCTCCTTGCTGACGTGTGGCGGTTCGCCTGCCGGCCTGTGTCGGCTTGGGCGGTCGCGTAGTGGCGGCACCGAAGAGGGTGAAACGCCATGCAGATATGTCTGACAAACTGGTGACCGTCGTGCAACAGCCAAATGTCAGACAAATTCTGCGGGCCCGATCACAACCGGATTGGATCATTGATCAAGGCCGTGCAAATAGGCCGCACATAGCGGCCTAGACCTGATCAAGCGCCGAAGATTTAAGGATCATCGACAGCCGCCTGCATTCGGACGCGTATTCGGGTGAGGTCCGAAATACCTCATCCCTGGGCCAGGCGTGTCGGATCACCTCGTCGGCGATGATCCGTCCCGGCCGGGCCGCAAGCACCACCACGCGGTTGGACAGATAGACAGATTCGAAGACGCTATGCGTGACGAATACCACCGTCAGCCCATGTGTTGCCGCCAGCCGCAGAAGATCGTCATTCAGCCGGAGCCGGGTGATCTCGTCTAATGCCGCAAAGGGTTCATCCATCAACAGGATGCGCGGCCGTGTGACCATCGCGCGTGCGATGGACACGCGCATTTTCATGCCACCAGACAACTGTCGGGGATAGGACCCTTCAAACCCGACCAGCCCCACATCGCTCAGCGCGGTTTGCACCCTGTCTGCGACCTCGACCCGGCTCAGGCCCGCGAGCCGCAGCGGCAGGCGGACGTTTTCTGAAACCGTCGTCCAAGGCAGCAGCGTCGGTTCCTGGAACACAAAGCCCAGGTCCTGTTCGCTTTTGCCTTCGGGCGGGGTGATTGTGATGCGCCCGCTGCTGACAGGCAACAGCCCCGCGATCATCTTCAGCGCCGTTGACTTGCCGCAGCCTGAGGGACCCAAAAGTGACAGAAAATCACCCTTATTGATCTCAAGCGTGATGTCCTGCACCGCCAGAACACCGTTGCTGAACGTCTTTCGAACCTTGTCCAGTTGGATCAGCGCGGCCATGGTCAGCTTTCCCGCTTGATGGCGCTTTCGTGCCATTTGTGCAAAATCGCCCAGGAAATCCAGCTGGTCATCAGGTGGATCAGGATGCCGGTGACCGAGATCAGGATCAGCGCCGCAAACATGCGCGGAATGCGCAGCTGATAACCTGATTCCAGAATGCGGAATGCAAGGCCCGAGCCTTGCCCCCCGGTGCCTGCGACAAACTCGGCGACAATGGCGCCGATCAGCGCCAGTCCGCCCGAAATCTTGAGGCCACCCAGGAAATACGGCATCGCGGCGGGCAGGCGCAGCAGGGTCAGCTTTTGCCATCGCGTCGCGCCGTAGACATCGAAAAGGTCGATCAGGTTGTGATCCACTGAATTGAGGCCAAGAATGGTGTTCGACAGGATCGGAAAGAACGCCACCAGCCAGGCGCAGATCAGGAGCGACACTTTGATGTCGCCAGTCCAGATAATGATCAGGGGGGCGATGGACACCACGGGCGTCACTTGCAGCACGATCACATAAGGCAGAATGGCGCGCTCCAGCCAGTCCCATTGCGTGAACAGGACCGCCAGCGCCACGCCCAGCGTTACTGCAAAGAACAGGGCGATGAATGTGGTCTGCAGGGTGGACCAGAGCGACAGGAAAAGCGTCGACCAGTCCTCGATCAATGCCTCCAGAATGCGCGTCGGGCTTGGCAGCACGTAATGGGGCACGTCGTAGAACATGACGGCAAGCTGCCAGAACAGCAAAAGCCCAATGCCCACCGACAATGGCCCTGCCGCGCGCCGTATCCAGGCGGTCCCTGCTTCAGTCGGGGGTGCAGGGTCACTGGTCATGTGCAGGGCCTTTCAGAGGGTTGCCATAGCACGCTGCACCTTGGTCACAAAGGCCGCACGTGATGCGTCAGTGGAGCGCGAGATTGCATAATGTGCCAGATAGCGGCTTTTCCCGCGGGGATGGATCAGTACCCGCAAGACGCGCCGGATCATCCAGCGCGGCGCATCGCCCATCAAGGCAGCCCACCAGCGGGTCGATCCATAGGTCGTGACGGCCGCCAGGCGGCGGATATGGCGCAGGCCGGGGGCAATGCGCCCGTCGGTCAGATGAAACGACACACCCGGCAGAAACACCCGGTCAAGATAGCCTTTCAGGATCGCGGGAAAGCCGAAGTTCCAGACCGGAAATACGAACACGATGGCTTCAGCCCAATCAACCCGCGCGGCCTCTTCCGCGACCGGGGCGCGGTTTTCGGGCACCTGAACGTAGCCCTGCCATTCCTCGCGGCTCAACACCGGGGGAAAGTTGCATGCGTAAAGATCAACCGCCTGCACCTCGTGACCCGCCGCCTGCAGCGCGTCGAGGGTGACGCGATAGAGGCTTGCGTTGAAACTGTCAGGGTCCGGGTGGGCATGCAGCAACAGGACACGCATCGGCCTAGCGCGGGATGTCGAGACCGATCCCTTTGTTCACGAAATCAAGCACATAGCTTGACGCCAGATCAAGCGTGCCGTCGACCACGCCCGCAGTGACCATCGCGTCAAAGAACCCCTTCATCCGCGCGTCCGTCATGGCCCCGATGCCCATCGTCGCCGTGTCACCGCTGTCAACGATCCCGAAGGCCTTCATGTTGGCGATGGTGGCCTCCATCCGTTCCGCCGTCGTGTCGGGGTTGGCGGCCAGGATCGCGGCCTTGGCGGCAGCATTGTCGCCGTAAAGGAAGTTCGTGTAGCCGAGGATCGAGCCGTCAACAAAACGCTGCACTACATCGGGCGTAGTTTCAATGGTTTCGGTCCGCGCCTCGATGGTCGTCGAATAGGTGCTGAAGCCCTGATCGGCCAAGAGGAACACATCGGGGGTAAAGCCGCCCTCAAGCCCGACCTTGTAGGGGTCCGACGTGGCATAGCCCTGCTGGACGGACGCCTTGTCTTGCAGGAATGGAGCGTAGTTGTAGGTATAGGGTTTGACCTGCTCGATCTTGAAGCCGTAGGCGCTCATCATCCACTGATAGAAGGATGCTACAGCTTCGTTCGACAGGTAGATCGACTCGGCGGCCTTGAGGTCTTCGAATTTGGCATAGGTGCCGGGATGGGCGATCAGACATTGCGGGTCTTTCTGGAAGATCGCCGCGACGACCTTGGACGGGATGTCTTCCCGGACCGCGTAAAAGGCCTGGATCATGTTGCCGCCCATATAGAAATCAAGGCCGCGGGTATAGAAAAGCAGGCGGTTGTTGCTTTGCGGGCCGCCCATGACGATCTCGACATCGAGGCCCAGCTTCTCATAGGTGCCATCCGCAATCGCCTGGTAGTAACCGCCGTGTTCGGCCTCGGCGACCCAGTTGGTGCCGAATTTCACCTTGGTCAAGGCCTGCGCGCGGACGATGCCCGGGGCCGCCAGCGCCGCCGTACCCGCCAGCATGGTTTTGATCGTGTTGCGGCGCGTCCAAAGTCCCGTTGCCATTGGTCATCTCCCCAAGATTTCCTGACCCATCGACCGCGAGTCCTAAAAAACAATATGACCTTGCTGTGAACCCACAAGCGCAGAATTTCGTGCAGAGCGCTGCCTGAAAGGCATCAGTGGGCTCGCATCGACCGCTCGCATTCCGGCAGCAGTCCGTTGCGAAAATGGTGCTTGTCGTCTGCACTGCGACAGGGCCAACCTCATGGCTAAGATGTTAGTTTCCATCTTTCAGCAGGGCAGGATCCATGCAAGCCGAGGCAGTTCCATCGATTCCGCGAGGGGGACCTTTTGTTCTGTCGGGGGCGCGCGTGCCAGCCGAACTGTTGGTGACCGCGCCGGGCGGTATGGCTCCGGACAGCGAAGGCGCGGTGCTTCTGGACGTTATGATTGACCGGGGCCGCATTGCCGGACTGTTTCCGGCAGGACACGCACCTGAAGGTGTGGCCCGCGTTCCCCTTGCCGGTCGCCATGTCTGGCCCGGCTTTGTCGACATGCATACCCATCTGGACAAGGGCCATGTCATCCCCCGCATCCGCCCCGATGGCAGCCTGCACGGCGGCTATGCGTTGACGGTACAGGACTGGGCGAACTGGACGCCTGAGGAAATGACCCTGCGGATGGAATTCGCGCTGGCCTGTGCGCATGTGCACGGCGTCACGGCGATCCGCACCCATCTTGACAGCGTGACGCTGGATCAGGCCCAGCAGGGGCTTCAGGTCTTTGCGGGGTTGCGCGATACATGGTCGGACCGGGTGGCGCTTCAGGGTGTCGTCATCACGCCGATGGATGCATGGCTTGGCGATCTGGGGCGCAATCTGGCGGACCTCGCCGCTGAATCAGGGGGCGTCCTTGGCGGGGTGACCGATACGCTGGAGCGCAACGCGAACGGCACTTATGAAACTCTTGATCCCGCACTTGACCGGCTGTTCGCGCTGGCAGCGGAGCGGGGCCTGGATGTTGACCTGCATGTCGATCAGACCGCTGACCTGGACGCCTTTACCATCCCCCATATCGCGCGCGCGCGACTGCGCAGCGGGTTTGCGGGGCGCGTGGTGCTGGGCCATTGCGTCAACCTGTCGCTGCAACCGCCCGAGGTGATCGCCAGCACTCTGGCCCTGGCGCGTGAAGCGGGGCTGGCTTTCGTGTCGATGCCGACACCGATGATGTATCTGATGGACCGGGTGCCGGGCCGCACGCCACGTTGGCGTGGGGTGACGGCGGCAAACGAGATCCGCGCCGCCGGGCTGCCGCTGGCGGTGGGCGGCGACAATTGTCGTGACGCGTGGTTTCCTTACGGCGATCACGACATGCTGGATACGTTGAAACAGGCGATCCGGGTGTTTCAGGCCGATGAGCCGCTGACCGGCAGCCTTGCCATGGCGTCGAAAGTGCCTGCCGACCTGATCGGGCGCGCCGATCTTGGCCGCATCCGCGTGGGTCTGCCCGCCCATCTGGTGATCTTTTCCGCGCGCAGCCTGAACGCCCTGATGAGCCGCGATCAGGGTGACCGGATCGTGCTGTCGAACGGCCGCCGGGTGACAGAAGCCCTGCCGCAGCACCACAATCTTGCGGACGCATTGGGCCTGACGCAGTCCGGGCTTTGATCCGGGCTGCAGATGGGGCAGTCTCTGGCCATGCTGCACAACCGCCTGCTGAACTATCTGGACGAAGTGGCGCGCACCGGGTCGATCCG
>JBKJVF010000009.1:0-6032 GCA_046589965.1 Paracoccaceae bacterium
GTCGACTTAGCCCCAGCAGAGCTCGGTGCCTTTGGTGGTGTCGAGCGACGGCACGCCTTCGGCGGACTTGTCGGTGATCAGGTTCACACCGGTATTGAAGAACGACAGACCTTCGGTGACGGTCGGCTTGGTGCCGTCCTTGGAATAGGCGATGATCGCCTCAATGCCTTTGGACGCCATCAGAAGCGGATACTGCTGCGAGGTGGCACCGATGACGCCCGACTTGACCGAAGCCACACCGGGGCAGCCGCCGTCAACCGAAACGATCAGCGCCTGACCTTCTTTGCCCGCGTTCTTCAGGGCCTGGAAGGCACCTTCGGCAGCCGGCTCGTTGATCGTGTAGACGACGTTGATGTCGGGGTCTTTGGCCAGCAGCGTTTCCATCGCGCGAAGACCGCCTTCTGGGTTCGCGTCCGAGGTTTCGTGGCCGATCACGCGCGGATCGGTTTCCGAACCCATCACGGTCAGGTCCGGCACTTCGATGCCGAAGCCGACGAGAAAGCCGGTGTCGCGGGCGACGTCGACCGAGATGTTGTCCTTGTTGATGTCCAGCATCGCGATCTTGGCATTTGCGGCCTCGGCGCCGAGTGTCGCGGCAGCCCACTTGCCGATCAGAAGACCCGCTTCGAAGTTGTCGGTCGCGAACGTGATGTCCTGTGCTTCGGTATCAGCCAGCGGCGTGTCGAGCGCGATCACCAGGATGCCGGCAGCGCGGGCGTCCTTGAGGGCCGGACCGACCGAGTCGTTCGAGGGCGTGATCAGGATACCCTTGGCGCCAGCAGCAACGCAGTTTTCGATGGCGGTGATCTGCGGGGCGGCGTCGCCGTCCTTTTCACCGGCATAAGCCTGAAAATCGAGGCCGGCAGCGGTTGCGGCGGCCTCGGCGCCTTCCTTCATCTTCACGAAGAAGGGGTTGGTGTTGTTCTTGGTGATCAGGCAGGCCAGATCGGCGGCAGATGCCATGCCAGCAGTCATGGCAAGAACAGCAGCGCCCGCAAGGGCTGCAGCTTTGAATTTCATGTAGTATCCTCCCAAGGGTTTTGGGCTTGTCGCCCATCGTAGAAACTTTGCGCAGACGAACCTCCCGCTGCGGTAACGGCAACAAACCTGATTCCCTCCCTTGCGTCAAGATAATTAAATCACTCTGATTTATTATTGACAGCATCGGATTTGGACCGCAGTCTGCACGCGCTGCCAGACCAAATGCCCTGCCAAACGGGCATGTCCGGCACATGCGGGAGGAGCCGCCACATCATGCTGATCGGGTTGCCCGCCATTCTGGGGCCGGACCTTTTGTACACGTTGCGCGCCATGGGACATGGCGACGAAATCGCGTTGGTCGATGGCAATTACCCTGCGCAGGAACACGCCCGCAGACTGGTGCGCGCTGATGGTCACGGCGTGCTCGCACTGCTGGAAGCGATCCTGCAGGTGATGCCGCTGGACCATGCCGCGGAACATGCCATCCTTCGCGCCTCGGCTGAAAACGATCCGGCCCGCGCCGATCCCATTCACCACCAGATCGATGCCTGTTGTCAGCGGTATGCACCCGGCATTGTCCCCAAAGCATTGAGCGGCGATGCCCTATATCCCCGCGTCCGCGCCGCCCATACTCTGGTCGCGACCAGCGAAATGGCCTTGTTCGCCAATGTGATCCTGCGCAAGGGCGTGATTTCGCCCGCCGCGACCACGGGCCGCTGATGCGTGCCATGGGCGATCTGTCCGGTGATCGACCAATGGCCGAAGATGCATCGCGCCGCGGATCGAACCAGTCAGGCATGCGCGACCATAACGAGCGTCTGGTTCTCAGCCTGGTGCGCCAGCAGGGGGCACTGGCAAAATCCGACATCGCACGGACGACCGGACTGTCGGCGCAGACCGTTTCGGTCATCATGCGGGCGCTGGAACAGGACGGCCTGCTGCTGCGGGGCGAGCCGGTCCGCGGGCGCATCGGTCAGCCGTCGGTCCCGATGTCGCTCAACGCCGATGGTGCCTTCTTTTTCGGGCTGAAGATCGGGCGGCGATCGGCGGACCTCATCCTGATCGATTTTCTCGGCCGCGTGCGGGCGATGCGCCGCAGCATGTACCGCTATCCGACGCCGGGCGCCGTCGTCGCCTTTGTCGCCGAAGCGCTGCCCGAGATGACGGCGCTATTGCCCCGCGGCCAGCAAAGCCGCATCGGCGGCATGGGGATCGCGATGCCGTTCCAGCTATGGAATTGGGTGCAGTATATCGGCGCGCCGCAATCGGAAATGGACGCCTGGCGCGATCGTGACATTCACGCCGAACTCGCAGCCCTGACCGGGATGCCGGTCTATGTGCAGAATGACGCGACAGCTGCCTGCGGGGCCGAGCTGATCTTTGGCACGGGCGAGCGGCCAAGGGATTTCCTCTACTTCTATTTTGGCTACTTCATCGGGGGTGGGCTGGTTCTGAACGGCCAGCTTTTCACCGGACGCACGGGCAATGCGGCCGGTGTGGGGCCGATGCCGGTGCCTGGGCCAGACGGACGCATGCACCGGTTGCTGTCGGTGGCATCCCTGTCAACCTTGGGCGAAGCGATGGCCGCGGCGGGCCAGCCTTCGGACCAGCTTTGGGTATCGCCCGATGGCTGGCAGATTGACGCGGAGTTGCTGGCCACATGGATTGATGTTGCGGCAAAGGGTCTGGCCATCGCCACGCTCAGCGCGGCGACCTTGCTGGAACTGGAATGCGTGATGATTGACGGCTGGATGCCGCCCGCAATCCGGGCCGCCGTGACCGACGCCACCGACAAGGCTTTGCATCAGCTGGACCTGTCAGGAATTTCGCCGCCACAGATCCGGCAAGGGACGGTCGGCGCCGGGGCCCGCGCGTTAGGCGCGGCGGCGGTGCCATTGTCGCAACGCTATCTGATCGACCAGAACGCGACAGCGCGCGACGGCTGATCACTGCGGCGTCATCGCCTTGCGCTGTCGTGCTCGTTCCAGCCCCAGCTGCCGTTCGCGCCAGATGATCAGGATGCCGGCTGTCACGATCAACACAGCGCCGCCCATGACGGTCCAGGTGGGCACCTCGGCAAAGACGAAATAGCCGATCCCCAGCGCAAAAAGCATCGAGGCATAGTCAAAGGGTGCGACCAGCGAGGCATCCGCCTCTCGGTAGCTGGAGGTCAGCAGGATCTGGCCAACGCCCCCCAGAAGTCCTGCCGCGACCAGCAGGGCGGCCTCGCCCCGCGTCGGCCAGACCCAGCCAAAGGGCAACGTCGACAAGGCAAGGAACGACGCTGTCACCGAAAACCAGAACACTATCGCCGGGGTCTTTTCGGTCAGCACCAGCTTGCGCACAAACACCTGCGCCAACGCAGTAAACACTGTCGAGCCCAGAACCAAAGCTACGCCAAAGGCCTCGCGGTGGCTGGCGACGTCGGCGGTCAGCACGCTCAGGCGCGGCGATAGCACGATCATCACGCCGACAAGTCCAAGCCCGACCGAGGCAATGCGAAAGGCGCGCACCTCCTCGCCCAGAAACATCGCGGCAAAGATGACGGTCAACAGGGGCGCAGTATAGCCGATGGCTGTGACTTCGGGCAGCGGCAGCAACCCCAGAGCCGCGAAGCCAAGCCCCATCGCCACGGTGCCGACCAACCCGCGCCAGAAGTGACCCATGGGATGCTCAGCGCGAAACCCCGTCGCCAGTTCCTTGCGATAGGCGAGCCAGACCACGATCACCGGAATGGCGAAAAACGACCGGAAAAACACAACCTGCCCGGCAGGGACATGGGCCGCCGTCGCCTTGATCATCGAGGCCATCACGATGAAACACATCACGGAGCCCAGTTTGAGCGCGATCCCCCGCAAGGGGCGTTGTGGCGTGGCCAAGGTCATAGGCCAGACCAATCATCCTTCCCCGGCGGGATCAAGGGAGGATGCGCTTTGTTCTGGTCGCGCCCGTCTGGTCTGCTACGACTTGTCGCAAGACGTTGCGGCAGGTGACCGATGATCCAGGACCCGTTTGCTCACCATCCCCAACTGCGCGTTTTGGTCCCCGATGGTTGGGCGAACCCCAAGAAAGCGCCGCCCGACGGTCGGAATGGCCGAGAATGCGGTTTCTGACGACGCGACAGCGCCTTGTCTGGCCGATCCCTGCACCAATGATCACTTGCGACCAAGACTTGCCTGGAATGGAGACGCCTGATGACCCGTGACATTGCCGACCGGATCGCCCAGGGCCGGGGGATCGCCCCCGCCGACATCGTGCTCAGGGGCGGGCAGGTTCTGGATCTCATCACCGGCGATCTGGTGGCCACCGATGTGGCGATCTGCGGCGATACCATCGTCGGCGTCTTTGGTGACTATGACGGCACCCGCGTGATCGATGTGTCGGGAAAAATCCTCGTGCCCGGGTTCATCGACACGCATCTGCATATCGAAAGTTCCTGCGTCACGCCGCTGGAGTTTGACCGCTGCGTCACTCCGCGAGGGGTCACCACCGCGATCTGCGATCCACACGAGATTGCCAATGTGCTGGGCATGCCCGGGATACGCTATTTCCTGGACTGCGCCGCCGCGACGCTGATGTCGGTCAAGGTACAGCTGTCGTCCTGCGTGCCCTCGACGCATATGGAAACGTCGGGCGCGCGGCTGGGGGCGGCGGACCTTTTGCCCTATGCCGATCATCCGGCGGTGATCGGTCTGGCGGAGTTCATGAATTATCCCGGGGTTCTGGCGGGCGATCCCGATTGTCTGGCAAAGCTGGAGGCGTTTCGGAGGCGCCACATCGACGGTCATGCGCCGCTGCTTCGGGGCCGCGACCTCAACGGCTATATCGCCGCCGG
The DNA here is from genome assembly GCA_046589965.1 of Paracoccaceae bacterium. Lineage (GTDB taxonomy): Bacteria > Pseudomonadota > Alphaproteobacteria > Rhodobacterales > Rhodobacteraceae > JAJNPS01. The sequence goes on from JBKJVF010000009.1 coordinate 4,817, forward strand.
GATCCGGACGGAGCATGAGGCGACGACTTATGACGAGGGTTTGGAAAAGCTGCGCAAGGGGATGCGGGTGCTGATCCGCGAGGGGTCGGTTTCGAAGGATCTGGTGGCACTGGCCCCGCTGCTGACCGAACGCCACGCCCCGTATCTGGCGTTCTGCACCGATGACCGCAACCCCCTCGACATCGCCGAGCATGGCCATCTGGACCACATGATCCGCACCGCCATCGCCTTGGGCTGTCCCCCCCTTGCGGTCTACCGCGCGGCCAGCCTGTCGGCGGCGGAGGCCTTCGGGCTGAAGGATCGCGGGCTGATCGCGCCGGGAAAACGCGCCGATATCGTCGTGATCGACAGTCTGGAAGGGTGCCATGCCAGCATGGTGCTGGCGGGGGGGCTGGTGGCCGATGATGCAGCCTTTGCCGCGCGGCAGATCATTCCGCCGGTCGGGCGGCGGTCGGTCAAGGCAGCACCGGTCGAGGCACGGCATTTCCGCACCGGCGGCAACCGGACCGAAACGCCCGTCATCGGCATCCTGCCGGGCAAAATCATCACCGAACACCTGACCTTTGATATTCCCCCCGTTGAGGGCGACAAGCGCCCCGACATCACCCGCGACCTGATCAAGATCGCGATCATCGAACGCCACGGCGTGAACGGCAACCGCGCGACAGGCTTTGTGCAGGGGTTCGGGTTGCAGCGGGGGGCCATCGCGTCGACCGTCTGTCACGATCATCACAACATCGCCGTGGTGGGGGCAGATTACGGCGACATGGCGCTGGCCGCGAACCGGCTGATCGAAATCGAGGGTGGGTTTGTGGTGACCGAAGGCGGGCGCGTTCTGGCCGAACTGGCGCTGCCCGTCGCGGGACTGATGAGCCTGGAGCCGTTCGAGGTCGTCCGCGACGCGCTGGTCGCCTTGCGCGCGGCGGCGAAGGGGTTGGGGGTGGTTCTGGAAGAGCCGTTCCTGCAGCTCGCGTTCCTGGCGCTGCCGGTGATCCCGCATCTGAAGATCACCGATATGGGTATGGTGGATGTGGACCGGTTCGAGGTGATGCCGTGAAGGGGGGTCCGAACCGGCACGTTTCGGAAGAGGTGGGATTTGAATGGTTCGGGGTCTGGCTCGAAAGCTTTCGAACAACGGAAACCAGGCAGTCCGTCTGACCTTTTCGACTTCAACACATTGTCATCTGGCTTGCGGACGTCCCATGCTTTGGTCATC
>JBKJVF010000134.1:0-3838 GCA_046589965.1 Paracoccaceae bacterium
CTGAGGCCGCCCACCAGATGGCCTGCAACCCCTTGCCGCCCCGCACGCAAAAACCGGGATCGGTCGGCGTGGCCGCCGGGCCGCTGTTGCGGATCGCGCATGAGGTCGACAACACCCTTATCGACGGGACGGGGGAGGTGGTGATTTCCGGGCCCAACGTCACCCCCGGCTATGAAAGCAACCCCGACGCCAACGCGAAGAACTTTTTCCTGGCCGAAGGTCTGCGCTGGTTTCGGACCGGCGATCAGGGCGCGCTCGATGACGAGGGGTATCTGCGCCTGACCGGTCGGCTCAAGGAAATCATCAACCGTGGCGGCGAAAAGATCAGCCCGCTGGAGGTGGACGGGGTTCTTCTGGATCATCCCGCTGTGGGTCAGGTCGTGGTCTTTGCGGTGCCGCATGCGAAACTGGGTGAAGAGGTGGCCGCCGCCGTCGTGCTGCGTGAAGGGCAGACCGCGACCGCACGTGAAATCCGCGATTTCGCTGCTGGCCGGATGGCGGATTTCAAGGTGCCGCGCCACGTGATCATTCTGGACGAAATCCCCAAAGGGGCCACCGGCAAGGTGCAACGGATCGGGCTCGCCGAAAAGCTGGGGTTGGTGGGGCAGGTCTAGGGGGCGGCGATGAAAATCTGCATCTTCGGGGCCGGGGCCATCGGCGGCTATCTGGGCGCGAAACTGGCCCAGGCCGGGGCGGATGTCAGTCTGGTCGCGCGCGGCCCGCATCTGGCGGCGATCCAAGCCAAGGGACTGACCCTGATCGAAGAAGGCGCGGATTCCGTGACGGTGCCGGTGCGTGCGAGTGCCGATGCCGCCGAGCTTGGCCCGCAGGACTATGTCATCGTGACGCTCAAGGCGCATTCGGTTCCGCCGGTGGTTGCGGCGATGCAGCCCCTGATCGGGGATAGCACAACCATCGTCAGCGGCGTGAACGGCGTGCCCTGGTGGTACTTTCACAAGATCGGCGGCCCGTATGAGGGCACCCGCCTGCACAGCGTCGATCCCGGTGACGTCCAATGGGACGGCTTTGGCCCCGACCGGGTGCTCGGTTGCGTGGTCTATCCCGCCGCCGAGGTCAGCACCCCCGGCACCATCCGCCACATCGAAGGCAACCGCTTTTCACTGGGCGAACCCGATGGGTCCAAATCCGACCGCGCCATGGCCCTGTCGCAGGCCCTGCAGGCGGCGGGCCTGAAGGCCCCCGTGCGCCCACGCCTGCGCGACGAAATCTGGGTCAAACTATGGGGAAACCTGTCCTTCAACCCGATCTCGGCCCTGACGCACGCCACCCTGGACGTCCTTTGCACCGATCCCGGCACCCGTGACGTGGCCCGCCGCATGATGGTGGAGGCGCAAGAGATCGCCGAAAAGCTGGGTGTCACCTTTCCCATCGATGTCGAGCGCCGGATTGACGGCGGGGCGGCGGTGGGCGCGCACCGCACCTCGATGCTGCAGGATCTGGATGCGGGGCGCCCGATGGAAATAGATGCGCTGATCGGGTCGGTTCAAGAACTGGGCCGCGTGACCGGCACCGCAACGCCGACCATCGACACGGTCCTCGCGCTGATTGCGCTGCGTGGGCGCGTCAGCGGCCTTTATTGACTGTCGCCAAAGGCGCGCGATGACGCGACCTTCGTGTTTGTGGTGGCATGGCACGTGCCCCGCGCGGCTTGATGCCGTCATCGCCGCCACAACATCTGCTTTTCATGGTGCTGGATGGTTGCCGCGAGGTTCTGGAACTGACCCGCCACATAGCTGCGAAGGCGTTGCGTGGCGGGCGTCCGGCCGGGACCGGGCAGGTACAAAAGTCCCAGATCGCGGTCCGGATGGTCGACCCTGATGGACAAGAACCCGATGCCATATCGCCTGCGCAGGCCGAAAACCACGGCATAGGGCAGGATCGTCAAGGCATCCGACCCCGTCAGCACGCTGAGAACAGCCGACAACCCGCCCCCAGAAAAGCTGACGCGAAAGTTCGCGTTGCCCAGATTTTCCAGCATCAGCCGCATGTCATGGAACAAGGGGCTGTCCTCGGGTGGGGAAATCCACGGGAAGCGTTTCAGGTCGTCTTCGGTCAGCCCGCGGGCCTGCAGCAACGGGTGGCCCTCGCGGCAGGCAATCACGTTGCGACCGCGCAGAATGCTGTCGAACCGCAGGCCCGGCGGCACGATCTCGGTGCGGATCGGGCAGACGGCAAGATCCAGCACGCCGCTTTGGACCCGTTCGATCAGATCAGCTGCATAGCCATAGGTCTGGTCGATCCGGACGTCGGGATGAATCGCCTGGAACCCTGCCAGCATGGTCGAGATGACCCCGTCCATGAAAATCGGTGTGCCCCCGACCCGCACTGCCCCGGACTTGCCCGCCCGATAGCTTTGCACCGTTTGCGAGGCCGCCGCATTGGCAAGCCCGATCCGGCGGCCTTCATCGGCAAGACGCTGGCAAAGCTCGGTCGCTTGCAGCGGTCGCTTGCCGGGCAGGAAAAGGGCGGCGCCAAGCCGTTGCCCCAGCGTGGAGACGCTGCGCGACAGGCTGGGTTGCGATTTTCCAAGGGCGGTTGCGGCCTCGGTCAGGCCGCCATGATCGACGATGGCGGCAAGCACTTCGAGCTGGCGAGGGTCAAGCTTCATAACGTTGCGTTATATAGATCCACCAGAATGGGATCAAGTTACGCTTGATGACGGGTTAGGGTAGCCCTGTTTTCGCCAAAGGCCCGCCCATGCCGCTCTTCCAGTCCCAGTTCGCGGTGACCATCGCCCCCGTCCCGCGCCTTGGCTGCCGGCATGCGCTGATCCTGACGACCCCGGCACAGGCCGACATGGCGGACGCATTTGTACAGGCGCTGGGTGAGCGGGCCGCCGGGCTCTTTACCGAGGCGCGGATGCACACGCCGACGGATGTGACAGAACGCGCCCTCGCCCATGCCGCTGCGGTCGGGGCGGATTGTCTGATCGCGGTGGGGGGCGGGTCTACCACCGGACTGGGCAAGGCGCTGGCGCTGCGCACCGACCTGCCGCAGATCGTCGTGCCCACGACCTATGCAGGCTCCGAGGCGACGGCCATTCTGGGCCAGACCGAAGCAGGGCGAAAAACCACCATCACCGATCCACGCGTCCAGCCAGAGGTCATCATCTACGACCCCGCTCTGGTGGCGACGCTGCCGGTCGCGCTGACCGTGGCGTCGGGCCTGAACGCCATGGCCCATGCGGCCGAGGCGCTTTATGCGCGGGACCGCAATCCGTTGTCGTCAGCACTGGCGGTGCAAGGGTTGCAGGCGATGGTGCGCGGGTTGCCGATGGTTGTGGCCAATCCGTCCGACCTGTCGGCGCGGTCGCAGACACTTTACGGAGCATGGCTATGCGGCATGGTCCTGGGACAGGTGGGCATGGCGCTTCATCACAAGCTGGCGCATGTGCTGGGGGGCACGTTCGACCTGCCGCATGCCGAAACCCACGCGATCCTGCTGCCCCATACCATCGGCTACAACGCCATCGCCGCAGCCGAAGACCTTGCCCCGCTGCGCGACATGCTGGGGGGGGCGCCAGGTCCGGGCCTGCATGCCTTTGCGGGGTCCCTTGGCGCGCCGATGGCCTTGCGCGATCTGGGACTGGCCGAGGCAGACCTTGACCGTGCCGCCGATATGGCAGTGCAGAACCCGTACTGGAACCCCGCACCCTTGACCCGCAACGGCATCCGCAGCCTGCTGCAAGCCGCCTGGGCCGGGGACGCGCGGATCTGACATCCGTTTCTTTGGGAGGAGAAGCCCATGCCGTCCGCAGATATCACCACCGATGTTCTGGTCATCGGCACCGGGCCCGCCGGGTCCGCGACCGCCGCGC
>JBKJVF010000071.1:0-5094 GCA_046589965.1 Paracoccaceae bacterium
ATGAAGGCCGGGTCGCTCTGCGCGCTCGGTGGCTTCACACCGTACCCGGTGATGTCGGCGCTGACCCATTTCCCGGACGACTTTGCACCGTTCAAGGAGGCCGCCGAATGACCGACAAGGTCCAGGGCCCCGCGTCCTATTTTCCGTCCATCGAAAAGAAATACGGCCAGCCGATGAGGCATTGGTTCGACCAGATCGAAGGCATGCTGGATCAGCCTCACATGCAGATCGTCGCCTTACTGAAAGACACCCACGCCATGGGCCATGGCCACGCCAATGCCATCGTCGCCCACCAGCTTGCCGCCAGGAAAGGGACCTAAGATGAAGGACTTCAAGGATTTCATCATTCCGGACCGCGATTTCGGCACCCCTGCGGCCAAAAGCAAACAGATGGTCACCCTGACCATTGACGGCTTTGACGTGACGGTTCCCGAAGGCACCAGCATCATGAGGGCGGCGGCGGAGGCGGGAATTTCCGTCCCGAAATTGTGCGCAACCGACAGCATCGACGCTTTTGGGTCCTGCCGCCTGTGCCTCGTTGAAATCGAAGGCCGCAACGGGACGCCTGCAAGCTGCACCACGCCCGTCGCGCCCGGCCTCAAGGTCCACACCCAGAACGCCAAGCTGAAGCAATTGCGGCGCGGGGTGATGGAGCTGTACATTTCGGGCCATCCGCTGGATTGCCTGACCTGCAGCGCCAATGGCGATTGTGAATTGCAGGATATGGCCGGCGCGGTGGGCTTGCGCGATGTGCGGTATGAGGCGGTGGACACCCATTTCCGCGCCAAGGACACCTCGGGCATCACCAATCCGCTGTATGTCCCGCGAGATGACAGCAACCCCTACTTTGCCTACGACCCCGCGAAATGCATCGTCTGTTCGCGCTGCGTGCGGGCGTGTGAGGAAGTTCAGGGCACCTTTGCGCTGACCATCGAAGGGCGGGGCTTTGACAGCCGCGTGTCGTTCGGCGCGAAAACCGACAATGCGCTGGCCTCGGACTGTGTGTCTTGCGGTGCCTGCGTGGCCGCCTGCCCGACCGCGACTTTGCAGGAAAAATCGATCATCGATATCGGCACGCCCGAACATTCGGTGATCACCACCTGCGCCTATTGCGGCGTCGGTTGCAGCTTCAAGGCCGAAATGCGCGGCGACGAACTTGTCCGCATGACCCCCTACAAGCACGGCAAGGCCAACCGGGGTCATTCCTGCGTCAAGGGGCGGTTTGCTTATGGCTATGCGTCCCACAAGGACCGCATCCTGAAACCGATGATCCGCGACAATATCAACGATCCATGGACCGAGGTCAGCTGGCCCGAGGCGATGGATTTTGCGGCCAAGCGGATGCAGGGATTGATCGACAAGCACGGTCGGCAATCGGTGGGGGTGATCACCTCCAGTCGCTGCACCAACGAAGAGGCCTATTTGGTTCAGAAACTGACCCGCGCCGTCTTCATGAACAACAATACCGATACATGTGCACGGGTCTGCCATTCGCCCACCGGCTATGGTCTGGGCCAGACCTTTGGCACCAGCGCCGGGACGCAGGATTTTGATTCCGTCGAACATACCGACGTCGTCGTCATCATCGGCGCGAACCCGACAGACGGGCATCCCGTCTTTGCCAGCCGGTTGAAAAAGCGGCTGCGCAAGGGGGCCAAGCTGATCGTGATCGACCCACGCCGGATCGATCTGGTCGATGGCCCGCATGTCAAAGCTGCCCATCACCTGCCCCTGCGCCCCGGCACCAACGTCGCCGTCGTCACCGCCATCGCCCATGTGATCGTCACCGAAGGGCTGTTCAACGAGGCCTTTATCCGCGACCGCTGCGATTGGGATGAGTTTCAGGATTACGCCGAATTCGTCTCGGCCCCGAACCATTCGCCCGAAGCCACCGAACTCTTGACCGGCGTCAAAGCCGACGAATTGCGCGCCGCTGCAAGGCTGTATGCGCTGGGTGGCAATGGGGCGATCTATTATGGCCTCGGCGTGACGGAACATTCCCAAGGCTCCACCACTGTGATCGGGATTGCCAACCTGGCCATGCTGACCGGCAATATCGGACGGCCAGGCGTGGGGGTGAACCCCCTGCGGGGCCAGAACAACGTGCAGGGGTCCTGCGACATGGGGTCGTTCCCGCACGAATTGCCGGGGTATCGGCATGTGAAGAACGACGCCGTGCGGTCGGTGTTCGAGGACCTCTGGGGCGTCAAGATCGACAACGAGCCGGGCCTGCGTATCCCCAACATGCTGGACGCGGCGGTCGAGGGCACCTTCAAGGGACTGTATTGCCAGGGCGAGGACATCTTGCAGTCCGATCCCGACACCAAGCACGTCTCGGCCGGTCTTGCAGCGATGGAATGCGTGATCGTCCACGACCTTTTCCTGAACGAAACCGCAAACTACGCGCATGTGTTTTTCCCCGGCTCCAGCTTTCTGGAAAAGGACGGCACGTTCACAAACGCCGAACGCAGGATCAACCGGGTGCGCAAGGTGATGGCTCCGCGCAACGGCTATGCCGATTGGGAAGTGACACAATTGTTCGCCCAAGCGATGGGCGCCAACTGGACCTATACCCATCCGTCCCAGATCATGGATGAAATCGCGATCCTGACCCCCAGCTTTGCCGGTGTCAGCTATGAAAAGCTGGAAACCTTGGGCTCCGTGCAGTGGCCGTGCAACGATGCGTCTCCCGAAGGCACGCCCTTGATGCACATCGACGGCTTCGTGCGCGGCAGGGGCCGGTTCATTCGGACCGAATATGTGGCGACGGATGAACGCACCGGACCGCGTTTCCCGCTGTTGCTGACAACCGGGCGGATCCTGTCGCAATACAACGTCGGCGCGCAAACCCGGCGCACGGCGAATGTGGTCTGGCATGACGAGGATGTGCTGGAAATCCACCCGCATGACGCCGAGGTGCGCGGCGTGAAGGATGGCGATTGGGTGCGGCTGGCGTCGCGGTCGGGCGATACGTCCTTGCGCGCCAAGATCACCGATCGGGTCAGCCCCGGCGTGATCTATACAACCTTCCACCACCCCGAGACGCAGGCCAATGTGATCACCACCGATTTCTCGGACTGGGCGACAAACTGCCCGGAATACAAGGTGACCGCGGTTCAGGTGAGCCCGACGAACGGCCCTTCGGATTGGCAGCGCGACTATGCCGAACGCACGGCAAGCGCGCGCCGCATCCTGCCGGCGGCGGAATGAAAGGCGCGCGGCCAACACCGCGTCTTGCCTTTGGCGCGCGCATCGAGGCGGGGGAGCGTGTGCTGCCCGAGGAAACGGCCGTCGCGCTGTCTTTCAATGGCACGACGCAGGCGGTCATGATGGCCACGCCCGATGATCTGGTCGACTTTGCCTATGGCTTTGCGCTGACTGAAGGCATTGCCCGTCCCGACGAGATCGAGACGGTCGATGTCGTCCCGACGCCCAAGGGCATTGACGTGCAGGTCTGGGTCACCCCTGCGGCCGAGGCGCGGCTGACAGGCCGTCGACGCACAATGGCAGGACCGGTCGGCTGCGGTCTTTGCGGCATCGACAGCATCGAACAGGCGCTGCGTGATGTGCCGCATGTCCCGCATTCGGGGTTCCGCATGACGCCTGCAGACGTGATGGCAGCCGTTTCTGCGCTGCCTGGCGAACAGCGCCTGCATGACGCAACGCGCGCCGTGCATTGCGCCGCCTTTTGGGGCCCGCTCGGCATTCGGGCCGCGCGCGAAGATGTCGGCCGCCACAATGCGCTGGACAAGCTTGCGGGCCATCTTGTGCGCGGACCGGTTGAGGATGGCGCCATCGTGCTGACGTCCCGCGTCTCCATCGACATGGTGCAGAAAGTGGCCGCACTTGGGATCGGCATCATTATTGCCGTCTCGGCCCCGACCGCAGATGCTGTCTCACTTGCCGAAAGTGCCGGCATCACCCTGATCGCGCTGGCCCGCACCGACCGGTTCGAGGTCTTCACCCATTCCGACCGCTTGATGACAGAGACCCAAAATGTCCGCTGACAAGATTATCCACATGGCCAACCAGATCGCACTGTTCATGGAAAGCAAGCCGCATGACGAGGGGGTTGCAGGTTTTGCAAGCCATATCAACGATTTCTGGGAGCCACGCATGCGGCGGCAGTTCTTTGACATGATCGACACAGGTGGGCAGGGGTTCCGGCCGCTCGTCCTTGAGGCCGCGATCAAGGTCAGACGACCGGCGGCCGCCTGATCGCGCAGAGCGCCGAAATGTAGCCATCAGCGCGGCAAAGGTAACCCGCCAGGGTCATGCCTTTGTCAAAGCCCGGCACGTTCTGCATGAACCTTGCGGCAAATCGGTCGCCATCCGTTTCGACGGCCAGTGCTTGAAAGTCTATCAACGTCCGGCTCGCAGGGTACTGCGCCTTGTAGGCAGCCTCCTTGGCCACAAAAACCTCCAACGCGGCGGACCGTTGTTTGGCATCGGACTGATCTTGAATGCGTGCAAGCTCTTCAGGGCGCAGGATTTCTGGCCAAAGCGCTGCATCAAGCCCGACATCAGCTTCGATATCCAACCCCAGTCCAAGCCAGTCATCGGACCGCCCGACCAAGGCCAGACACAGCCCCGCAGTATGGCTGATGGACCCCGTGATGCCGTCAGGCCATTGCGGTGCGCGATCCGCGCCATGCGGGATGGCTGTTGGCGGAACGCCCAGCATCGCCATCGCGACCCGCGCCGCCCTTCGCCCGGCGGCAAACTCTGCGAGACGACCCGGCACCGCGTTGTCCAGCGCCTCGCCCGGCAGCAACCCGAACGACCCCGCCTTTGGATCCTCGGCCACAACCGCCAATCCCGCGGGTAGTGCGGATCTCAGGGCCGCAACAAGATGCCCCTCGTCAGGCATCCACACCGCCGCGCCGCATCCGCATCGCCGCGCGGCGCGACATCGCATCCGACCGCGCATCGGCGCGATCATCAACGACAGGCTCCGAGGCTGCAGGACGGTCATCAAGATGTTCAGCCAGCGCGCCCAAGGTCGGAAAGCGGAAGATGTCGGTGATCGACAGCTTTTTCGCGCCCAAGGCCTCGCGGATTTCGCGGTGGACCTGCACTGCCAGCAAACTGTGT
>JBKJVF010000068.1:0-3159 GCA_046589965.1 Paracoccaceae bacterium
CGCGCCATGGCGTCCGGCCAGCGTCTGACCGAGGTGCTGGACGTGCCCATCGGGATCGCGGACGCGTCAGGTGCTGTCGACCCACCGCCCGGCACGCCCGGCGCGGTGGAGTTCCGCAACGTTCGGTTCTCATATCTGCCCAATCAGCCGGTTTTGCAGGGCGTCAGTTTTACAGTATCCCCCGGCGAGACGGTGGCTCTGGTCGGGCCGACAGGCCCGGGAAAGTCCAGCATCATGTCGCTGATCCACCGGTTCTACGACGTCAATGCCGGCGCTGTTCTGGTCGGCGGGCATGACGTGCGCCAGATCACGCAACGCTCGCTCGGCGCGCAGATCGCGATGGTGCTGCAAGAGCCGTTCTTGTTCACCGGCACCGTGATGGACAATATCCGCTACAATAAGTCCTCTGCCACCGACGCCGAAGTGATGGATGCCGCGCGCACCGTGGGGGCGCATGACCTGATCGAGCGCCTTCCGAACGGCTACATGACAGAACTGAATGAACGCGGCGCGAACCTGTCCATGGGCCAGCGCCAGCTTATCAGCTTTGCGCGCGCCCTGGTCGCTGATGCGCCGATTCTTGTGCTGGACGAAGCGACGTCCAGCATCGACAGCCAGACCGAAAAACAGATCCAGAAGGCGCTGGCGATCCTGCTGAGCGGGCGAAGCGGCTTGATCATCGCGCATCGTCTGGCAACCGTTCGCAACGCGGACCGGATCCTGACACTCAGCGCGGGGCGGATCATCGAACAGGGCAGCCATGCCGAACTGATTGCCTTGGGTGGCACCTATGCAAAGCTTTACAAGGCCAATCATGCCTCGTTCGATGACGTCCCCCTATGACCCTGGAACGGCACCGGAAGGCGCGCAATTGCACCCTTTACCGGTGGGCGCCGGTTCTTGATCGGCAATAGCACGATGACCGGATCGGAACCTCGGCCCTTGCGACGGCCCGGTCCAACAAAAGTCTGACATGCCGCCGTTCGACCGTTTCGCCGCGCCGCTGCAGGCATTCGTCCAGCCCGTGCAGGCTCCAGACATTGGCGGGATGCTGGCAGGGACGTGGCAGGGTCTGATCAAGGCCCAGATCCGCCCGATAGACCGCCTCGGCCTCGGCAAATTGTCCTGCATCCATCAGCAAGGCACCAAGCGCGTGACGGGTTGGCTGCATCCAGCCCCAAGGCTCGTCGTAAAGCATCCTGTCATCCAGCCGAACCGCCGCCCGCAAGTGGTCAAGGCCCGCTTCGGTGGCACCCGCCTTGTAGGCAAGTTCGCCCAGCATCATCTGTTCGGCCACCAACAAGACGGCGGAACAGGGGTTGTTGAACATCATCCAATCCTCGGGCACCGCACGTTGCGCAGCCGCAAAGGCGTCACGTTCGGCGCGGGCTTCGTCAATGCGGCCAAGATTGGCCAAGGCAACCGCCCGCGCATAGTGCAGCAGTGCCGTCGTGGTGAGGTAAAGCGTGGGGTCGGTTGGAAACTGTTCGTTCAGAATGTCCTGCCAGCGACCAAATCGCACCAGCACATGAAACTTCATACCGATGAACGCCTCGAAAAATTCGGGCATGAAGCGGACCACCGGCTCGGGCAGGGCGTCGCACAGGGCGGCGGCGGCGGTCAGGGCGGTGGTGGGGCGTGCCAGAAACATCGCGCCGTAGATCACGAAATGCAGGTTGTGGATGCGGTAGATCGTATAGAAATTCTCGCCCCCCGTATGGTCGAAATACTTTCGGTCAACGGCGGCGGCGCGCAGGTTGCGCCAGATCACATTCTGATAATCGCCGCACAGCACGTCAATATGCGTGGCCATATGCGCCAGATGGCCAGAATCCGGGACAAGATCCACCAGCCGGTCCCCGTGGCGCAGCGCCTTTTCGGGTGTGGGCGACATTTCCATCAGGTGGATGTACATGTGCAGAAGGCCCGGATGGTCCCATGCCGCAGGATCGTTGGCAAAGGCCCGTTCCAGCGCGGCCTGCGCCTCCACCGTCGAGGCGCCTTCGGCCGGACCACGCGCCTGGAGATCCCACAGCTTCCATGGGGTCCGGTTCATCAGCGCTTCGGCAAAAATCGCAGTCACGTCCAGATCGGTCGGAAAGGCGGCATGGACCTTGCGCATTTCGTCCGCGAAAGCATCGTTCCACGGACCGTAATCCTCGATCTCAGGATCAGTCGGAAACCGCGCGGCAAGGGCCATCAGGACCGCATGATCGGCCGGGGTCGCGCGGTGGGCAACGGCGGCTGCCTGCTTTAGCGCCAGATGCGCCCGGTCCAGCGCCGCAACCTTTTCTTCAGGACTGAAGAACTCCCACAGTTTGTTGTAGTTCGGCCCTATGCAATGTGCGATGCCCCAATGTGCCATCACGCAATCGGCGTCGACCTGCAGCGCTTTGTCAAAGCACACGATCGCCTCTTCGTGGTTGAACCCGTAAAGCCAATTCAGCCCACGGTCGAACCAAATCTGCGCCTCAGGCAGCGTGGTCGCCTTGCGTGACCAGGTTCCCAGATTGAAGTAGGCCATGTTGGTCCTCCTCACACTGAAATGGCTCGGTTAACCATTCACCGCCGTTGCCGTCGGCGTCACCACCAGATCGCCGCCGATCCGCAAGGTTTCTTGCACCAAGAGGTCCAGATCAGCGCGCCGCGTGCGGTGATTGCAAATGCCGACGCGCAAACAGTGATGACCGCGGATGGTGGTGTCGGATACTGCTGCGATGCCGGTTTCCTGCATACGCAGCATGATCTCAATATTCAGATCGCGCAACGCAGCCTCTTCCAGCCCGCCCGGGTTGTACCTGAAACAAACGACGTCGGTCACGGTCGGCGCCATCACTTCCAGCATCGGCTCCAGCCTGATCCGATGTGTCAGATACCGCGCCTGCGCGATGCCCTGATCGATAAGCCGTCCGAACTTTTCCACCCCATGTTGCTTGAGCATCATCCAGATTTTCAGCGCCCGAAAGCCGCGAGACGTGTCGAGACTGTAGTCGTGCAAGAATTCGGCGGCCGCGATGCCGCGTGAGGTCTTCTCAAGATATTCAGCACTTTCTGCAAAGGTCTGCCGATGCTGTTTGCGGTCACGGATAAGCGCACATCCGACATCGAAGGGGGCGTGAAGGCCCTTGTGAAGATCAAGGGCGAGCGAGTCTGCCCGGT
>JBKJVF010000103.1:0-17144 GCA_046589965.1 Paracoccaceae bacterium
AAACTGGTGATACGCCCCTGCGCTTCGGTCAGGGCCGCCTCTCCTGCGGTCAACTGACCTTGCAGGGTGCTGATCAGCGTCGCCTGGCGTGTGCCCTCGGCCTCGGCACTGGCCAGACTGGCGCGCAGACCGCCGATATCGCTCTCGAGCGAGGTGACTTTTTGGCGTTCCAGCCCCAGCGCGTCCGCCAGTCCGGCAACCTGGGCCGCCAGTTCGTCCAGTTCGGTATCCTGCGTCGTGATCTCGTCGCGCAGCACGGACTGCATGACGGTAAAGATGGTCAGCACGAACATCAGCACCATCAGCAGAACTGTCACGGCATCGACAAAGCCGGGCCAGATCATCGCATTGTCACGGCGTCGGCTCAGCGCCATGATCTATCCCCTTCCGACCGAGCCGCGGTTCAGTTGCCGGATCGCTGCAGTCAACGCGGTCAAATCGGCACGCAGGTCCGCAATGCTTTCTTGGCGGCCGGCCGAAACCTCCTCCAGAATCCGCAGCAATTGCACGTCGATGGACCGCAACCGCATCCGGCTTTCGGCATCCGGCCCCCCCTCGGCAGAGGTCATGGCGGTGATCAGGCGTTCTTGCGCGCTGGCGATCCGGCGCAGCGCTTCTGCCTGCCCGGTCTCCGCCTCTAGCTTGCGGGCAAGGCTTTCGATGGCGGTGGCGACCTGGACCATGCGTCCATCCAGTGCGGTCCGGTTTTCCTCGGCCTGCGCCAGAATGGTCTGCAGCGTGTCCATCTGCGCCACCATCTGCTCCAGCCCCACCATCAACCCAGCGGTCTCCCCCCCTTCGCCATCGCCCGACGAAAATCCGACCCGCGTAATGGATGACAGCCATTCTTCCAACTCGCGCGCAAACCGGTTCTGGCCGTGCCCCGCGAACAGTTCCAAAAGACCCACGACAAGCGATCCGGCAAGCCCCAGAAGCGAGGACGAAAACGCCGTGCCCATGCCGCCCAGCTGCGATTCAAGCCCCTTCATCAGGCTGCCGAATACATCCAGACCCGTTTGCCCGTCCTGCGGGGCCAGCGACCGGATGGTGTTGACGACGGCCGGAACGGTGGTGGCCAGGCCGTAGAACGTGCCCAAAAGCCCCAGGAAAACCAGCAGGTTGATCAGATAGCGCGTGATATCGCGCGATTCCTCGATCCGGCTTTCAACCGAATCCTGGATCGACCGCGAGGATGAGGTTGAAATTTGCATGCGCTTGCCCCGAGAGCGCAGCAGCGCGGCCAACGGAGCCAAAAGGCGCGGCGGCACGACCATGTCATGTCCGGGCACCTGTCGCGCGAAATCCTCGATCCAATTGACCGACTGGATCAGAATCAGCACCTGCCAGAAACAGGTCACCACCCCGAACAGAAACACCCCGCCAATCAACCCGTTCAAAAGCGGGTTGGTCCGCAGAATCTCAATGACCTGACCAGAAATCACCCAGGCGCCGACGGCAAAGATCGCCGTGACCACCAGCATGGTCACGATCTGCCGGACAGGTTGGCTGAAGGTGATCTGGGCTTCGCCTATAGAACGGTCAATCACGGAACAAATCCACCCGATTGTTCAAGTTGGCGCGACAATAGCAGTCCCACCCCACGTGCCAAGGGATAGCCTTTGCGCGCCGATGATGACAGCCCTGTGTCAAAGCGAAAGACGACAAATCTGTCGCGCAGTAATTTTGACGTCGCCGATGACAGATCGGCATGTCCTGTCCGCCGCGCCCTGCCACTGCTGGTTCTTGGCAACAAGGGTGGTATAGAGGTTGATCTTGCGACGTGTTGGAAGGGGTGGATCATGCGCTGGTTGCTGGTTCTGGCGACGGGACTTGTCGTTCTTTGGTCCAGCTATTGGGTCGTGGGGTCGCGGAGCGTTCTTGCCGGGGTTCAGGATTGGGTTGCAAATGCCCCCGCCCAGGGGGTGGACCTCAAGACGGGTGAGATCACGCTTGCGGGATATCCCAACCGCTTTGACCTGACCGTCACCGCGCCGGAATATGTCGACCCCGCCAGCGGCTGGTCATGGTCCGCGCCCTTTGTACAGGTGCTGGCGCTGTCTTATCAGCCGTGGAAGGTGATTGTCGCTTTGCCCAATGACCAGACCCTGTCGCGCCCGGGCGAAAGGATCGCTGTCGTATCCGACCTTTTGCGCGCCAGCATCAAGGTCTTTCCCGAAACCAGCCTGGGATTGGACACCATCATTCTTGAAGGCGATGCCGTGGCGTTGACCTCAGATCTTGGCTGGACCGGATCGGCCAAGCGCGCCGTCCTGGCCCTGCGCAAGGTGGAAGGGCTGCCGACGGCCTATGAATTCGGGCTTCAGGTTGACGCGCTGCAGCCCGATCCGGACTTTGCCAACGCCTTGGCAGCAAGTTCGGAATTGCCTGCAGCGATGGACAGCGCGACCGCAGACGTGATCACCACGCTGACGGCCCCGTTGGACCGCACTGCCGCCGAAACGCGCCCGCAGATCGAAAACGTCGATGTGAAAAACGTGCTCGTTGTCTGGGGACCGCTGAAGCTGCACGCCGAGGGTGACATTGCCCCCGATGATCAGGGGTTGGCTGCGGGACGGATCGTCATCCGCGTGACGAACTGGCGGCATCTGGTGCCGTTGATGGTGGCCAGTGGCGCGGTCAAACCGGAGCTGTCGCAGACCGCGGGCAACATGCTCGCCGCGCTGGCACAACAAAGCCCTGACCCCGAAGTGCTGGAATTGCCCCTGACATTGGCCGATGGCTGGATGACACTGGGGCCGTTTCCGCTGGGACCGGCACCGCAGTTGCGACTTCAGCCCGGCCTTTAACGGTCTAGCGGCAATAGGCGCCACCGCTGCGTCGGCGGGCGGTGTCGAAATGCATATGGTCTTCGTGGTAGCCGTCTGATCCGGGACCCAATGTCGTGCTGAAAATCCCGCAAGCAGCCTTGTAGACCCGCCGCATCGTCTTGCCCCAGTCATCCTGGACCGACAGGACGCGCCCATCGGCCAGCACGATCGCCGAAATGTCGATGGCCTTGCCTTTGCCGTGTTCGCTGACCTTGGCGCCCTTTTGGTTGTTGCGGGTGCGGCAAATGTAATGTGCGGCCACGCGCAACTCGACCACATCGGTTTTCCCGAATGCAGGCTGAAGGCCCTTGCTGACCCACGTTTTCAGTGCTTTGGCGGTGCTACAATCCATCGTCGCGGCCTGGCTTAGCCTGACCCCGTCGACCGAGGTGACGCGCACCGGTTCGTCCACACCACACCCTTTGATGCGCGCGGTGATCGGGGCCAGCACCTCGCCCTTGATGGATGCATCGCCGCAAACAGATCCCTTTTTCGAACGCGTCATCGACTGGGACGGCGGGACAATCAGGGCAGCTTTGGTGACTTTTGCGCGCGTGTCGGCCCGTTCGACCAGCCCGCGTGGCCGTGCCATGGGGCGTGGCGTCTCCACAGCGGCCACGGCAACCGGCAGCGGCACAATGGCCGCGGCCTGAACGGCGCGACGCTTTGGGCGCACGGCGACGGCATCCGGCATCGGGGCGACAATCGCAGCACCAGACGTGGCGAGGCTGGCGGTGGGTCGCGCGATCGGGCGCAGCGATGTGTCCAGACCCTCGGCCGCGACCAGCGAGGGTCCGACGCACAAGATACCAACCAGGACCATCCAGCGCATTGCCATCACTCCACCGGTTTGCCGACTGCAGGGGAGATTGCGGCGCGCCCAAAGTCCGGGGCAGCCGTGTCCTGGCCTGCCTCGATGATCCCGCGGCGGATTTCGCGTGTGCGCGTGAAATAGCTGTGCAGATGTTCGCCGTCGCCCATGCGGATCGCCCGCTGCAGCACGAACAACTCTTCGGTAAAGCGTCCAAGGATATCCAAGGTGGCCTCCCTGTTGGTCAGAAACACATCGCGCCACATCACCGGATCGCTGGCCGCGATGCGGGTAAAGTCGCGAAACCCGCTTGCCGAATACTTGATGACTTCGGAGTTTGAGACGCGGCGAAGGTGATCTGCCACGCCCACCATCGTATAGGCAATCAGGTGGGGTGTATGGGACACCACCGCCAGCACCAGATCATGGTGGGCGGCATCCATTTCGTCAACCTGCGACCCCATCCCTTCCCAAAACGCCCGCAAGCGTGCCACTGCTTCGGGCGAGGACTGATCCGTCGGTGTCAAAAGGCACCAACGGTTTTGGAACAGCGTCGCAAAGCCGGACCTCGGGCCGGAATGCTCGGTGCCGGCCAACGGATGGCCTGGGACAAAGGCCACGCCTTCGGGGATATGGGGCGAGATGGCCTCGATCACCGCCTGCTTGACGGACCCGACATCGGTCACCGTGGCGCCCAGTTTCAGATAGGGACCGATTTCGGCCGCAAGCTCCGCCATTGCCCCGACGGGCACGGCCAGCACGACAAGATCAGCTCCGGCGACCGCCTCTGCCGCCGTTTCCATGACATGGTCGCACAGACCTATCTCCAGCGCGACCCGTCGCGTCTCGGCGGATTTCGCATAGCCGGTGATCTCGCGCGCCAGCCCGTATTGGCGCATCGCATGTGCCATCGACGATGCAATCAGCCCCAGCCCGATCAGGGCGACCCGATCATAGATGACGGTCATTTCGCCCCCTTGAACTGCGCCACAGCATGGGCAACGCGTCGGCACGAGGCTTCGTCACCAATGGTGATGCGCAGACAGTGGGGCAACTTGTAACCGGCGACCGACCGCACGATCAGACCCTTGGACTGAAGGAACGCGTCGCACGCCTCCGCCTCGTCGACACTTGCAAAGCGCGCGAGGATGAAGTTGGCCATCGAGGTGTCCGATGGCACGCCAAGCTCCGCAAGGGCGGTTGCCAGCCAGGTGCGCTGACGAGCATTCTCGGTGCGGCAACGGTTGACCCAGTCGCGGTCCTGAACGGCGGCCTCGGCCACCTCTTGCTGTGTGGTGGACAGGTTGAACGGCCCGCGAATGCGGTTCAAGACGTCGATGACATGTTTGGGCCCGTATCCCCAGCCGATCCGCAGCCCGCCAAGGCCGTAGATCTTGGAAAACGTGCGCGTCATCACGACGTTGTCGCGCGCCTCGATGATCCCCAAGCCTGCATCATAGCCTTCGACATATTCCGCATAAGCCCCATCCAGCACCAGCAAAGCCTGCGGCGGCAGTTTTTCGGCCAGTCGTTGAACCTCGGCCGCGGAAATCATTGTGCCGGTCGGATTGTTCGGGTTGGCGATGAACACCAGCCGCGTGCGCCGGTTGCAGGCCGCAAGGATCGCGTCGACGTCGGTCGTGCGTTCGCGTTCTTGCACCTCTACCGGCGTCGCACCCGCAGCCATCGCCGAAATCCGGTACATAAGAAAACCATGTTCCGTGTAAACCACTTCATCCTTCGGTCCAGCATAGGCCTGGCACAGAAAGGCGATGATCTCGTCTGATCCCGCCCCGCAGATGACCCGATCTGCATCAAGTCCATGCACCTCCGCGATGGCGTGGCGCAGGGCCGCGTGGTGGGATGACGGATAGCGGTGCAGGGAATGGGCCGAACGCAGGAATACCTCGCGCGCGCGGTCGGACACGCCGAACGGATTTTCGTTGGAGCTAAGCTTGACCGCATTTGCCACGCCCGCCACATGCCCTTTGCCGCCCTGGTAAAGGGCAATATCAAGGATACCCGGCTGGGGCTGGATCAGGTCGTTCATTCAATCCTCCACGCTTCTGGCCGCTTCTAGCGACCGCACGGGTATGAGGCCAGTGTGTTCTTTTCACGCACCTTCATGCGCAGCCCATCGTCATTGTATGTTTATCGCCCAAGCCTGACCGCTCAGCGCAATCGGTTGCAAGTGGGGCAGCGGGGGCGACACCAAGGCTTGGCCCGGGTTGAGGGGCAGTCCAGCCACCAGACCCGACAAGTCCGAACATGCCGCGTAGGCCGCGTTCCAGAACGTCGATCGTCAGCCGCCGACACAATAAATTTGCCCAGCCCACAGAATGCTGTTCGTCAATCTTTTCGGCCGTCCATTTCTCCGCGCCATCACAAATCGCGACGACGCGCGGTCGGTCCTTGTCTGGGGCCAGATCGTTACTGCTTTGCGCGGCTGGTGATCCAGTCCATCAGCGCCAGCAGGACGCCGGACGCGACAAAGGTCAGATGCACGATGACCAGCCACATGAGCGTTTCGCCGGTGACGGGTGCTGCCACGTCTTCCTTGCCGAACGTCATGAACACCTTCAGCAGGTGGATCCCCGAAATCGCGACGATCGATGCGATCAGCTTCATCTTCAGGCCGGAAAAATCGACCTTTCCCATCCAATCGGGCCGATCAGTGGTGTCGTCGATGTCGAACTTGGACACAAAGTTTTCATAGCCGGAGAACAGCACGATCAGCACAAGATTAGCCACCAGCGACAGGTCGATCAGTGTCAGGGCGGCCAGGATCGCCTGGTCCGCCTTCATCGTCATGCTGATGCCAATGTAGTAGATCAGCTCTTTGACAAAAACGATGGTCAGCATGGCCAGACTGACAACCAGGCCAAGATAGATTGGCGCCATCAGCCAGCGCGAGGCAAAGAGGCCCTTTTCGAACTGGGCTTCCAAAGACTGTTTATCTGTCATGATGCGCGCGGGCCTGTCTGGAAGGATCTCTTTCGGGGAATATCGCAGGTTTTTGAACCATGCACCCCGAAACTCCTGCTTTTGTGCATGAATACAGGGAAAACAGAAACGGGGAGCAGTCGCCTGCCCCCCGTTTCATCAGATTTTGGTTTTAGCCTAGACAGTCTGGCGTTTGCGCCCGACCACGACCATCGCAGCCAAGGCCGAAAGGATCAGCCAGACGGCACCCGGCAAGGGAATGGGTGAAGGTGGTTGACCACCGCCGCCGCCGCCGCTCGCAGTGCCACCGACTTCACGAAACCGCGCAAGCAGAATCGCCGTATTGGGCGCGCGTTCGGTCGTCCAGAATTCGGTAAAAGGCTGGCCATCGACGATAAAGCCCGTGATTTCCAGGATGTATGTGATGCCTTTAATCACGAACTGATTTGTGCTGCCCGCATTGTTCAGCACGCGCACACGGTCAGCGCAGCCATTGACGTTCACGCCAACGCCAGATGCAGCACCGTTTTCGCACATACCGCCTCGTTCTCGGTTGTCAGTTTCAAGGTGGTCAAAGTTGAAGGCAGCCGAAATGACCTGCGACACGCCGCCAATTACGACGCCAACCGTCAGGCCAAGGCTGGCACCCGTGATCGAGGTGCCGTTGTTGATGGTCCTGTTGAAATGGGTGAAGGTGCCCAACTGAAAGTCGCGTCCATCGCTGAACGTACCAGCCGCGGTCCCTCTGAAGTTGTAGCCGCTTTGCTCGCCGTTCCCACCCTGGCCCTTGAAGGGTTTGCCCCAACGCACGGTGTTGGTGCCTAGACCATTCAGATCGGTCCGGCTGTTGTTTGGCTTAAGCCCTGTCCAAACGCCTGAAACACTTGCAAGGTCAAGAGTTGCCGACTGGACAGATCCTGCCGCTCCGACCGCAATCAGTGTCGCCAACACAAGCGATCTCATTTTTCTTATCATACCAATTACCATCTCCGTTTTGCTGCAATCCACGTTCCGTGCGTATTGCTACCAACATTCTGCTCGGTGTTTTTGACGGAAATTTCCGTCGGACCAGGCGCCTCATCTGTTTTCACGCGAGTTTTATGTGACCGCGCTAACTGCAAAGGAAGTACCAGCCCGCGACTCGCTCAGCGAGAAAAAAGTTCACATCATGTCAAAACGCGATGAAATGTGGCAATTTCAAAGCATTTGCGTTTCAATGGTTCACAATTATGCCACTTTAAAGTGTAGGAAAAACAGAAAAACAACCTTGAGTAGATCGCGCGTTACCACGATGCCTTGTGCTTCTGGTCCTGCGAATCACATCAGATCGCGTATGTCGGTCAGATGACCGGTCACAGCCGCCGCCGCCGCCATGGCAGGGCTCATCAGATGCGTGCGGCCTCCCCGGCCCTGACGGCCCTCGAAGTTGCGGTTCGACGTGGCGGCACAGCGTTCACCGGGCGACAACTGGTCGGGGTTCATCGCCAGGCACATGGAACAGCCCGCAAGCCGCCATTCGAACCCCGCATCGATGAAGATCTGCGCCAGACCCTCTTGCTCGGCCTGGGCCCGCACAAGGCCTGATCCGGGGACGACCATCGCGCGCAAGCCGTCCTTCTTTTTCTTGCCCTTCAGGACCGCAGCAGCGGCGCGCAGATCCTCGATCCGACCGTTGGTACATGATCCGATAAAGACCGTGTCGATGGCGATCTCCGATAGCTTTTGCCCCGGGGTCAGCCCCATATAATCAAGGCTGCGCTGCACGGCATCGACCTTGCCGCCGGTAAAATCGGACGGACTTGGCACAACACCGGTAATCGGCAACACGTCTTCGGGGCTGGTGCCCCAGGTAACGACAGGGGCGATCTCTTCGCCCTTGATCGTCACGATCTTGTCGAAATGCGCTGCCTCATCGGTGAAAAGTGTCTTCCAATAGGCAAGGGCGGCCTCCCACTTTGCACCTTTTGGCGCGTGGGGGCGGCCCATGCAGTAGGCGTAGGTCTTTTCGTCCGGCGCGATCAGGCCTGCACGTGCACCGCCTTCGATGGCCATGTTGCAGACGGTCATCCGGCCTTCCATCGACAATTCACGAATCGCTTGGCCGCAATACTCGATGACATAGCCGGTGCCGCCCGCGGTGCCGGTTTCGCCAATGACGGAAAGTGTGATGTCCTTGGCCGTGACGCCCGGCATCAGGCTGCCGGTGATCTCCACCTTCATGTTTTTGGCTTTGCGCTGGATCAGCGTTTGCGTCGCCAGCACATGCTCCACCTCCGACGTGCCGATCCCGTGCGCGAGCGAGCCGAACGCGCCATGCGTGGCGGTGTGGCTGTCGCCGCAGACGACCGTCATGCCGGGAAGGGTCCAGCCCTGTTCCGGTCCCACAATGTGAACGATGCCTTGGCGTACGTCGGAGACGGGGTAGTAGTGAATGCCGAATTCCTTGGCATTCTGGTCCAGCGCCTGAACCTGCACACGACTGTCTTCCGTCATCGTCGCCGCATTGGCGCGGTCAAGCGTGGTCGGCACGTTGTGATCTGGCACAGCGATGGTCTTTTCGGGCGAACGCACGCGCCGACCCGTCATGCGCAAACCCTCGAACGCCTGCGGGCTGGTCACTTCATGGACCAGATGGCGGTCGATATA
Organism: Paracoccaceae bacterium; assembly: GCA_046589965.1. Taxonomy (GTDB): domain Bacteria; phylum Pseudomonadota; class Alphaproteobacteria; order Rhodobacterales; family Rhodobacteraceae; genus JAJNPS01. The sequence goes on from JBKJVF010000103.1 coordinate 9,229, forward strand.
CAAAAGGCAGGTGCCGTCTTCGGCCTCGTGGACGACATGGTCATCCCAGATCTTGTCATACAGCGTGCGGGGTGCGTTCATGGCAGGGCTTATCCGATTGTGGTGGAAAGGGTGACAGGTGCTAGTCGGACACAGCCCGCGCCAGGCCAGAGCGGTGAACCCGATTAAACCGCGAAGGCAGCCTGTCGCGGTCGGAAATGTCGAAAAAACGCATCATAACAGGGCAAATATGCTTTTGGCGCTGGCAAAGCAAGACGCCAACCACACATGCATAAAGGATATGGAAGCTGCGAGGCGCGTCATGAAATGGTTGACGGTGGTTTTGATGATGGCCGGTACAGCTGGTCACGCGGAGGCTGAGATGTACAAGGGCAACGAAACACCCGACTACGCGGTGGAATCGACGGACAACCTGGTCGAAATTCGCAGGTATCCGGCACATATTGCCGCCGAGGTCACCGTTACAGGCGACCGCGACGCGGCAATAAACGCGGGCTTTCGGACCCTGGCGGGGTACATCTTTGGCGACAACGAAAGCCGGTCCAAGGTCGCGATGACCACGCCGGTAACGCAGGCGCCATCCGAAAAGATCGCGATGACGACCCCGGTCACCCAGTCGGGATCGGGTCAGTCCTGGACCGTCCAGTTCATGATGCCGGCGCAATACACCCTTTCGACGCTGCCGAAGCCGAGTGACGCGCGGATCCGATTCGTCACCACAAGCCCTACGCGTATGGCGGTGCTGCGCTTTTCCGGCGTGCCCACGACGGCTGCCCTTGCCCGCCGCACAGAAGAGCTGCGCGCCTGGGTCAAAACCAACCGCATGGCCACGGTCGGCGAGGCACGGTTCATGTTCTACGACGCCCCCTTCACGATGCCCTGGAACCGGCGCAACGAGGTCGGCTTTCAGCTGGAATGACGCCCCCACGGCACGAATCGCGCAATCTCGCGATCTGCCTGTGCGCCGACACCTGCCCGATGCGCCCGTTAAGATGCTCAAGCCGGGCTCGCGACTTCTCCCTTGACGGGATCACGCCTTGCAAACCGACCTTACGGCGGATACAGCCCCCGCTTTCGCCCCGTCGGTTGAGATTGGCCCCCATGGGTGCTAGCCTGCCGGCAGACACTCGGCGCGACGACCCGTTGTCGCGCGTTCCATGGAGGACGATGTCCTGTCTCACTCTGACCCTGCGACCGGATTGCCGGTCGGACCCCGGGCAAATCGCATGATCGGCCCGGAAGGCTTTACGTCCGAACAAGTTCTGGACTGCGTTCTGGCGTCGCTCGATGATGACAAGGCCGAGGAGGTCGTCAAGATCGACCTGCGCGGTCGCTCTGATGTCGCCGACTACATGGTGATCTGTTCAGGCCGGTCTTCGCGCCAGGTCGCGTCGATTTCGGAAAAGCTGGTTGATCGGCTGAAGCAGGAGTTTCAGATCATCGCCAAGATGGAAGGCAAGGATACCGGCGACTGGGTGCTGATCGATGCGTCCGACGTCATCATCCATGTCTTCCGCCCCGAAGTGCGCGATTTCTATCAGCTGGAAAAGATGTGGCTTCAGTCGGACGGACTGGACCGCGCCGCCAAAGCCTGATGCGTGTCCATATCTGCGCCATGGGCCGGATCAAGTCGGGCGAACCCGAACGCCTGCTGATCGACGACTATGTCGCGCGGTTCAACAGGACGGGCAGGCCCTTGGGTCTGGGCCCGTTGACCGAAACCGAGATTGACGACCGCAAGGGCGGCGGCATGGCGGCCGAGGCCGACCTGTTGTCACGGGCCGTGCCGGCGAGCGCGATGCTGGTCGTGCTCGACGAACGAGGGGCGATGACGAGCAGCCCCGATTTTGCCGCCGACCTCGCCAGATGGAGAGATTCCGGGCGACAGGACGTGGCGTTTCTGATCGGCGGCGCCGACGGGATCGCGCCCCCGCTGCGTGACCGCGCGGACGCCGCAATCTCGTTCGGACGTATGGTCTGGCCGCATCGTCTGGTCCGCGTCATGCTGGCCGAACAGCTCTATCGCGCGGCGACGATTCTTGGCGGCGGACCCTATCACAGGGTCTAGCGGACCGTTGTACCGCGCCGGGCAGAACTAAAATTGGCAAACACTGACCAAAAGGTTTCGCTCATGTCCGTCATCAGCCACATCACCCTTGGCACCAACGACACGGCACGGTCGGTGCGCTTTTATGACAAGGTGATGGCCACGTTGGGCTGGGCGCGACTGCCCCGGCCGCCGGAAAAGGCACCCTGCTACGAAAAGGGGGGCCAATGGCCCGGGCTTTACCTTTACAAGCCCGACGATGGACGCCCGGCGACCTGGGGCAACGGCACCCACATTGCCTTTGACGCCGAAACCCGCGCCAGCGTGGATGCGTTTCATGCAGCTGCCTTGGCACATGGAGGCATGTCCGAAGGCGCGCCCGGCTTGCGCCCGCATTATGGCGACAATTACTACGCCGCCTATGTCCGGGACCCCGATGGCAACAAGTTGCAGGCCGTCTGTCACGCCGCCGAAGACTGACACCAGGAAAGTCGCCGTGCCCCGTCTCGGGCCGTTGCCCCGACGCGCGCCACAGCGTAAAAGCCGCTGATCGCTGCCCGGAGGCCCTGATGTCCGCACCAAAACCCGTCGTCTTGTGCATTCTGGATGGCTGGGGGATCGGCACCAACCCGGCCGTCAGCGCGCCCGCCATGGCAGACGTCCCAAACTTCAACCGCATCTGGCGAGACTGCCCTCATTCGACACTGACAACGCATGGCCCCGACGTCGGTCTGCCGACGGGCCAGATGGGCAATTCAGAGGTCGGCCACACCAATATCGGCGCGGGACGCGTCGTGGCGATGGACCTCGGTGCGATCGATCTGGCCATCGAAGACGGCAGTTTTGCCAGGAACGCAGCGCTCCTGGACTTTGCGGCCAGGCTGAAGGCGACGGGCGGAACCGCGCATTTGATCGGTGTGGTGTCGGATGGCGGGGTGCATGGGCACCTGAACCACATTCTGGCCGCATGCCGCGCGATCACGGCACTTGGCGTGCCCGTGGCACTGCATGCCATCACTGACGGGCGGGATGTGGCGCCGTCCTCGGCGGCAGATTTCGTGGCAGCCCTGATGATCTCGCTGCCCGCAGGGGCATTTGTGGCCACGGTAATCGGGCGCTATTGGGCGATGGACCGCGACAACCGCTGGGAACGCGTGGCGCGCGCCTTTGACGCGATTGTGCATGCAAGGGGTGAGGTCGCACCCGATGCGCCGACCGCCATCGCGCAATCCTATGCCAAATCGGTAACCGACGAATTCATCGCCCCGACCGTGATTGGCGGATACACGGGCGCGCGGGATGGCGACGGCCTCTTTTGCCTCAACTTCCGTGCCGACCGCGCGCGTGAAATCCTTGCCGCATTGGGCCAGCCGGATTTTGACGCTTTTGCGACGGGCATCCGCCCGAAATGGGCTTCGATGTTGGGGATGGTCGAGTATTCCGGCCTCCACAACGCCTATATCGGCGCGGCCTATCCCAAAAGGGTGCTGGTCAACATGCTGGGCGAATGGGTCGCCAAACAGGGGCTGACGCAGTTCCGGCTGGCCGAAACCGAAAAGTATCCGCATGTCACATTTTTCCTGAATGGCGGCCGCGAAGAGCCGTTCCCGGGCGAAACCCGCGCGATGCCGAAATCGCCGAAAGTGGCGACGTATGACCTGCAGCCCGAGATGAGTGCCGCCGAAGTGTCCGACCATCTGGTCGCGGCGATCCAAGCCCGGCACGACCTGATCGTGGTGAATTTTGCCAATCCGGACATGGTCGGCCATACCGGTATGCTGTCTGCGGCCATCAAGGCCTGCGAGGCCGTCGATGTAGGCCTCGGTCGCGCGCTGGACGCGTTGGCGGCTGTCGGGGGGGCGATGATCGTCACCGCCGATCATGGCAATTGCGAACTGATGGTCGACCCTGTCACCGGCGGGCCGCATACGGCCCACACGACCAACCCCGTGCCCGTTGTGCTGATCGGTGGGCCTGTGGGCGCGCACCTTCGGTCTGGCGGTCGCCTTGCCGATCTCGCGCCCACTCTGTTGGACCTGATGGGCCTGCCGCAACCACCCGAGATGACGGGCCGGAGCCTTCTTCAGGCATGAAGGCGGCATGGGCATGGGCGTTCTGCCTTGCGCTGCCCACGGTGCTCGGCGCGCAGTCCGTGGCCGATCAGGCGACTGTTGCCGCCAACGCCCTGCAGACCGCCATCACCAGCCTGCAAGAGGCCGAGCGCGCCAAAGACCGGGTGGCCGCCCTGACCGAAACGATCCGGGCTTATGAATCCGGGCTATCGGCGCTGCGCGAGGCGCTGCGACAGGCCAAAGACCGCGAAACTACCCTTACCCGCCAGTTCGACGCCCGCCGCGACAAAGTCGCGCAACTGTTGGCTGTTCTGAGCCGGATCGAGGCGGAAACGGGTCCTTTGTTGCTGTTGCACCCCGACGGGCCGCTCGACACGGCGCGGTCCGGCATGATCCTGGCCGACGTCACGCCCGCTTTGCAGGCCGAAGTCGGTGTCCTGCGCCGCGACCTGCAGGAACTTGGCGACCTGCGCGCGTTGCAGTCGCGCGCCAATGAAATGCTGGTGCAGGGCCTTGGTGCCGCACAAGCCGCCCGCACAGCGTTGAGCCAGGCGATCTCGGACAGGACGGACCTGCCCAAGCGTTTCACCGAAGACCCCGAAACGCTGCGCACTCTTGTGGAAAATGCCGATACGCTGGAGGCGCTTGCCGCCGGGCTCGCCCTTCCTGACGATGACGGGCAGGGCGGCGCGGATTTCGTCGCCGCCAAGGGCCAACTGCCGCTGCCGGTTCAGGGGACCTTGATCCGTCGCGCGAACGAAGCGGACCCGACCGGTGTGCGCAGGCCGGGCATGACTTTCGCCACGCGGGCACAGGCCTTGGCCACGACGCCAGTTGCCGCGACGATCCGCTATCGTGGACCACTGCTTGACTACGGAAATGTGATTATTCTGGAGCCGGGCTTGGGCTATCTGCTGATTGTCGCGGGCTGCGAGACCCTTTACGGCGATGTGGGAGAAGTGATTGCCGCCGGTGCACCCATCGGCCTGATGGGCGGTGGACTGACAGAGACCGGCGCGGAAACTGCCGAAAGCGCCGACGGTGCTGGTCAAAGAGAAACAGAAACGCTTTACTTGGAACTGCGGCTTGAGGCCAAGCCGGTTGATCCCGCAGAATGGTTTGCGGCGACAGCCACGGCCCCCACCCCAACGGGAGACTAAGACCACAATGAGGAAGTTTGTTCTGGCCGCCTTGGGTGGCACGGTTGCGGGCGCGCTGATCACCACACAGATCGCAGGCCCGCTGGTGGCACAAGAGGCGCGCGCCGATACGTCGGTCTATCAGCAGCTGGATCTGTTCGGAGACGTCTTTGAACGCATCCGCGCCCAGTATGTCGAAGAGGTCAAGACTGACGAGCTGGTCGAGGCCGCGATCAATGGCATGCTCACCTCGCTTGACCCGCATTCCAGCTTCATGTCCGCCAAGGATTTCGAGGACATGCAGGTCCAGACCCGTGGCGAGTTTGGCGGCCTGGGGATCGAGGTGACGCAGGAAGAGGGCTTTATCAAGGTCGTCTCACCGATGGATGACACGCCAGCGGCCAAGGCCGGGATCGAGGCGGGCGACTTCATCACTCATGTGAACGGCGAATCTGTTCTGGGGCTGATGCTGGACCAGGCGGTCGAAATGATGCGCGGCCCGGTCGGATCCGAAATCATCATCACCGTCGTGCGTGACGGCGTGGCGGAACCTTTTGATGTGTCCATCGTGCGCGACACGATCAAGCTGGTCGCGGTTCGCGGGCGCGTCGTCGGCAAGGCGGTCGTGCTGCGGATCACCACGTTCAACGACCAGACCCAGCCCGGCGTCGAGGCGGAACTGGCCAAGGGCATCAAGGAACTTGGCGGTGTCGAAAACCTCGAGGGCGTGGTTCTGGACCTGCGCAACAACCCCGGCGGTCTGTTGACCGAGGCAATTTCGGTATCTGACAGTTTCCTTGAAACCGGGGAAATCGTGTCGACCCGCGGACGCTCTGCCGATGACGGCGAACGGTTCAATGCCGTGGCCGGCGATCTGGCCAGTGGCAAACCGATCGTGGTGCTGATCAATGGCGGGTCCGCGTCGGCGTCTGAAATCGTGACCGGCGCATTGCAGGATCATCGCCGCGCGATTGTCGTGGGCACCCGCAGCTTTGGCAAAGGATCGGTCCAGACGCTCATCCCGCTGCAGGGCGACGGCGCGATGCGGCTGACCACGGCGCGCTATTACACGCCATCAGGGCGCTCGATCCAGGCTTTGGGGATATCCCCCGACATCGTCGTGAACCAGCCCCGTCGCGAAGAAGGTGTCGGAACCGAAGCGCAAGCTGCCGAAGAGACGGCGAACGACCGGACCGAAGCCGACCTGCGCGGTGCAATCACCAACGATTCGATGACGGATGACGAAAAGCTGTTGTTCGAAGAAGAACGCACCCGCGCCGAAGACGCCGCCAAGCTGCGGGACGAGGATTATCAGCTGGCCTATGCGGTCGATATCCTCAAAGGGCTGAACACCATCGCCGCGAAAGCGCCGTAAGCATCCGGGGCAGGTCATGGACGTCAAACCCGCCAGCCTGCCCTACCGCCCCTGCGTGGGTGTGATGCTGATCAATGCGCAGGGCCTGATCTTTGCAGGCCAGCGCATTGACCGACCCGAAGGTGCGCCCGCAGCATGGCAGATGCCACAGGGTGGCATCGATGACGGGGAAAAGCCCCGCGCGGCCGCCTTGCGTGAATTGTGGGAAGAAACCGGCGTCACCGCCGATTTGGCGGCTTTTGTCGGCAAGACCCATCACTGGATCAACTATGACCTTCCGCCCGAACTTTTGGGCAAGGTCTGGGGCGGCAAATACCGGGGTCAGCGCCAGAAATGGTTCTTGTTCCGGTTTCTGGGCCACGATGCCGACATCAACATCGCGACCGCCCAACCGGAGTTTTCCAGCTGGCGCTGGATCGAGGCCGACCAGATGGTGGCCGAAATCGTGCCCTTCAAACGCGCGGTCTACAACAAGGTCGTGCGCAGTTTTCGCGCCTACCTGGCCTGACCACCCGCCGACCTGTCAGCACTCAGCGCAGGCGGGCTTCGCTCTTGGCGTCAAAAGCCATGACATGCGACGGATCAAAGCTGATGCCGACCATATCACCCATCTTGACGTCCGGGTCTTCGCGGCTTTCCAGCACCAGTCGTTCCCCAGTCGGTGCGGTCAGGTGCATGAAGCTGATGCCGCCCAGTGCTTCGGTCATCTCGACCCGGTGCGTCTTGCCGCGCGTGTCCAGCGACAGATGTTGCGGACGCAGGCCCAGCGTGACGTCGGCCCCTTTGCCGGGCAGCGCCATCGACAATGGCATTGTCACGCCAAGCCCCTTGCAGCTGGCCGAGGTGGCGCTTTCCACAGTGCCTGCCACAAAGTTCATCGCCGGGCTGCCAATAAAGCCCGCGACGAACTTGTTGTCGGGGTTGTGATAAAGATCCAGCGGTGCGCCGACCTGCTCCACCCGACCTTTGCGAAGGACGACGATCTTGTCAGCCAGGGTCATCGCCTCGACCTGATCATGCGTCACATAGATCATCGTGGCACCGATCTCGCGGTGCAGGCGCGCGATTTCCACCCGCATCTCGACCCGCAACTCGGCATCGAGGTTCGACAGGGGTTCGTCGAACAAAAACACGTCCGGTCCCCGCACGATGGCACGTCCGATGGCAACGCGCTGGCGCTGGCCACCCGACAGGGCCTTGGGTTTGCGGGCCAGATATTCATCAAGTTTCAATATGCGGCTGGCTTCGGTGACCTTGCTGTCGATCTCGGACTTGGGATGCCC
>JBKJVF010000058.1:0-15022 GCA_046589965.1 Paracoccaceae bacterium
CGCGATCTGGACCCCGCCATCCCGGTTTTTCCGATGGGCGTCGGTTCCAACGTGATCATCCGTGATGGCGGTTTGCGCGCGGTGGTGATCCGGCTCGGTCGCGGTTTCAATGCCATCGACATCGCGGGAAATAGCGTGACCGCCGGGGCCGCAGCCCTTGACGCCCATGTTGCGCGCAAATCCGCCGAAGCTGGGCTCGATCTGACCTTCCTGCGTACCATCCCCGGCAGCATCGGCGGGGCGGTGCGGATGAATGCGGGCTGCTATGGGTCCTATGTCGCGGATGTGCTGACGAGCGTGCAGATCGTGACCCGGCAGGGTCAGGTTCAGACCCTGACCAAGGCCGACCTTGCCTTACGCTATCGCCAGTCCGACCTGCCGCAGGGCGCCATCATCACTTCCGCCACATTCTCAGCTTTGCCTGGCAACCCGCGAGATCTACATCAAAAAATGGAGGATCAGATCGCCCGCCGCGACGCGAGCCAGCCGACCAAGGACCGCTCGGCCGGCTCCACCTTTCGCAATCCGGCGGGATTTTCGTCCACCGGCAAGGCGGATGACCGCCACGATCTGAAGGCGTGGAAGGTGATCGACGACGCCGGTATGCGGGGGGCGACCCTTGGTGGCGCACAGATGTCGCCGATGCATTCCAACTTTTTAATCAACATAGGGGGTGCCACGGCGGCGGACCTCGAAAATCTGGGGGAAGAGGTGCGAAAAAGGGTTTTCCAACACAGCGGCATCACGCTAGAGTGGGAAATCATGAGGGTCGGCGAAACGGCCCCATAGAACCAACAATACCACGGGTGGTCAGCATCCGGGACAGAGGCGGTGGATGGCGGGCAGGGCAAGCAGTTTGCCCCCCAAAGTTGCAGTGGTGATGGGCGGACTCTCTGCGGAACGCGGGGTGTCGCTGGTCTCGGGTCGCGAATGCGCGGCCGCGCTGCGGCAGGCGGGGTATGAGGTGGCAGAGGTTGATGCAGGCATCGACCTGCCGCAACGTCTTGCCGATGCCAAACCTGACTGCGTTTTCAATGCATTGCACGGTCGCTGGGGTGAGGATGGCTGCGTCCAGGGCATCCTGGAATGGCTGCGCATCCCCTATACGCATTCGGGCGTGCTGGCCTCAGCCCTTGCGATGGACAAGGTGCGGACCAAGGAAACCTATGCGGCTGTTGGCCTGCCCGTCGTCGCCTCGGTGATCGCCCGCCGTGAGGCTGTCGAGGCCGGTCACGTCCTGCCGCCGCCTTATGTCGTCAAGCCGAACAACGAAGGGTCGTCCGTGGGCGTCTATATTGTCCGCGAAGGGGCCAACACACCGCGCCTTGCCGCGTCGATGCCCGCCACGGTGATGGTCGAGGCCTATGTGCCGGGGCGCGAACTGACAACGACCGTAATGGGCGACCGCGCCCTGGGGGTGACGGATATCATCACCTCGGGTTGGTATGACTATGACGCGAAATACACGGTCGGTGGGTCGCGCCACGTCATCCCAGCCGAGGTTCCGCAAGAGATCACGGCGGCTTGCCTTGATTATGCCTTGCGTGCGCACACCGCCCTTGGCTGTCGGGGCGTCAGCCGGACCGATTTTCGCTGGGACGAGGCCCAGGGTCTGGCGGGCCTTGTCTTGCTGGAAACCAACACGCAGCCTGGCATGACCCCGACTTCGCTTGCCCCCGAACAGGCCGCCCATCAAGGAATATCATTCCCCGATTTCTGCGCCTGGATGGTAAAGGACGCCTCATGCGATCGCTGACGCCGCGCCGCATCCGTCGTGATCCCGCACCGTCCCGCTGGGCGTACCGGTTGCACCGGTTGTGGATGACGCCCGTTGTGCGGCGTATCTGCCGGATCGGGGTGCCAAGCCTGATGGTGTTCTTGTCTGTCGGGATCTTTCTGGCCGATGCCGACCGCCGGGCCAGTCTGACAGCAGGTGTCGTGTCATTGCGCGAAAAGTTTGAGGCGCGCCCCGAATTTCAGGTGCGACTGATCGCCATCGAGGGGGCCACGACCGAACTTGCCGACGCGGTGCGCGCCAAGCTGAACCTAGCCTTGCCGCAGTCATCCTTTGACATCGATCTTGATGCGGCCCGCGAGCGTGCCGAAAGCCTCGATGCAGTCAAGACGGTGGAATTGCGGGTGCGGTCGGGTGGCGTGTTGCAGGTGGTGATCACCGAACGCCAGCCAGTCGCTGTCTGGCGGATGCTCGACGGGCTGACCTTGATCGACGAGACCGGCCACCGGGTTGCCGGGCTTGCCACCCGAAGCGACCGTCCGGACCTGCCGCTGATCGCGGGTGAGGGGGCCGATGCATCAGTGGCCGAGGCGCTCGACATCCTTGCCGCCGCCCAGCCGCTGATCCCCCAGTTGCGCGGCATGACACGCATGGGCGACCGGCGATGGGACCTGGTTCTGGACCGCAACCAGCGCATCCTGCTGCCCGCCGAAAATCCCGTGCGGGCCATCGAGGGCCTGATCGCGCTGGACGCAGCCCAGGATCTGCTGGCACGCGACGTCCTGGTGGTCGACCTGCGATCCGGGGTGCGGCCAAGCCTGCGCCTGGCCCCGAATGCATTAACGGAATTGCGCCGCGCCACCGGCGTCATCGATATATCGGAGAACGAGTTATGACCGACCTTTACAAGACGCAGCGCGCGATGCGCAACATGCGCCAGGCCGCCATGCAGCGCGGTGTGGTGGCGATCCTTGATGTGGGGACATCAAAGATCGCCTGCCTGATCCTGCGCTTTGACGGTGCGGCGCTGCCTCGGGAACACGATGGCGTGGGGCCGATGGCGGGCCAGTCGCAGTTTCGTGTGATCGGGGCCGCCACCACCCGATCACGCGGGGTGCGGTTCGGCGAAATTGCCGTGATGAACGAGACGGAGCGCGCCATCCGCACGGCCGTTCAGGCGGCGCAAAAGATGGCCAATGTGCGCGTCGACCACGTGATCGCCTGCATGTCAGGTGGCGAGCCGCGCAGCTATGGCCTTGCTGGCGAATGGGATTTGCAGAATTCGGTCGTGGCCGAACAGGATGTCGCGCGCGTACTGGCCGCCTGCGATGTCCCCGACATCGGACCCGGGCGCGAGGTTCTGCATGCCCAGCCGGTCAACTTCGCGCTCGATCACCGGTCCGGCCTTGGCGATCCGCGCGGCCAGATCGGCAACCGGCTGGCCGTGGACATGCATATGCTGTCGGTCGACAGTGCCGCAATTCAGAACCTGCTATATTGCGTGAAACGCTGCGATCTGGAATTGGCGGGCATCGCATCATCGGCCTATGTCTCGGGCATCTCCAGCCTGGTGGAGGATGAACAGGAACTTGGCGCCGCCTGCATCGATATGGGGGCGGGATCGACCGGACTGTCGATCTTTATCAAAAAACACATGATCTATGCCGACTCCGTGCGTATGGGCGGCGATCACGTGACTGCCGACATTTCCAAAGGGTTACAGGTGCCGCTGACAGTGGCGGAGCGGATCAAGACGCGGTCGGGCGGCGTCTATGCAACCGGCATGGATGACCGCGAGATGATCGAGGTCGGCGGCGACAGCGGCGATTGGGAAAAGGACCGCCGCAAGATCAGCCGGACCGAACTGATCGGCATCATCCGCCCGCGCGTCGAAGAGATTCTTGAAGAAACCCGCGCGCGTCTTGATGCGGCCGGTTTTGAGCATCTGCCCAGCCAGCAGATCGTGCTTTGCGGTGGGGCAAGCCAGATCCCCGGTCTTGACGGGCTGGCCGCGCGCATCCTTGGCCAACGTGTCCGGTTGGGTCGGCCCTTGCGGGTGCAAGGTCTGCCACAGGCGGCGACAGGGGCGGCATTTTCCAGTGCCGTCGGGCTCAGCCTTTTCGCGGCTTACCCGCAAGACGAGTGGTGGGATTTCGAAGTACCACTGGAAGGTTATCCTGCGCGGTCCGTTCGTCGCGTCGTCAAATGGTTTAAGGAGAACTGGTGACCACAATATCAAGTGTGAGCGGCGAAATACCGCTGATATTCGGCAACAATCGTCTAGATTTTGTGGCGTTTTCGTCTTTTCCGCGTGACCTTGGTGCTGATTTTCTATAGTTTTTGCCAGAATCCGGACTTTTTCGTCAGGGACGGGCGGGGCAAAGGTCGGCGCGCAATTCCGCGCATCACAACTGACGACATAGCAAAAGCAGGCGTAGGGACATGACACTTAATCTGATGATGACAACCGACCGCGAAGAGTTGAAGCCGCGCATCACGGTGTTCGGTGTCGGTGGTGCTGGTGGCAACGCGGTCAACAACATGATCGACAAGCAGCTGGAAGGCGTGGAATTCGTGGTCGCGAACACCGACGCGCAGGCCCTGCAACAAAGCCGCGCGCCTGCCCGCATCCAGATGGGTGTCAAGGTGACCGAGGGTCTGGGGGCAGGTGCCCGCCCGACGGTCGGTGCCGCTGCTGCCGAGGAAACGATCGAAGAAATCGTCGATCACCTTGCCGGGGCACATATGTGCTTCATCACCGCAGGGATGGGTGGGGGCACCGGGACCGGTGCAGCCCCGATCATCGCGCAGGCTGCGCGTGAACTCGGTGTGCTGACCGTCGGCGTCGTCACCAAGCCCTTTCAGTTCGAGGGTGCCAAGCGGATGCGTCAGGCCGAAGAAGGCATCGAAGCGCTGCAGGCTGTGGTCGACACGCTGATCATCATCCCGAACCAGAACCTGTTCCGGCTGGCCAACGAAAAGACCACCTTTACCGAGGCCTTCGCGCTGGCAGATGACGTCCTGTATCAGGGCGTCAAGGGTGTCACCGACCTGATGGTCCGTCCTGGACTGATCAATCTCGACTTTGCCGATGTGCGCGCCGTGATGGACGAAATGGGCAAGGCGATGATGGGCACCGGCGAGGCGACCGGCGAAGACCGCGCCGTTCAAGCAGCTGAAAAGGCCATCGCAAACCCGCTGTTGGACGAGATCAGCCTGCATGGCGCCAAGGGTGTGTTGATCAACATCACAGGCGGCTATGACCTGACGCTGTTCGAACTCGACGAAGCCGCAAACATCATCCGCGAAAAGGTTGATCCAGAAGCAAATATCATCGTGGGCTCGACGCTCGACACCTCGATGGAAGGCCGCCTGCGCGTGTCGGTCGTGGCCACTGGCATCGACGCCACGGCGGCAATGCGGGCCGAAGCACCGGTTGCACGTCGGACCATGGCGCCGCTTTCGTTGGGCAACACAGCCCCCGAACCGCGTCGCGAGGCCCCACCTGTGGGCGCGGCCCCGGTCCGTCAGCCAGACCCCGCACCCGCTGCAGAGCTGGAGCTTTTCGACCGCAACGACGCAGCCTTTGCCCCCGAGCCAGAACCGGAAGAGATCGAGGATGACGGTCTGCCCGTGCCGGCCTATCGTCCGCAAGTGGCCGCCGCCGCGCCTGCTGCGCGTCCGACACCTGCCAGCGTCGACATGGACGCCGCCGAGTTTGTCGCCCCGCGTCCGCGCAATGCTGGCACCCCTTCGCCGGAGGCGCTGGCCCGCTTGCAGGCCGCCGTCAGCAAGAACCCCGGCGGACAGCGTGGGGCAAGCCCGATGCAGCGCGCAATGCCCGGTCCGCTGGCGCAGCCTGCGGCCAAAGTGGCAGAACGCCCGCGGTTCGGAATCGGCACGCTGATCAACCGGATGGCAGGCCATCTGGAAGGTCAGGGCGACCGCAACCTGTCCCCGGCCCCCCGCCAGCAGCCCCCCGTCACCTCCTACGACGACGAGCCGGAACTGAGCGCGGATCAGGAGCGTATCGAGATTCCCGCATTTCTTCGCCGCCAGGCGAACTGAAACAGATGCGGCAATGCGTCAGATCAAGGCCCGGTGTTCCGGGCCTTTTTCTTTTGAAATCCAATAGCTTGAAAGTTGTTTCAGCGCTGTCACATCGCGTCACAAAGCGTGAGTTGTGAAAATCGGGGCGCAGCTTTAGCTATCAGGGGTGAAACCGGCATAGGGCACAATCCTGACCGGACATAGAAACGGCGATCCGAAAGGCACTCCTGTGCAGAATACTTTGAAGTCGGCGGCAAGCTTTTCCGGTCGGGGTCTGCACAGCGGACGCCCGGTGCGCATGACTGTGCGCCCGGCTGCGGCCGAACATGGCCTGTGGTTTCGTCGGACCGACATTCTGGACCATGACGCGCTGATCTCGGCGCATTGGTCAGCGGTGCAGCCGTCGCGTCTTTGTACCGTCATTGCCAATGCAGCCGGCGATTCGGTGTCGACCATCGAACATTTGATGGCGGCGCTGGCAGGTTGCGGCATCCACAATGCCCTGATCGAGATAGATGGACCCGAGGTGCCGATCCTTGACGGCTCAGCCGCACCTTTTGTCGAAGGATTTCTGGCGCGTGGCCTGATCGAGCAGTCCGCCCCCGTGCGAGCGATCCGTGTGTTGCAGATGGTCGAGGTGCGCGAGGGCGATGCCGTGGCGCGGCTGGAACCGTCTGACATGCTGGAAATCAGCTTTGAGATCGACTTCGTTGCGACCGCCATTGGCAAGCAGTCGCGTCAGTTGAACATGTCCAACGGCGCGTTTGTGCGTGAACTGTCCGATAGCCGGACGTTCTGTCTGCAGGCCGATGTCGATGCGATGCGCGCCAATGGACTGGCCTTGGGCGGCACATTCGACAATGCGGTCGTGTTTCAGGGCGACCGGGTTCTCAGCCCCGGCGGCTTGCGTCATGTGGACGAACCCGTCCGCCACAAGATGCTGGACGCTATGGGTGATCTGGCGCTTGCCGGGGGGCCGATTCTGGGGCTCTACACTGGCATTCGCGCCGGGCATGCGCTGACAAACCGGTTGCTGCGCACGCTATTCGCCCGCTCCGACGCATTTCGTATGGTGGATTGCGGGGCGATGACGGTTGAAAAGCTTCCCGGCGTCGGCGTGCATCGTGGCGATCTTCCGGCGCGTCGCTGAACCAGCACATTCGCAACATGATATCGATAAAGGCGTTTTGCGCCCGCAATTTTTCTGTGCTACGACAAACCCCAAATCGCCCGAATTGCCCGTCGCGGCCATCGGGATACGACAGAATGTTGGGATAGGCGGAAGATGACAGGCGGACCGAAAAGCGCGTCACGTGTTGCTACTGCGCTGTTGGTCCTGGGCCTTGCCGCCTGTGCGGGCAGCAACGAAGAACTGCCGCTGGAAAGCTACACCGCCGAAGAGATCTTCAAGCGCGGCGAAATCACCCTGGAAACCGAGACCCCCAAAGACGCGGTCCGGTATTTCCAGGAGGTGGAGCGGCTATATCCATATACTGAATATGCCAAGCGCGCGCTGATCATGCAGGCCTTCACGCATCACAAGGCCAAGGAATACCCCGAAGCGCGGTCAGCGGCCCAGCGGTTCCTCGATTTCTATCCCGGCGACGAAGATGCGGCCTATGCGCAATATCTGATGGCGCTCAGCTATTATGACCAGATCGACGAGGTCGGGCGCGACCAGGGCCTGACCTTCCAGGCGCTGCAGGCGTTGCGCGTGGTGATCGAGCAATACCCTGATACCGAATATGCCCGGTCCGCGATCCTAAAGTTTGATCTGGCTTTTGACCATCTGGCCGCCAAGGAAATGGAAGTCGGGCGCTACTACCTCAAACGCAAGAACTATGCGGCTGCCATCAACCGGTTCCGCGTCGTGGTGCAGGATTTCCAGACCTCGACGCATACCGCCGAGGCGCTGCACCGGCTGGTCGAATGCTATCTGGCCTTGGGCCTGACCGACGAGGCACAGACCGCCGCCGCCATCCTTGGCTACAACTATCAGGCCAGCCCGTTCTATGACGACACCTTCCGCCTGCTCAAAGGGCAGGGCCTGTCGCCAGAGGCAAAGGGGTCGAGCTGGTTGGCTACCGTCTATCGCCAGATGATCCGGGGCGAATGGCTCTAGAAATGCGCAAGCTCACGCACCCTGTCGGCAGGGTGGGTGCTTGCACGCAACGTTGCTTTGTGGAGCGATGATGCTGACGACGCTCGACATTCGCGACATTCTGATCATCGACCGGCTGACGCTTGACCTTCAGCCTGGCCTGAACGCGTTGACCGGTGAGACCGGGGCGGGCAAGTCGATCCTGCTGGACGCGCTGGGGTTTGTGCTGGGTTGGAAAGGCCGGGCCGATGTGCTGCGCGCTGGGGCCACCTTGGGCGAAGTTACCGCCGAATTTCAGATCGCGCCCGATCATGCGGCCCGTGCCGTGCTGGAAGGCGCAGGTCTGCCCAGCGACGACACGCTGATCCTGCGTCGCACCATTGCACCGGACGGGCGCAAGTCGGCCTTTGTGAACGACCGCCGCGCCGGGGCCGAGGTATTGCGCGATCTGGGCGAGACGCTGGTGGAACTGCATGGCCAATCCGACGACCGGGGGCTGTTGAACCCGCGCGGACACCGCGCACTTCTGGATGCAGTGGGCAATCTTGACCTTGGCCCGGTGCGAAATGCCTGGGGCGCATTGCGTCAGACGCGCAATGATCTGGTGGCAGCGGAGGCCGCACTGGCGACAGGCAAGGCAGAGGAAACGTTTCTGCGCCATGCCGTAGCCGAACTTGACGCTCTGGACCCCCAGCCGGGCGAAGAGGCGACACTTGATACCCAGCGCCGTCTGATGCAGGCAGCGACGCGCATCCGCGCCGACATCGTCCGCGCCGGGACGTCGCTGGCCGAAGACGGGGCCGAAGGGGCCATCCTGACCGCCCAACGATGGCTGGAGGGCGTTGCAGACCGCGCCGAGGGGCGGCTGGAGGCCCCACTTGCCGCCCTGTCACGCGCGATGGTCGAACTTGGCGAGGCACAAGCCGGGGTCGAGGCCTGCCTTGAGGCGTTGACGTTTGACACCGACGATCTGGAACGGACAGAAGAGCGTCTTTTTGCAATTCGCGCCTTGGCCCGGAAACATGGAGTGCTTGCCGATGATCTGGGGACTTTTGCCGCGGATCAGCGCGCACGACTGTCGGCTTTGGACAACGGTGCCGCACATATGGCCGCGCTTCAGCAAGCAATGACGGCGGCCGAGGCGACCTACCGCAACCGCGCCGCCGACGTGACCGCCCGACGTCGCACAGCGGCGAGCCAGCTTGATACTGATATGTCTAACGAGCTTCGCCCGCTAAAGCTTGACCGGGCCGTCTTTTCGACCGAAATCAGCACCAGCGATCCGGGCCCCGATGGCGTTGATCTGGTGACGTTTACCGCCGCCACCAATCCCGGCGCGCCCTCGGGTCCACTGAACAAGATCGCCTCGGGCGGAGAGCTCAGCCGGTTCTTGTTGGCGCTTAAGGTTTGCCTCACGCAGAACACGCCCGGCCTGACGATGATCTTCGACGAGATTGACCGCGGCGTGGGTGGGGCCACTGCCGATGCCGTCGGGCGACGCTTGCGCGCGCTGGCGGACGGGGCGCAGGTTCTGGTCGTCACGCACTCGCCACAGGTCGCAGCGCAGGCCGGACACCACTGGCGGGTGGAAAAGCGTATCGACACATCAGGCAATACGCTGTCGGCGGTTGTGGCCCTGTCACCGCAAGACCGCGTCGAGGAAATCGCGCGGATGTTGGCGGGGGATGTGGTCACGGATGCCGCGCGCGCCGCTGCCGGTGCGCTGCTGACGTCAGGCTGACGGGTCAGGCGATCTCGACCCGGTAGCTTTCGATCACGGTGTTGGCCAACAGCCTGTCGCACATCGCCTTGACCTCGGCCTCGGCCTTGGCACGATCCTCGGTCGATAGGTCAAGCTCGATCAGCTTGCCCTGCCGCACGCCCGTGACCCCGGCAAAGCCCAGCGTGCCAAGCGCATGGCGAACTGCCTCGCCCTGCACATCCAGCACACCGGATTTCAACATGATGGTCACACGCGCCTTCATGGCTGGCTCCTGCAAGTGGGGGTCGTGACCCAGATCAGTTGATCAAGGTCGGTTTGGTCGTATGGGTGACGTTCGACGGCAGCACGCCCAGACGCCGCGCCAGTTCTGTATAAACATCGGCCAGCGGCCCGACATCGGGGGCCGGGGCTCCCTCGGCGCGGTCCTGATTGGCGCGAAGGTCCCATAGGCGGCAGCTGTCGGGGCTGATCTCGTCGGCCACGATCAGGCGCATGAAGTCGCCCTCCCAGATACGGCCGACCTCGATCTGGAAGTCCGCCAGCCGGATACCCACGCCCATCATCACGCCGGACAGGAAGTCATCGACCCGCAAGGCCAGCGCCACGATGTCGTCTAGGTCCTGTTGGCTGGCCCAGCCAAAGGCGATCACGTGCTCCTCGGACACCAGCGGCAAGCCAAGATTGTCGTCTTTGAAGTAGTACTCGACGATCGGACGGGGCAGGGCTGTGCCTTCGGGGATGCCCAGACGCTTGGAGATGTCACCGGCGGCAAAGTTGCGCACCACCACTTGCAGAGGGATGATCTCGACCATCCGCACCAGTTGTTCGCGCATGTTCAGACGCCGGATGAAATGCGTCGGAACGCCAATGGAATTCAAACCGGCCATGAAAAATTCCGACAGGCGGTTGTTCAGGACGCCCTTGCCCTCAACCGCAGCCTGCAGGACGTTGTCGGTCGGCACCACGGTCGGCGCGCCTTCATCCTTGAAATACTGGATCAGCGTGCCCGGTTCGGGGCCTTCGTAGAGGATCTTGGCCTTGCCTTCGTAGACCTTCTTGCGCCGTGCCATGAACTCTCCGATCAAATGGCGACGGGGGGCGGCAGGCCACCCCGAAGCATTTATCCTGCGCTATACGCGATGGCTGGCCCCGCCGCAAGAACGAGGGGCACGCGATCCTGGCGGCGCCCGTTTGCGCTCGCCCACTTGAAGCGGCGGGCATTGAAGGGCATATGAGGCCTGAAACCCAATCAGCGCGAGGCCCCTGATGACGACCTTTGATGACCGCGAGAACGCCTTTGAATCAAAGTTCGCCCATGACACCGAAATGCAGTTTCGCGCCGAAGCGCGCCGCAACAAGTTGGCGGGGCTTTGGGCGGCGGGCCTGATGGGTAAATCGGGCGATGAGGCTGCGGCCTATGCGATCACTGTTGTCGAGGCCGATTTCGAAGAGGCCGGGGTCGAGGATGTCGTGCGCAAGCTCGCGGGCGATCTGGGCACACTGGCCACGGCTGACCAGATTCGCGCCAAGCTGGCGGAGCTTTTGCCGGTGGCGCAGGCGCAGCTGATGAAGGAAGTCTGAGCCCCGACTGCCGAACGTTGGACCACACGTAAACTGTTCTGGAAGTGCCCTGAGTTACTTGGGCCTGTGGTTGGAACCTGCCCGCCCGCGGTGAATTTGCGTTTGCGGTGCGGGCAGTGAAATGTCATGGGATTGCAACTCAACCCCCGCGACGATCCCGACCGGAGAAAGCCCATGACCCAAGATGCCTTGACCCGCCTGTTGCAATCGCGTGACTGGCTGATGGCCGATGGGGCCACGGGCACCAACCTCTTTAACATGGGTCTGGAATCTGGCGAGCCGCCAGAATTCTGGAACGTGGACCGCCCTGACAACATTCGCACCCTTTATCGCGGCGCGGTCGATGCAGGGTCGGACATCTTTCTGACCAACACCTTTGGCGGCAATGCCAGCCGGTTGAAACTGCACAACGCGCAAGGGCGCGTACGCGAACTGAACCGGATCGGTGCGTCACTGGCCCGCGAGGTCGCCGATGCCGCCGGGCGCACGGTCGTGGTGGCCGGATCGGTTGGACCGACAGGCGATATTTTTGAGCCAATGGGCACGATGACCCATGCCGTCGCGGTGCAAATGTTCCACGAGCAAGCCGAAGGGTTGAAAGAGGGCGGCGCCGATGTCCTCTGGATCGAGACGATTTCCGCCCCTGAAGAATACAGGGCAGCGGCAGAGGCGGCAGGCCTGGCGGGCATGCCCTGGTGCGGCACGATGAGCTTTGACACCGCCGGGCGCACAATGATGGGTGTCACCTCGTCCGCGATGGCTGAAATGGTCGAAAAGCTGCCCAATCCGCCGATTGCTTTTGGGGCCAATTGCGGGGTCGGGGCATCGGACCTGATGCGCACGGTGCTGGGCTTTGTCGCGATGGGTGGCGAACGGCCCCTGATCGCCAAGGGCAATGCGGGCATCCCGAAATACCACGACGGACATATCCACTACGACGGCACCCCGGCCCTGATGGCGGAATATGCGGTCCTTGCGCGGGACGCAGGGGTGCGCATCATCGGCGGCTGTTGCGGCACGATGCCCGAACACCTGCGCGCGATGCGCGAGGCGTTGGAGACAAGACCAAAGGGCCCCAAGCCGACCTTGGAAGACATCTCGGCGCATCTGGGCGGGTTTTCCAGCGCGTCGGACGGGACTGGCGATACGTCGGGTGACCCCAAGCGTGAACGGCGGGGGCGGCGGGGCTAGGGGACTTGGTCAGAACAAGCTGAGCTGATCCCCTGCCTTTGGCGGCACTGCAAAAAGATCAGACCGCAAGCCAGGCAACCCGCGCGTCAGCCCAAGGCGATTGCGCGCCACATCCAGTCGCCTGCGGATCAGGTCGGCCCAGACCCCCTGGCCGGTCATCCGCACCCCGAATTCCGGGTCATAATCCCGCCCGCCATGCAATTCGCGCACGCGGCCCATCACGCGGGCGGCGCGGTCGGGAAAGGTCGCCTCGATCCAGTCGCGAAAGAGGCCCGCGACCTCCAATGGCAGGCGCAAGGGGATCGACGTCGCATGGCTTGCCCCTGCCTCGGCCGCAGCCTCAAGCACCGCCTCCAGCTCATGATCGGTCAATGCGGGGATCAGGGGGGACACCTGCACCCGCACCGGGATGCCTGCGGCGGCCAGTTTGCGGATCACCTCCAGACGGCGTTTCGGGGCAGGGGCGCGGGGTTCCATCTTGCGCGCAAGGCCTGCATCTAGCGTGGTCACCGAAATGCTGACGCTTGCCAGACGCCGGGACGCCATGGCCGCGATCAGATCGATGTCGCGCTCGATCAGGGTGCCGCGCGTGGTGATCCAGACCGGGTGGCTGTGATCTGACAGCACCTGCAAGACTTGTCGCATCAGG
Source organism: Paracoccaceae bacterium (assembly GCA_046589965.1). GTDB lineage: Bacteria > Pseudomonadota > Alphaproteobacteria > Rhodobacterales > Rhodobacteraceae > JAJNPS01. Next base: position 13,031 of record JBKJVF010000058.1, read on the forward strand.
CCGTGGGTGCCGTCGATGGGCTGGTAGGGGTCGGTATTTGTGCCGATGGCAATCGGGGCCACCTTGTAGGCCGGGCGCGCGAGTTCCCGGGCCAGAACATCCGCGATGCCGGGCCGCGCGATCAGTCGCGTCTCGAAGTCCAGACCGGGCGACAGGTTCAAAAACGCATGGCTGGGCCGCGCGTAGCAATAGATGCAGCCATGTTCACAGCCACGATAGGGATTGATCGACCGGTCAAACGGCAAGTCCGGCGACCGGTTGTAGGTGATCGCGGAGCGGGGACGCTCAACGCGGGTTTCGGTGCGGATCAGGTGGTCATCTTCCGCAATATCCCAGTCATCGGCAAAGCCTGTCCGCGCTTCGCTTTCGAACCGGCCAGAGGCATTCGTGACCGCCCCGCGCGCGCGCAGGCGTTGTCCGGGCAGCAGGGAGCCGGGCTTTTCGTGCATTGGACAAAGTTAGAACATAGAAAGAACAAATTCCAGCCCATTGTGATGGCAGGCATCGCGCGCGTCAGCGTGAGGCGCGAGCCGGAGTGAGGTTTGTATGTTGGGCACAGTGGTCCCGTTTCTGCTTTTGGGCGCCGCAATAGGCGGTGCGGTCGCGTTTCGCCGCAAGGGCAGGCGGGCCGGTTACATTCTGATGAGTATCACGGTGGTGCTGAGCGTTGTGCTGTGCATTCTCGCCGTGATGATCGAACTGAGGACCAACAACCTGATCTAGCCCTGTTGCAGTGGACCGCACGATGGGACCTGCCGGGGGCCAGGGTCGCTCATGCCCTTGCCGATGTCGCAATCGGGCTGGTAAATCCGCCCATTTGGTCGCAACTAGAGATACGGAATTTTCCTGAAGGACCCCCAACATGGCCGACGACGAGATCATTCTTTCCGAACTGTCGGATGACGAGCTGGTCCTGCAGATGCATGACGACCTCTATGACGGTCTGAAGGAAGAGATCGAAGAAGCCGTGAACATCCTGATCGCGCGCGGCTGGACGCCCTATGATGTCCTGACCAAGGCGCTGGTGGCGGGGATGACCATCGTCGGCGCCGACTTCCGCGACGGCATCCTGTTCGTGCCCGAAGTGTTGCTGGCCGCCAACGCGATGAAGGGTGGCATGTTCATCCTCAAACCGCTGCTGGTCGAAACCGGCGCACCGCGCATGGGCAAGATGGTGATCGGTACCGTCAAGGGCGACATCCACGACATCGGCAAGAACCTTGTCGGCATGATGATGGAAGGTGCCGGATTTGAGGTGCGCGATCTGGGCATCAACAATTCGGTCGAAAAATATCTGGCGGCACTGGAAGAGGAAAAGCCCGATATCCTTGGCATGTCCGCCCTGCTGACGACCACGATGCCCTACATGAAGGTCGTGATCGACACGATGAAGGAAAAGGGCATGCGCGACGATTACATCGTGCTGGTCGGTGGCGCCCCCTTGAACGAGGAATTCGGACGCGCGATCGGGGCGGATGCCTATTGCCGTGACGCTGCCGTCGCAGTGGAAACGGCCAAGGCCTTTGTCCAGCGCAAGCACAACCAGATCAGCGCCTAACCGCTTGATCGGCGCGCACGCCTGCGACGTGGTGTCCGTGGTGCATGATGGGACTTGGATTCCCGACCTGCTTCACCCAAATTGGGGGAAAGGAGTATCCATGATGCCTTTGCCCATGTTCCTTGGAATGCTTGCCCTTGTCATCGTGGCGGCGGGTGCCACCATCGCGTTGGCTTACTGGGTTAATGTGCCTTTGCTGGCCTTGGGGTTTGCCGCGCTTGCCGGCAGCCTGATCCTGACCTGGCAGCGTCACATGCGCTGAGGCGGGTTAGCGCCCGGAATGATCCGGGCGCGACAGGGGTGGAATGATGATCCCGGATGATGAGACCCTGACCCGGCAAGGCATGACCGCCACCTCACAAGGCCGTGCTTTGCTGATCGCCTGTGGTGCGCTGGCACATGAAATCCTTGCACTGATCCGGATGAACGGCTGG
>JBKJVF010000056.1:0-3874 GCA_046589965.1 Paracoccaceae bacterium
GACCGCCGATGCCGATGCGATGCATGTCAGGCTGGCGGATGAGAGCGTGTGTATCGGCCCCGCACCATCGGTCGACAGCTATCTGTCCAAGGCCGCCATCATATCCGCCTGCGAAATCACCGGCGCACAGGCAGTGCATCCCGGCTACGGCTTTCTGTCGGAAAATGCCGCCTTCGCCCAAGCCTTGCAGGATCATGGGATCACCTTTGTCGGTCCAACCGCCGAGCATATCCGCATCATGGGCGACAAGATCACCGCCAAGATCACCGCCAAGGACCTAGGGATTCCGGTCGTCCCCGGCTCAGACGGCGGCGTTGCGGATTACGAAACGGCGATCACGGTGGCGTCGCAAGTGGGCTATCCGGTGATCATCAAAGCCACGGCTGGCGGCGGCGGGCGCGGCATGAAGGTCGCGCACACAGCCGAAGAGCTGGAGACCGCCTTTCGCACCGCACGGTCCGAATCCAAAGCCGCGTTTGGCAATGACGAAGTCTATATTGAAAAATACCTGACCACGCCGCGCCACATCGAAATTCAAGTCTTTGGCGATGGCAAGGGCAAGGCTGTCCACCTCGGGGAACGCGACTGTTCGCTTCAGCGTCGCCACCAGAAGGTGTTCGAAGAAGCTCCCGGCCCCATCATCACCCCGGCCCTGCGTGCCCGCATCGGCAAGGTCTGCGCGGACGCAGTGGCCAAGATCAACTATATCGGGGCAGGAACCATCGAGTTTCTTTATGAAAACGGCGAGTTCTATTTCATCGAAATGAACACCCGCCTGCAGGTTGAGCATCCGGTGACCGAGGCAATCTTTGGCGTCGACCTTGTGCGCGAACAGATCCGCGTGGCGGCTGGCCTGCCGTTGTCCTTTACCCAGGACGAACTGGAAATCAATGGCCACGCCATCGAGGTCCGCATCAACGCCGAAAAACTGCCGAACTTTTCGCCCTCGCCCGGCCGGGTGCAGATGTTTCATGCGCCGGGCGGTCTTGGTGTGCGGATGGATTCAGCGCTTTATTCCGGCTATTCGATCCCACCCTATTACGACAGCCTGATCGGCAAGCTGATCGTGCATGGCCGCGACCGCCCCGAAGCCTTGGCACGTCTGCGCCGCGCCCTGGGGGAGTTGGTGGTGGAAGGGATCGAGACGACAACGCCCCTCTTCCACGCGCTGTTGGCCGAGCCGGATATCCAGAACGGCGATTACAACATTCACTGGCTGGAAAAGTGGCTGGAGCATCAGTTCGGCAGCTGATCGGTGATGGGGCTGATCCCATGAAGGTCGCCCGATGCCGCGCTGGCGGGTCGCGAGCATGACTGGTGACATCACGCCCGACATCCTGCTTCGTGCCTATGCGATGGGAATATTCCCGATGGCACAGGCCCGCGACGATCCCGACATCCATTGGGTCGATCCGCGACGGCGGGGCGTGATCCCGCTGGACGGCCTGCATCTGTCGCGGTCCCTGCGCCAACGCCTGCGCGGGGACGATTACCGCATCACCGCAAACACCGCTTTTGCCGCCGTGGTCGATGGGTGCGCAGAGCGTGCGGAGACATGGATCAATCCCGCCATCTACAGCCTTTATCTTGACCTGCACATGCAAGGCCATGCCCATAGTCTGGAGGTCTGGCAGGATGAGACGCTTTCAGGCGGGGTTTACGGCGTGGCGCTCGGGGCGGCGTTCTTTGGCGAAAGCATGTTTTCGCGTCGCCGCGATGCATCGAAGGTGGCGCTGGCCTGGCTGGTGCATCGCTTGCGCGCGGGCGGGTTCCAGCTTTTCGACACGCAGTTCCTGACCCCGCATCTGGCGAGCCTTGGCGGCGTGGAAATCCCCCGCGCCACATATCAGCGGCAATTGGCGGCGGCGTTATCGCAATCGGCCAGTTTTGATCCGCCAGACTATTCGCCCTCGACAGCGGCAGTCGCGGGCATGTTTGGATAGACGCAAGACAACACCCAGACATCATAGCGCGGATGATCCAGCGCCGACAAAGCAGGCGAAGACGCGATCATCCAACCCTGAAAGACAGGCTCGGTCCGTATGGTGTCGGAAATTGTCAAATGCGCCTCGGCATCGCCTGCCGGGTTATCGGCGGGATAGCGGCATTCATCCATCAGGATCGTCAGCCGCCCGTTGGTGGCAGACTGTCCGCGCGCCAGCTCCATATCACCGGACTCGCCCGTTAGCCGGTCAATCCAGCGCAGGACGCCCGCCTCGGCCTCAACCATTTCGACCGCTGGCGCGGCCGTTGTCCAGACCAGCGTCGCGCAGAGGCCTGCCAGCAATGCCTTCATTCCGCAACCGGGTCAGTCGCAGCCTCGTCACCACCGCCGCCTGCAAATTTCATCAGCAAGGTCACGATGCTGACCGATCCTTGGGTATCCTCGATCTCTGACCCCGGTGCCAGATTGTCGGGCGATCCGCCGGGCAGGATTTCGACGAAGTTACCGCCCAGCAAGCCTTCGGACGAGATCACGATGGCGCTGTCATCGGGCAAAGCGAGGTCGCTTCGGACCTGCAGCTGCGCATCGGCCATGAAGGTCGCGGGGTTCAGCGACAGATCCGTGATGGTGCCGACCTTCACGCCCGCCATGCGGATGTCCGATCCCACCGAAATCCCCTCCACCGATCTAAAACTGGCCGTCAAGGGATAGGTGCCCGCCGTCTGGACATAGCTAGAGTCGCGGTTGGCATAGACCAGAAAGCCGATCGCCACGGCCAGAACGGCAGCTCCGGCCAATATTTCGGCCCGGTTCTCGGCCATCATTCGGGCTTCCATGCCTCGTAATCCTGCCGGACCACTGGCTCTGCCCTGCGGATCGATCCGGGCGGCGCATAGGCTGCCGCCGTTCCGGTCAGGTTTGCCTGATGCGGCTTTTCCCAGGTCTTTTTCTTCAGCGGTGCGGTGGTCGGCGGCTGATCCCAGGTAAAATGCAGCCAGCCATGCCAGTCGGGCGACACGCGGCTCGCCTCCATCTCGCCATTGTAGATGATCCAGCGCTTCTTGGCGTCCTTGGTCTGGTAATAGGTGTTTCCTTGGGCATCCTCGCCGACCTTGATGCCGCGCCGCGCGGTGAAAATCTGCGTGCCAAGCGTCTGGGTATTCCACCAGGTCAGCAGCCGTTTCAAGAAATACATCTGGGTCGGGCCCTTTGTTTGGACGTCAGGCCTGATATGGAGCAAAGACCGTCCAAGGTCTAGGGGCAAGGCAGCAAACCCAGACCAGACTGCAGCAACTTGCCGCCTCGACGGCTTTCGGCAGTGGACTTGCGACACATGAAAAACGGGCCACCAGGGCCCGTCGATCCGTCATCATAAGTGGGTCAGAAAGCGGTCAGGCCTTGACCGCCTCTTTCTTTTTCCCGGCCTCGGTATAGACCAGCATCGGGGTTCCGCCCGATTGCACGGCGTCTTCCTTCACCACGACCTCTTCGACAGAATCCATGCCCGGCAGTTCGAACATGGTGTCCAGAAGGATGTCCTCCATGATCGACCGCAGGCCGCGCGCGCCGGTCTTGCGCTTGATGGCGCGCTTGGCGATGGAGGTCAGGGCGTCGGGGGTGAAGGTCAGGCGTGTGCCTTCGATCTCGAACAGGCGCTGGTACTGCTTGACCAGCGCGTTCTTCGGCTCGGTCAGGATGGTGACCAGCGCCGCCTCGTCCAGATCGGTCAGCGTGGCGATCACCGGCAGACGACCCACAAATTCAGGGATCAGGCCAAATTTCAGCAAATCCTCGGGTTCAAGTTCCTTGAACAACTCGCCCGCACCGCGTTCCTCAGGTCCTTTGACATCCGCGCCAAAGCCGATGCCCGACCCCTTGTTGCGCTGCGCGATGATCTTTTCCAGACCGGCAAAGGCCCCGCCGCAGATG
>JBKJVF010000205.1:0-12039 GCA_046589965.1 Paracoccaceae bacterium
GACATGCAAAATGACGCAAACGACCATCAGAAGCGAGGCCAGAAGGAACGGGGCACCGGGCGCAAAGAGGGGTGCATCCGGTCCGGTGAAAAGGTGGAAGACCTGCGTCATGATCAAGGGTGACACAATCATCGCGACCGAATTGATCGACGACAACACGCCCTGCAACTGGCCTTGGGCATCGGCGCGGGTGGTCCGGCTCGCGATTGCCTGCAGGGCCGGGGTCGCAGCGCCCCCAAGCGCCGTGAGCGGCGTGATGAGCAGCACGATGGGTCCCGATATCGCCAGCCCGATGGCGAAAAGCGTGACGGCGTTCGCGACCATGGCGAAAAGTGCGGCGCTGTGCTCGCCCAGACGCTTGATCAAACGTCCGACCAGCAGCGCCTGACCAAGGGCGAAAAAGATGCCGTAAAGGGTCAGGGACAGGCCCACCATCGTCGTGGACCAGCCAAAGGCGACGGGGCCGAAGAACGCCCAGATCGCGGGATAGACGTTCATGGCCACGGCAAGGACGAAAAAGCACACGAGGATGCGGCGAAGTTCCGGCAGGCGGATTGCGGTCCAGAGCGCGGTAAAGGGGTTGGAGGCCGCAAGGCTGAAGGGGCGGCGGTTTTCGCGTGCCAGGGTTTCGGGCAGGACGAACAGGCCAAGGATCAAGTTGGCGGCCGCAAGGCCAGCGGCGGCAAAGAAGGGTGCGTGCAAATGCACCTCGGCCAGCAACCCGCCGATGACGGGCCCAAGGACGAACCCTGCGCCAAAGCCCGCGCCGATCAGGCCGAACCGGCGTCCCCGGTCGGCAGGTGGGGTGATGTCGGCGATGAAGGCGGTCGCGGTGGCTTGGGTTGCCGAGGTGATGCCCGCGAAGATGCGGGTGGCCAAAAGCATCCAGACGGTGGTCGCAAGGGCCATCGCAAGATAGCTGAGAGCCATCCCGGCCAACGAGATCAACAGCACCGGGCGGCGACCATACCGGTCCGACAGCGCGCCCAGTGGAGGACCGAACAGGAACTGCATGGCGGCAAAGGAACTGGTGAGGATGCCGCCCCACAACGCCGCCTCGGAAATCGGGCGGCCCGTCACTTCTTCGATCAGGCGCGGAAGGACGGGAAAGATCAGCCCGATGCCAATGGCGTCCAGCGTCACGGTCGCGACGATGAAGATCAGCGGCAGGCGGGGGGAGGTGGGCATGATGGGGGGCGTCGTCCGTCAAAAGATGAACAGGCAGGGTGCCTTCCCAATTTGACAGCGTCAAGTCCGTGATCTGGTGCTTGCCTCAATGCCCTATGCCGTCCAGAAAATCCGCCACTAGTGCCGCATAGGCATCGGGCGCATCGACCATCGGCAGATGACCTGATCGGCGCATCAGCGCAAAGCGGCTGCCCCGGATCAGATCCGCGGTTTCCCGCACGAGGTCGGGCGGTGTGGTCCCGTCCAGCGCCCCCGCGATGACGAGGGTTGGCAGGGTCAGGCTGGCTGTGGGGGTGTAAAAATCGGTGCCCGCAATCGCCGACGCGCATCCCGTCCAACCTTCTGGATCGGTGTCGATCAGGGTCTGGCGAATGCGCGGCATCGCCGGGGCCTCTCGCCAGAGGCGGCCAAACATCCGCTCCATCGCGCCGGGGGCATAGGCGTCAAGGCCGCCCTTGTTGACCTCCGCAATGCGGCGCGACCAGAGGTCGGGGGTGCCGATGCGGGTGGCGGTATTGGACAGGATCAGTCCCCGCACCAGATCAAGCCGCTTGATCGCAAGGCCCTGAGCAATCAACCCGCCAAGTGACACGCCCATGACGACAGCGTCCTGCAGGGCGAAATGGTCCATCAGCCGTTCGACATCGCGGATCAGCGCGCCCATCGCATAAGGCGGCGCAGGGATATCCGATCGGCCATGGCCGCGCAGGTCCATCCGCAACAGCCGCAACGCGGACGGCAAAAGCGGGATGAGATCGTCCCACAGCGTCATGTCGGTGCCCAAGGCGTGGACCAGCACAAGGGGCGCGCCCTCGGCCGGACCGCTGATTTCGACATTGAGGCGGATGTCATCGAGATAAATCAGCGGCATGGTCGTCAGCCCATGTTGCTGTCAAGGGCGGCGTGGAAAACGCCCGGGTCGACGTTGCCGCCTGACGCGGTGCAGATGCACGTATCGGCGAGCCCTTCGCGGAAAAGGGCGGCGGCAAGGGCGACGGCACCGCCCGGCTCCAGCACGATGCGCAGGTGGTGAAAGGCCAGGGCCATGGCGCGCAGGGCCTCGGCGTCGGTCACGGTCAGACCCTTGGCATTCAGGGATTGCAGGATCGGAAAGGTGATGCGGCCAGGTTCGGGGGTCAGGATGGCATCGCAGATCGACCCGGTCATCGCGGGGTTGCGCAGGATGGAACCGGCGGCAAGAGAGCGGGCCATGTCGTCAAAACCGGCGGGCTCAGCCGTGTGGAGCTGCATCTTCGGGGCGAGGGCGGCAAGGGCAAGGCCGATGCCGGAGGCAAGGCCGCCGCCCCCGCAGCAGACGATCACGTCGGCGTCGGTGATGCCGAGTGAGCCTGCCTCGGCCGCGATTTCAAGGCCGGCGGTCCCTTGGCCCGCGATGACATCCGGGTCGTCAAAAGGGCGCACCAGATGCAGCTGGCGCTGGGCACAAAGGTCAGCACCCAGGGCGTCGCGGTCAGTGGTGGCGCGGTCATAAAGGATGACCTCGGCCCCATAGGCGCGCGTACAGTCGATTTTCACCGCAGGGGCGTCGTCGGGCATCAGGATGACGGCGAAGAGCCCCAGTTCGGACGCCGCAAGGGCGACCCCTTGGGCGTGGTTGCCGGACGAAAACGCCAAGACGCCCGTGGTGCCGGGTGGCAGCAGCGTCAGCGCCGACCGGGCGCCGCGATACTTGAAGGACCCTGTGCGCTGCAGGCATTCCGCCTTGACCAGCACGCGGCGGCCCGCAATGCGGTCGAGCAGCGGCGCGTTCAGAAGCGGCGTCACGGCGGCATGGCCTTCAAGCCGCGCGGCGGCACGGCGGATTGCGGCAAGGTCGATCATCCGAGTGCCGCCAGAAAGGCATGGATGGCGTCCAGACTCTCGGGCTCATCCAGGAACGGCGGATGACCCCGGTCGGGGACAGTGGCAGCGATCAGGTCGGGGCGGCGGGCTTTCATTTCGGCCATGGTGGCAGGCGACAAAAGGTCGGAATTGGCCCCCCGGATCACCGCCACGGGCAGCCCAGTCAGCGCATCGAAAAGCGGCCAGAGATCCACTGGCGGCAAGTTGATGGCTGTCACGAAAGCATCGCGCAGCGCGGGATCATAGCGGTTCACAAGGCCATCGGTCGTTTCCACGACCCGGCGGCGCGCCTCGTCGTGCCAACGTGCGGGCGGCACATGGGCAAAGCCCGGATGCACATGGGGATAGATCTCGGCCAGCGCGGCATAGGTCTTTGCGGTCGGGTTGCGCCCGATCTGGTCAGCAATGCGGTGTAGCCCCAAGGGGTCAAGAAACGGGCCGATGTCGTTCATGCACAGGCCGGTCAATCGGTCGCGGGCGATGGCGGCGATCAGCATGCCGATCAGTCCGCCGCGCGACGTGCCAAGGATCGCGGCGCGTGCCAGCCCCAGATGGTCCAACAGCGCCACCGCATCGGCGGCCTCGATCGGGATCGTGTAGGTCAGAGCGCCGGTCCGGTCGCTGTCACCCCTTCCGCGATAATCCATGCGGATCAGCCGGACGCCGGGCAACAGCGGCAAAAGGACTTCGAAATCCGCCATGTTGCGGGTCAGGCCCGCCAGGCACAATACCGGCGTACCGGTTCCCTGATCGGCGTAGGCAAGGCGCGCGCCGTCGGAGGCGGTGAAATGTTGCGGCATCGGGGCGGACCTTGTGCTTTGACGCGCTGCAGCGTTGCACAGCACGGGGGCGGCGAAAAGGGGGGCCGCGTCAACCGGGAGCTTGCAGCCCTGCCGCCGCTTGCCTAAAGGGCTAGGGCAGGCGGCAGAAGGCATCGCAATGGCCAATACCCAAGTGAACCCCGAAGACCGCGCGTCGTCGCGCAAGGTAAACTCGCTCAAAGGGTTGCTGCCGTTCATCCGCCCCTATCGCGGGCTGGCCTTTCTTGCCTTGCTGGCGCTGATCCTGACAGCGGCGGTCAGCTTGATGCTGCCGATCGCGGTCCGGCGCGTGATCGACGGGTTCGAGACGGACAATGCGGCGTTGCTGGACCAGTATTTTGCGGCGGCCTTGGGGATTGCGGCATTGCTCGCGGTGGGGACGGGCCTGCGATACTACCTTGTGACCCGGCTGGGAGAGCGGGTCGTGGCCGACATCCGCAAAACCCTGTTCGACCGGGTGCTGGCGCTGTCGCCTGCGTTTTTCGAGCGCATCCTGACGGGTGAGGTTCTCAGCCGCCTGACCACGGACACAACGCTGATCCTGTCGGTGATCGGCTCATCGGTGTCGGTCGCGCTGCGCAACGTGCTGATCCTTTTGGGTGGGTTGGTCCTGTTGTTCCTGACTTCGGCCAAGCTGGCGGGACTGGTCTTGCTGATCGTGCCGCTGGTGATCGTGCCGATCGTGGTTCTTGGCAGACGGTTGCGCAACCTGAGCCGGGAAAATCAGGACTGGATCGCCAGCTCGTCAGGGTCCGCGTCCGAGGCGCTGTCATCGGTACAGACGGTGCAGGCCTTCACCCACGAGCCGCAGACACGCGCGGCGTTTTCGGACGTGACGGAGAAATCCTTTGTCTCTGCGCAAAAGCGGATCGCCACGCGGTCGCTGATGACGGTGATCGTGATCTTTCTGGTGTTTTCGGGGATTGTCGGGGTGCTCTGGATCGGGGCGCGGGACGTGCGCGGTGGCGTCATGTCGACCGGTGAACTGATCCAGTTCGTGATCTATTCGGTGATGGTTGCGGGCGCCGTTGGCGCATTGTCGGAAATCTGGGGCGAGATGCAGCGCGCGGCAGGGGCGACCGAGCGGCTTGTCGAACTTATGCAGACCGATGACCCGGTCGTCGACCCCGTGCGCGCCATCGCATTGCCGCGACCCGTGCGGGGCGAGATCGCGTTTGACGCGGTGACATTCCGCTATCCGACGCGGCCCGAGATATCTGCCCTGAACGCGGTCAGTTTCGTGGTGGAGCCGGGCCAGACGGTGGCGCTGGTCGGCCCGTCGGGTGCTGGCAAGACGACGGTGCTACAGCTTTTGATGCGGTTTTATGATCCTCAAGGCGGTCGGGTGCTGCTGGACGGGGTTCCCTTGAGCGACATGGCACGGGTGGATTTCCGGTCGGCGATGGCATTGGTGCCGCAGGACCCGGTGATCTTTGCCGCATCGGCGCGCGACAACATCAGGTTCGGGCGGCCCGATGCCAGTGATGCCGAGGTAGAAGTCGCGGCCCGTGCGGCGGCAGCGCATGACTTCGTGACGGCCTTGCCGAAGGGCTATGACACCTATCTGGGCGAGCGCGGCGTCATGCTGTCGGGCGGCCAACGCCAGCGGATCGCCATCGCGCGGGCGATCTTGCGCGATGCGCGTGTGCTGTTGCTGGACGAGGCGACGTCCGCGCTGGATGCCGAAAGCGAACAGGCCGTGCAGGCAGCGGTCGAAAAGCTGTCAACCGGTCGCACCACCTTGGTCGTGGCGCACAGGCTGGCCACGGTGAAGCGCGCCGACCGCATTCTGGTCTTTGAAAAGGGTCAGATCGTGGCCACCGGCACGCATGATGCGCTGGTCGCCGAAGGTGGGCTTTATGCGCGTCTCGCGCGGCTGCAGTTTACCGACGGCGCAATCTGACGGGGAAAATCCCCGCTAAAATCCCCCTTGCGGGGGGCGTCGTTGCGTAACGCTGACATTTCCCTGCAACGAATGGTTGGAATTTGATCCGAACCCGACCATCTTGGGTCCAGCCGAAAGATCCCCGCACACGGGGACATGGCCCTGATGGGGGGATCTATGATCAGCTTTTCGAACCTTGCCGATGCCAAGGCGATCGAGGCCGAGATGCCGTGGACCGAACGGCCCGTGGCCCGCACCATGCACGAATTTCTGGGGGCGACGCGGGCGACCCACGGGACCCGTCCTGCCATCAGCTATCAGTTGTTGTCCGGGCCTGAAACCAAGGCGATCACGCTGACCTGGAACGACCTTTATGCCCGCGTCACGCAGGCGGCGAACCTCTTTCGCAGTCTGGACGTGGGGCCCAAGGACGTCGTGGCCTATGTGTTGCCGAACTGTCTGGAGACGGCAGCGGTGCTGCTTGGCGGGATGGTGGCGGGGATCGCGAACCCGATCAACCCGCTGCTTGAGGCCGATCAGATCAGTTCGATCCTGCGCGAGACCCGGGCCAAGGTTGTGGTGACGCTGAAGGCGTTCCCCAAGACCGATGTGGCGCAAAAGGTCGCCGAGGCGGTGCGCCACGCGCCTGGCGTCAAAACGGTGTTGGAGGTGGACCTTGTGTCCTACCTGTCCCCGCCGAAATCCTGGATCGTGCCTTTTGTGCGGCCAAAGAACCCCACCCGTCACACGGCCAGGGTGATGCCCTTTGCCGCAGCGATGGCACGGCATTCGGGGGATCGTCTGGCGTTCGCCGACCCTTCAGAAGACCGCGTCGCGGCCTATTTCCATACCGGCGGTACAACGGGAATGCCCAAGGTCGCACAGCACCGCGTGTCGGGCATGGTCTATAACGGCTGGATCGGGCATCGGCTTTTGTTCCGCGAAACGGATGTGCTGCTCTGTCCGCTGCCGCTGTTTCACGTGCTGGCCTGTTATCCGGTGCTGATGTCGATGATCGCCAGCGGCGGACATGTCGTCTTTCCGACCCCGGCGGGGTATCGCGGCGAGGGCGTGTTCGACAACCTGTGGAAGTTGATCGAACGCTGGAAGGTGACCTATCTGATCACCGTACCGACAGCACTTGCGGTGTTGATGCAGCGCCCGATCAATGCGGACATCTCGTCATTGCGAGGCACGTTCTCGGGGTCGGCCGCCTTGCCGATGGAACTCTTCAAGCGGTTCGAAGAAGCAACCAAGGTTCAGATCATCGAAGGCTACGGGTTGACGGAATCCACCTGCCTTGTGTCGTGCAATCCCCCGCTGGGGCAAAAGAAAATCGGTTCGGTCGGCATTCCGTTCCCCCATACCGAGGTGCGCATCCTGGCCACCGACGGGGCCGGTGGCTGGCGTGACTGCGCGGTGGACGAGGTGGGCGAGATCTGCGTGACCAACCCGGGCGTCAATACGGGCCACACCTATACCGAAGCCGACAAGAACCGGACCCTTTTCATTGCGGACAAATACCTGCGGACAGGCGATCTGGGGCGACTGGATGCGGATGGCTATTTGTACATCACCGGACGGGCCAAAGACCTGATCATCCGGGGCGGCCACAATATCGACCCCGCCGTGATCGAAGAGGCGCTGATGGGGCATCCATCCGTCGCATTCGTGGGGGCGATCGGCCAGCCCGACGCGCATGCGGGCGAATTGCCTGCGGCCTATGTCGAACTGGTCAAGGGCAAAGAGGTGACGGTCGCGGATCTGGAAGCCTTTGCGCGTGAAAAGATCCATGAACGTGCCGCAATCCCGAAGCATATCGAGATCATCGAGGCATTGCCCAAGACCGCGGTCGGCAAGGTGTTCAAGCCCGATCTGCGGCGCAGCGCGATCACGCGGGTTTACGACGCGGCGCTGAGCGAGGCAGGCCTTGCTGCCAGCGTGGGGTCGGTGATCGAGGACAAGAAACGCGGTCTGGTGGCGCGCCTGACGCGCAAGGGGGCGGTCGACGACGCAGCGGTGGCCAAGGTGTTGGGGCAGTTCACCCAAAGCTGGGAATGGGCGGACTAGGCCCAGTCCGTACCCTGCGAAACAGGCCGGAAAGTTTTGGCTTGCGGGAATCGTTTCCAGACGCAAGCTTTCCGCCAGGCAACGGGGGTCGGTGACATGGCAGTTCGTGCGGCTTTGGCGGTGGCATTGGCTTTGACAGCGGGGCCGGTGGCCGCGCAGGATTCCGAGATTCTGTACACCAACCGCGCCTGGCGGGTGGAGGTGTCGCGGTTCGAAGACGGCACCTATGGGTGCGTGGCGCAGGTGTCGTCGCCGGACAATACCGAAAGCTTTTCGATCTGGTCGTTTCAGGAAGGTGGCGTGCGCCTGCAGTTTTATTCGGCGCAATGGGAGTTTGGCGAAGGCCAGACGGCGGATCTTGAGGTGCAGATTGACCGGCGCGGACCCTGGACGCTGACCTCGGCGGAACTTTACCTCAATTCGGTGCTGTTTGACTTGCCTGCAGGCGACGAGGGTGCGCGGTTCGTGCGCGAGGTATCGAACGGGACAACACTTTTCCTGCGCAATGACAGCGGCGAGGATGTGCAATCCTATTCGCTGTCCGGCTCCAGCGCGTCGATCAATGCGCTGATCGAATGCGAAGGTGCGATCACCGACAGTTCACCCAAAAACCCGTTCAAGTGAACCGTCACAGCGTCGCGGTGTCGATCCAGATGGTGACGGGGCCGTCATTGGTCAGTTGCACCGCCATGTCAGCGCCAAAGATGCCGGTAGCGGTCGGGATGCCCTGGCCCGAAAGGCTGTCCGCGACATGGCGGTAAAGCTGCTCGCCGATGTCCGGCGGGGCAGCGGTGGAAAATCCGGGACGGTTGCCACGCAGGTCCGCGGCGAGGGTGAACTGGCTGACGACAAGGGCAGCACCCCCGGTCTGGGCCAGCGACAGGTTCATCTTGCCCGCCTCATCCCGGAAGATGCGCAGTTTGATGATCTTGTCGGCCAGCCTTTGCGCGGTGGCGGTGTCATCGCCCTGCATCGCGCAGACCAGGATCAGAAGGCCGGGACCGATCTGTCCCACCACCTGTCCTGCCACCGATACCTGCGCGTCGCTGACGCGCTGGATCAATGCCCTCACAATTCGTGCGCCCAAGGGGGATTGGCCCCGGCGCGGCTGACGGTGACGGCTGCGGCGCGGGTGCCAAGGGTCAAGGCGGCATCAAGCGCCTCGGCGGAAATGTCGGCCAATGCGGATTTCGATAGCAGCTTGGCGCGGTTCAAGGCGGTCAGGACGCCCGCATTGAACGTGTCGCCCGCGCCCACGGTATCAGCAACGGTGACCGGGGTGGCAGCGATGAAACGGTCGTGCCGGGCCGTAATGGCGCGGGCCCCTTTCGAGCCTTCGGTGATGAGAACAACCTTGGGACCGCGCGCCAGAAGGCTGCGTGCATAGCTTGCGTGGTCCGCTGCCCCAAAGATGTTGGTGATTTCCTCATCCGCCAGTTTGACGATGTCTGCGGTGGCCATCATCCGTTCCACCCGCGCCATGTAGCGATCGCGTGTGCCGGGCGACAGCGCGTCCTGCGCATCGACAAAGGCCGCGCGAAAGTTGGGGTCGATCATGGTGACATGGGTGGCAGCGACCTTGGCCTGCAGCGCCTCGTAGGTGCTTGCGGCAGGGTCGTTCACCAGGCTGATGCCGCCAAAGAACAACGCACTGGTCTTTGCGGGCAAGGCGGGAAGGTCAGACGCGGACAACATGCGCCCGGCGGTGTTCTCGTCGTAAAACGCATAGGTTGCGTGACCATCGACCAGTTTCACGAACGCGACCGTGGTGGGTCGACCGGACCGCGCCGAAAGCGAGACGTCGACCGTTGAGGCGGTCAGTGTGTCGACCAACAGCTGTCCGAACATGTCGGTGGACAGGCCGGAAAAAAAGGCCGACGGCGTCCCAAGTCGGCCAAGGGCAATGGCGGTGTTGAAGACGGCACCGCCTGCATAGGGGGCAAAGCAGGCCTCGCCCGCCGCGGATGTCCGTGGCAGCATGTCGATCAGCGCCTCGCCACAACTGATGATCATCTTGTCCCCCTGATGCGTATGTGTCCGGCCAATTCAGTATGTTCCGCGTTTTCCGTCTCGATCATGGCGCGGCGAAGAAAGGTGCAAGATTTCCACGGATGCGGTCCAGCGGGGTCACCCCAGACAGATCGGGCCGAAACGCATCGCCAGTGATGGCCTGATAGGCGTCGATATAGACTTGCGAGGTTTTCTCGATCATGTCGGGCGGAATTTCGGGGATGGGATCGCGGTAGGGATCGCAGCGCGCGGCCACCCAGGACCGGATCACGTCCTTGTCGAAGGACGGTGGACGGGTGCCTGCAGCGAACGCCTGATCATAGCCGCTGGCAATCCAGTAGCGGCTGCTGTCGGGGGTGTGGATCTCGTCTGCCAAGAGGATGCGGCCTGTGCTGTCGATCCCGAATTCGTATTTGGTATCGACAAGGATCAACCCGCGTTCTGCGGCCATTGCCGCTCCACGGGCAAAAAGCGCCAGGGCATAGCGGGAAACACTGTCCCATTGTGCCGGTGTCATCAGACCTTGTGCCAGAATGTCAGCGGCGGTCAGGGGGGCGTCATGGTCGCCGTCTGCTGCCTTGGACGTGGGCGTGATGATGGGGGCAGGCAGGACCTGATTGTCGCGCAGGCCGTCGGAAAAGGCGTGCCCGTACATTTGGCGGGCCCCCGCCTTGTACTGCGTCAGGATCGAGGTCGACGTGGTACCGGCAAGATATCCGCGCACCACGATTTCGACCGGAAGGATGGTCAGGCGGGTGCCGATTACGACGTTGGGGTCGGGATATGCCAGCACATGGTTGGGGCAGATATCTGCCGTATGGTCAAACCAGAACCGCGCGATCTGGGTCAGAACCTGGCCCTTGAACGGGATCGCGGCCAGAATGCGGTCGAACGCGGAAATGCGGTCGCTGGCGATCAGGATGCGGCGGCCTTCGGGCGCGTCGACGGTGGGCGGCAGATCATAGCAATCACGTACCTTGCCGAAATAGGGGTTCGGCAGTTCTGCAATCCTGGCATGGTCCAGCACGCGCATTCACCGCTCCGGCAAGGGTCGGGGCCTTTTGGGTCTGCGGCGGCATGCTGTCAAGGTCGCACGCGTGGCCGGGCTGCGCGGCAGCCCGCGACAGGGGGTTCTTTTTTGCCGCGCTTGGCGCTAGCTGTAGGCGGTGCCCGGTTGCGAGGATGGCCAATGGTAAATGAAGACAAGGGCCACCCGGTGGGCGGTGCGGGACATGGCATATCCGCCACCGATCCGGACTGGAGCCGCGAAACCCCGGAACAGTTCTGGGACCCTTCGCGCAAGCTATTGCGCGCCATCCGGCGCTACCAGGCGGCACGGGGTCTTTTAGCACCGGTTGTGCGGCGCATCGCAGTGCTGCAGCACCGGTTCTGGACCATCGTGACTGGGGCGGATATTCCGCTGAACTGCAAGATCGGGGGCGGGCTGCTGATGCCGCATCCAAATGGCATCGTCATTCACCCGGACGCCGAGATCGGGCCGAACTGCCTCTTTTTTCAACAGGTCACGATTGGTGCGAACAACGGGCTGCCACGGATCGGAGGCCATGTCGACATCGGGGCGGGGGCCAGGATCATCGGGGCGGTTCGGCTCGGTGATCATGCGGTGATCGGGGCCAACGCGGTCGTCAACTGCGATGTGCCTGACAATCGCATCGCCGTGGGCGTGCCGGCGCGGGTTCTTTAGGCAGGGCTAATTCATCCAGTCGGGAGTGGATCCGCCGCCTGTCAACGCATCAAACGCTTGCGGGTCGTTGAGGTAGACGAGGACCGCGACAAGCGCCAGCACCAGCAGCACCGCAAAGGCGATTTTCCAGATCGAATAGGGACGCTCGCCCTGAAACTCGCCCGTCTGGCCATTCACCAGAAAGCGGAAACTTTTGCCGTTGTACTTGTAGGCGGCCATCCAGACCGGCAGCAACACGTGCTTGAACGTCTCGTCCGCATAGTTCGTATCAAGGCTGTCGATCCGCTGAACGTCACCACCGATGTCGCCCATCACGTCGCGTTGGATCACGCTGTTCATCTGGGCCTGCGCCATCTGGTAGCCGTCGGCCAGCGGGATGGTATAGCCTTCGGCGCTAAACCCGGCCAGGTAGTCGGGCGCATAGGGCTGCAGGGCGGTCAGGTCCCAGGGCGTCAGCTCGTTGCCAAGCCGGGCGGGCAGGCTTTTTGACGCCATCA
>JBKJVF010000012.1:0-5104 GCA_046589965.1 Paracoccaceae bacterium
TGGCGGCACGAGATGGAGGCGCTTAGCCGACAGGACGCCTACGACATGTACGCCAAGTTCTACGCCCCAAACAACGCGACCCTGGTGGTTGCAGGCGACGTGGACCCGGCCAATGTGCGCATGCTGGCCGAAAAACACTACGGGACCCTCGCCCCATCCGAAGGCATCGGCCCCCGTGTGCGCGCCAAAGAACCCCCGGCATTGGCCGAACGCCGCGTGATCCTGAAGGACCAGCGGGTGTCTGAACCCTATCTCATCCGCAACTACCTGGCCCCCATCCGCACATCCGGTAACCAGTCCGAGGCGGCCGCCCTGACGGTCCTTGCAGAATTGCTGGGGGGCAGCGGCACGACGTCGGAACTGGCCCGCGCGCTGCAGTTCGACACCCAGAAAGCGGTCTACAGTTCCGCCTTTTACGACGGCACAGCAGTGGACTACGCAACCTTTGGTCTGGTCGTGATGCCTGCGCCCGACGTGTCCCTGCAAGAGGCCGAGGATGCGATGGACAAGGTGTTGACCGACTTCATCGCCAAAGGCCCGGACCCGGAGGCGTTTGCACGCATCAAGACCCAAGTCACCGCCAGCCAGATCTATGCCCGCGACGATGTGGGCGGTCTTGCGCGTGAATATGGGGCGGCACTGACCGTCGGGCTGACGGTCGATGACGTGAAGACCTGGCCCGACGCGCTGCAGGCCGTCACGGCCGAAGACGTGGTTGCGGTGGCCAACAAGGTGTTTGATCGCAAGGCTTCGGTCACCGGGTGGCTGATGCGCGAAGAGGAGGCTGCCCAATGACCTTTCTGCGCACCCTCGTTCTGGTCCTGATCTGGGCCCTGCCCGCACAGGCCGAAATGACCATCCAAAGCGTCACCTCCAAAGGTGGCATCACGGCCTGGCTGGTGCAGGACAGCGGCATTCCCTTTACCGCGTTGGACATCCAGTTCCGGGGTGGCACCGGCCTTGATGCACCGGGCAAGCGTGGTGCTGTCAACCTGATGACCGCCCTGATTGAGGAAGGTGCGGGCGACCTTGATGCCCAGGGGTTCGCCGCCGCCCGCGACGGCATGGCGGCCAGCTTTTCCTTTCGGTCCCATGGCGATTCCGTTTCCGTGTCGGCCAAGTTCCTGACCGAGTTCCGCGATCCCGCGACTGACCTTCTGCATCTGGCACTGACGGAACCCCGATTTGATGCCGACGCCGTGGAACGGGTGCGGGGACAGGTATTGGCGGGTCTGCGCGCCGATGCCAAGGACCCCTCAACGCTGGCCTCGGATACGTTCAACAAACTTGCTTTTGGCGATCACCCCTATGGCAGCTCTGGCGACGGCACCATCGACTCCGTCACCGCCCTGACCCGCGATGACATTCTGGCCGCGCACAAGGGCGCGCTGGCACGGGATCGCATCTATGTCGCGGCGGCTGGCGATATCTCTCCCGAGGAGCTTGGCGTCTTGCTGGACCGGCTTTTCGACGGCTTGCCCGCAGCGGGTGCACCCTTGCCAGGCCGGGTCGAATGGACCCTGTCCAAAGGCATCACGACGGTCGATTTTCCGACCCCGCAATCGGTCGTGATATTTGGCCATGGCGGACTGAAACGCGATGATCCCGATTTCTTCGCGGCTTTCATCCTGAACGAAGTTCTGGGCGGTGGCCGCTTTTCGGCGCGGCTGATGACCGAAGTGCGCGAAAAGCGCGGGTTGACCTATGGCATCGGCACCGGCCTTGCCCCCATGGATCACGCCGAGATGTGGATCGGGCAGTTCTCGTCTGACAACGCCAAGGCCGCCGAGGCGATCAAGGTCGTGCAGGACCAGTGGCTGCTGACCGCGACCGAAGGCATCACGGCACAGGAACTGGCGGACGCCAAGACGTACATGACCGGCTCTTACCCGCTGCGGTTTGACAGCAACGAGGCGATTGCCAGCATCCTTGTCGGCATGCAGATGGAGAACCTGCCCATCGACTATGCGGTGACTCGCAATGCCAAGGTCGAGGCCGTCACGCTGGAGGATGTGAAACGCGTCGCAGCGCGCCTGTTGGCGTCTGATGCGCTGCATTTCGTCGTGGTGGGTCAGCCAGAGGGCCTGCCCCCCGCCCCCTGAAGCCGCAGCTTTCGGGTGGCCGAATCTGCGGCCACCTGCTAGTGATGGTGGCATGACAGTCCTTGCCCCCAAAATAGCGGGCGATGCGGGCCGTCCGGTCATCCGCCAGCTGGACGAAGCCGCCATCAACCGTATCGCCGCCGGCGAAGTCGTGGAGCGTCCCTCTTCGGCGGTCAAGGAACTGGTGGAAAACGCGCTCGACGCCGGGGCGACGCGGATCTCGGTGGATATCGCAGGCGGCGGCAAGACCCTGATCCGGGTCCGCGACGATGGTTGCGGGATGGCGCCGACCGACTTGCCCTTGGCCATGACGCGCCACGCAACGTCGAAAATCGATGGTTCGGATCTTTTGAACATCCGCAGTTTCGGCTTTCGGGGCGAGGCGCTGCCGTCGCTCGGCGCCGTGGGTCGCCTGCGCATTCTGTCGCGCGCAGAGGGGCACGAGGCCGCAGAAATCACCTGCGACGGTGGCCGCTTGTCCTTGGTAAAACCTGCCGCGCTGACAGCTGGCACGCAGGTCGAACTGCATGATCTCTTTTACGCGACGCCTGCGCGTCTGAAATTCCTGCGCAGCGACCGGGCCGAAACGCAAGCGATCACCGAAGTGATCCGGCGTCTCGCGCTGGCCGAACCGACTGTCGGTTTCACCCTGCGCGACGTGACCACCCCCGGCGAGGATCGGGTCCTGTTCCGCGCCTATGCCGAAACCGGCGATTTCCTTGATGCCATGCCGGGGCGCCTTGCCGCCGTGCTGGGGCGCGACTTTCCCGCCAATGCCATCCGCATCGACCTTGACCGTGACGGGCTGCATCTGGTCGGCTATGCCGCATTGCCCACCTATTCGCGCGGCTCGTCGGTTGCCCAGCACTTTGGCGTCAACGGCCGCCCCGTCCTTGACCGCACGCTGTTCGGCGCGCTGCGGGCTGCGTATTTCGACCTTCTGAGCCGCGACCGACACCCTGCGGCGGTGCTCAATCTGATCTGCGATCCCGAACGCGTCGATGTGAACGTCCACCCCGCCAAGGCCGAAGTCCGCTTTCGCGAGCCGGACTTGATCCGCGGTCTGATCGTCGGCGGATTGCGCAATGCGCTCGCCAGCGCCAGCCAGATGACCTCCACCACCCTGTCGCGCGACACCCTGACCGCCCTGCAGCCCGCGACGGCACGCATCTACCAGATGGACCGCCCGTCCCAAGTCAGCCTCTCGCGCGCCATGGCGTTTCAGGCCCCCGGTTTTTCCGAGGCCCCGACGACTCGGTTTGAACCCGCCCCAACCGAAGGCACGCACCACCCGCTGGGGTCTGCCCGCGCGCAGCTGCACGAAAACTACATCATCGCCCAGACCGACACCGGGTTCGTGATCGTTGACCAGCACGCCGCCCATGAACGCCTTGTCTATGAACGGCTGAAACGCCAGCAGGCCGAGAACGGCATCACCCGTCAGGCGCTGCTGATCCCCGAAATCGTCAGCCTTTCGGCGTCCGAGACCGCGCTGATCCTTGAGGCGGCCCCCGACCTTGAACCCCTCGGCCTGATGATCGAACCCTTCGGACAGAACGCCATCGCAATCCGCGAAACCCCGGCCATCCTGGGCCCGGTCAACGCCGAGGCGCTGATCCGCGACATCCTGGATGAGCTTTCGGACCTGGGCCACAGCCTGACCGTCAAGGCGCGCATCGACGCGGTTCTGTCGCGCATGGCCTGCCACGGATCGGTTCGCGCCGGTCGCCAGATGCGCCCCGAGGAAATGAACGCCCTTCTGCGCGAGATGGAGGCGACGCCCAATTCTGGCCAGTGCAACCACGGTCGCCCCACCTATGTCGAGCTGAAGCTTTCCGACATTGAACGCCTTTTCGGACGCACATGATCACGCTTTTTGGCCAAACCTACCCCTGGAACGCGCCCGAGGTCCTGCTGATCGCGGGCATCGCCTTTGTCATACTGCTGGCGCTGTTCTTGATCTGGCGCGCCACGTCCCGCTCTGCCGCGAGCGCCGAGCCGCTCCTGCGCGAAATCGGCTGGCTGGCCAACCGCGTGCAGCTCTTGGGCGACGGGCAGGAGCGCCTTGCGGGGGGCTTGCACCATGTTTCAGAGACGCAAGTCGTCAGCCAAACCGCGATGTTGCAGATGATGGAAAAACGCCTTGCCGAGGTGCAATTCGCGATGGGCGAAAGCCTGACTGGGTCATCGACACGGACCGCGCGCAGCTTGGGCGAACTGCAGCAACGGCTGGAAACCATCGACAAGGCGCAGGCCAATATCGAGAAGCTGTCGGGCAACGTGCTGAACCTGCAAGACATCTTGTCGAACAAACAGGCGCGCGGGGCATTTGGCGAGATTCAGCTGAACGACATCGTCGTCAAGGCGCTGCCGTCGGACGCCTACACGATGCAGGCCACCCTTTCCAACGGCAAGCGTGCTGATTGTCTGATCCACTTGCCGAACCCGCCCGGCCCCATTGTGATCGACGCGAAATTCCCGCTGGAGGCTTATGAGGCGCTGCGCCGGGCCGAAAATCCTAGGCAGGTGGCCGAGGCAGCAGCCCAATTGCGCGTGGCTGTCCGCACGCATATTCGCGCGATTGCCGAGAAATACATCCTTGATGGGGAAACCGCCGACGGCGCGCTGATGTTCCTGCCGTCCGAGGCGATCTATGCCGAACTGCATTCGAATTTTCCCGAAGTCGTGCGCGACGGCTTTGCGGCCAAGGTCTGGATCGTGTCCCCCACCACTTGCATGGCCACGCTCAACACCATGCGCGCCGTGCTGAAAGACGCCCGCATGCGCGAACAGGCAGGGGCGATCCGCAAGGAACTCGGGCTGCTCTACGGCGATGTCGAACGTTTGACCGAACGCGTCGGCAACCTTGACCGCCATTTCGGGCAAGCGGCCAAGGATATCGAAGAAATCAAAACCTCCTCTGACAAGGCCAGCAAACGGGCGCGTCGTCTGGACAATTTCGACTTTGAGGAATTGGCCGCAACCGAGCCTGTGCGCGTGAT
>JBKJVF010000209.1:0-2953 GCA_046589965.1 Paracoccaceae bacterium
GACAATCCTGTCCGAGACGCCGGAAATCTATGGCGCGGAACACTTGCTGACCCGCCGCGCGGTGACTACGGCGGTTGGGGAAAAGCTGCTCGACCGCATCCGCTGGTGGGAAGACTATACCGCCCGCAATGGGGGCGAGATGGACAACAACCCCAGCCCCGGCAACAAGAAGGGCGGCCTGACCACGATTCTGGAAAAATCCCTCGGGGCCGTCGCCAAGGGCGGCACTGCGCCATTGACCGAGGTCTACAAATTCGCCGAACCCATCACCACGCCGGGTTTTGTCTATATGGACAGCCCCGGCTATGACCCCTGTTCGGTCACGGGTCAGATCGCCTCCGGGGCCACCATGATCGTGTTCACCACCGGGCGCGGATCGGTGTCAGGCTACAAGCCCTCACCTTGCATCAAGCTGGCGACCAACACCGAAATGTACACCAAGATGGCCGAAGATATGGATATCAACTGCGGCGATATCCTCAGCGATGGGGTCAGCATCGATGCGAAAGGTGCTGAAATCCTTGACAAGATCATCGCCACGGCATCAGGGGAACAGACCCTGTCGGAGCAGCTTGGGTTTGGCGGGGCCGAGTTCGTCCCCTGGCAAATCGGCGCGGTGATGTAGCTTACCGCGCCAAGGCAAAAAGCCCGTCAAGATCCAAGTGCGCGGCAAGGTGGTCCGCCAGCGCATCCAGGGTGCCATCGACCGCTTGCGAGTAAGACGAAGGTCGCACCTCAACGCCCAGATTTTGCAGAAAACTCTGGCGGAATGCGTCAGACGTGAACATCCCGTGCAGATAGCTGCCGGTCACCAGGCCGTCAGCAGATATCGCCCCTTCGGGCGCGTCCCCCACAAAGGCAAAGGGACGCGCGCGGTCCGGCCCGTCCGAGCGGCCGATGTGGATTTCATAGCCCTCCACCTCATGCCCGCTCGCCGCGTGCCGCGCGGTAACCCGCGTCAGGCGCTTGTCCGCGATCATATCGGTCGTCACGTCAAGGAGGCCAAGTCCCTCCGTCGACCCTGCCGGACCCTCGATCCCATCGGCATCGGTAATGCGGGTCCCCAGCATCTGATAGCCGCCGCAAATCCCCAACACATGCCCACCGCGCCGGTGATGCGCGGCCAGATCGATGTCCCAGCCTTGCGCGCGCAGGAAGGCCAGATCGGCCCGTGTTGATTTGGACCCCGGAATGATCACCAGTCGCGCATCGCCGGGAATGGCCTGGCCCGGCTTCAGCATGATCAGATCGACGCCCGGCTCCTGTGCCAGCGGATCAAGGTCGTCAAAATTGGCAATCCGCGACAGGGTCAGGCAGACGATCTTGACCGCATGTGCCGATGCCGCAGGGCCGGAGGCGATATCGAGCGCATCTTCGGCAGGCAAGCGCCAGGCGTCAGAAAAATACGGCAGGACGCCAAAACCGGGCCAGCCTGTCCGTTCCGCAATCATTCGGTATCCGTCATCAAAAATCCGAGGATCACCGCGGAACTTGTTGATGATAAATCCCTTTATCAGTTCCGAATCCGCCGGATCAAGCACGGCTTGTGTGCCCACGATCTGGGCAATCACTCCGCCCCGGTCGATGTCACCGACCAGCACGACCGGCACCCCGGCCGTCCGGGCAAAGCCCATATTTGCAATGTCGCCGGGGCGCAGATTGACCTCGGCAGGGCTGCCCGCTCCTTCGACGATGACCAGATCATGTGCGCCGGACAGGCGGCGAAAACTGTCCATCACTGGCGCCATCAACGACGGCTTCAGCGCCGCATAGTCCCGCGCCTTGACGGTGGCGACGCGCCGCCCCTGCACGATGACTTGGCTTCCCGTCTCGCTTTCCGGCTTCAGCAGAACCGGATTCATGTCGGTATGTGGCTGCAATCCGGACGCGCGCGCTTGCAGGGCCTGAGCGCGCCCGATCTCGCCGCCATCGACGGTCACTGCGGCATTGTTGGACATATTCTGCGGCTTGAACGGCGCCACCGAGAGACCCCGACGCAGGGCAGCACGACAAAGGCCCGCCACGATCAGCGACTTGCCGACATTCGACCCAGCACCCTGGATCATTAGCGCGGGCATGACGTTTCATCTTTGCCCAAATATCCCCGCCGGAGGCATCCAACATCCAATCCTTCGCCCCGCTTCAAAACTCCACACCCTTCTGCGCCTTGATGCCCGACCGGAACGGATGTTTGATCAGCGTCATCTCGGTGACCAGATCCGCCGCCTCGATCAGCGCATCCTTCGCGTTGCGTCCGGTCAAGACAACGTGGGTCTGGGGCGGCTTTTCGTCGCGCAGGAACTGAAGAACGGCCTCCAGGTCCAGGTAATCATAGCGCAAAGCGATGTTGATCTCATCCAGCAGCACCATGCGGATCGACGGATCGCGGATCAGTTCCTTGGCCTTTTCCCAACCCTTTTCCGCCATCGCAACATCCCGCGCGCGGTCTTGCGTTTCCCAGGTGAACCCTTCGCCCATCGCGTGAAACTGACATAGGTCACTGAAATGCGCCTCGATCATCCGCCGCTCTCCGGTATCCCAGGCGCCCTTGATGAACTGCACCACCGCGCAGGGCATCTCATGCGCGATGCAGCGCAGGATCATGCCGAACCCCGACGAGGACTTGCCCTTGCCCGCCCCGGTATGGACAATGATCAGGCCCCGGTCTCCCTCTTTGGTCGCCATGATCTTGTCGCGGGCCGCCTTTTTCTTGGCCATCTTGATCTTGTGGCGGGCCTCGTCTGGGGCGTCCGTCGGGGTCTCGATGTCGGTCTCAGGTGGCATAGTGGCGGTCCTCAACCTTGACAGTCTGGCCAGATCGCGCGCAAGTGGGGCTACGATGCTGGTTCCTGTCGTAAGACAGGCGAAGAGGGAATGCACGAGGCTTTGCGACCGGTCAGGTCGCATCACCGAACGGCAGCCGCCCCCGCGACCGTGACCGGAGAGGTCCCAT
>JBKJVF010000061.1:0-9580 GCA_046589965.1 Paracoccaceae bacterium
AGATGGCGGAATCGCGGGCATAGCGGGTATTGGTGAACAGGCGCGACCCGGAATGCGACGGAAATTCCACCGCCTCGCATCCCAGATCCTTGAGCAGGAAGGGCACGCCTTGAAACGGACCATCGGGCAGGCCCCGGGCGATGGCGCGGCGGGCTGCGTCCTCTTGCACCAGCACCACGGCATTCAGGGCGGGGTTGCGTTCTGCCACCGCGGCAAGCGCGGCATCCAGCAGCTGATCCGGGCTGACCTCGCGCGTTGCAACAAGCTGTGCCAGGGCGGTGGCATCCTGCGCGCCCAGATCGCCAATCATTGCGGGTCCTTTGTCATGTTATGTGCCTATCGCCTTCTTCCGCCCAAACAAATCCGGCACCAAGTTGCCGTCATGTGTGCCCCGCATCGGAGTTGAGCACTGCTTGCAGCGCCAAGGCAAGGGTGGCTTCGGTGAAGGGTTTGGCAAGATATCCGTTCAGCCCGGCGGTGAGGTAGCGATCGCGCTGGCTGACCTGCGCATCTGCGGTCATGGCGACGACCGGGGCGTTTTGGGACGGTCCGGCACCTTCGCGAAGGCGGCGAAACGTTTCAAGACCATCGGGGTCGGGCATGTTCATGTCGAGGAGCACGAGATCGACCTTGGCCCGTGACAGAACGTCGAGAGCCTCCGCACCCCCAGATGCCGAAAGGACCGTCGCGCCAAGATTGCCAAGATGGGCTTCGGCGACAAGTCGATTGGTGGCAATGTCATCGACGACAAGCACGTCAAGACCGTCGAGGCGAAAACAGGGTGTCACCGGGATGGCCACCCGGTTGGCAGGAGCCTCCAGCGCGATGGTCAACACGAAACGCGCGCCGACATGGCCCGGGCGATGTGGCAAAAGCCGCAGGTCGCCGCCCATGCCGCGCGCAAGGGCCCGCGAAATGGCCAGACCGAGCCCGGTGCCCGCAACCTGGCCGCCCGCGCGCATGAAGGGTTCGAAAATCTGGTCCTCGGCACCGGCGGGAATACCCGGGCCGGTATCGCTGACACGGATATGCAAGATCGGATTTGGGCCTGCCGGACAATCCGGATGGACGGTAACGCCCCCCTGCGATGTGTATTTCAGCGCGTTCGAGATCAGGTTTGACAGGCATTGGCGCAAGCGTTGGACAT
The DNA here is from genome assembly GCA_046589965.1 of Paracoccaceae bacterium. Taxonomy (GTDB): domain Bacteria; phylum Pseudomonadota; class Alphaproteobacteria; order Rhodobacterales; family Rhodobacteraceae; genus JAJNPS01. Next base: position 1,148 of record JBKJVF010000061.1, read on the forward strand.
CAAACCGCGCCAGGTCCGGCAGGTCGTTGGCCGGGACAAATGTCAGCGTCAGTCCGGCTTCATCGGCCTGAAGCGCAAACAGGCTGACAGTGGCTGCCAGCACCGCATCCGGCGAGGCATTGGACTTCAAGATGGCAAACCTGCCTGACTGGATCGCCGACATGTCCAGAAGATCGTCCAGCACGACGCCCAGTCCCTCGGCCGCGCGGACCAGAATGCCCAGACGGTCCCGGGTCTGGTCATCGGCGGTGCGGCGCATTTCGGTTTGCCCGATGCCGAGGATGGCATTCAGGGGGGTGCGCAACTCGTGGCTCATCTGCGCAAGAAAGCGGGACTTTGCCGCATCCGCCTGTTGCGCTGCGGCACGACCCAAGGCGGTCGCGCGATGCAACTGGTGGTTGGAAATCATCGCCGTGATGCCGTAACCCACGCTTGCGGCCGCACAGATCGACGATACGGCCAAGCCCATCATGTCGCCACGTCCCAGCCAATAGGCCGCATTGCTGACGGCAACGGTTGCGCCAAGCCCTGCAAAGCCCGTGATGCCATGCGGCAGATAGATCGCCCTGACAGTTGTCAGATGGATCAGCGTCATCATGATCATGCCGAGCGCATAGGCCTTGGCGGACGGGTCCTCCAGCTGCCAGATCATGCCTGCGGGCAGGCAGTAGGCCACCTCCAGCGCCAGCACCATGGCCAGGACCGCCCAGTGGTCGCGCGGGGATCTGTCTGGATCGAGGTTGCGCATCAGCCGCATGCTGGCGATTTCGGCCAACAGATTGACCAGCGCGCAGAGCAGGCAAATCCAGACCGGCAGATAGATCGTGCACACTGCAAACGCGACGCAGGTCAACCCCAGTCGCTGCCAGCGTTCCTGCCACAGAATGTTGTGCTGGCGGGCCATTTCGTAACGCGCCTTGTCAGGACCGGTGTCCTGAAAGTCGTCACTGAAAAGATCTGCGGCTGGCATCGGTGGCGGGGCCTGCGGATTGCGTTCTGCGCCAGACCCTGCACGCAGGCGGTTCAGTCGGCAAGGCCTTCGACAAGCGCCACTTCCTGACGCAGTTCGCCCTTGCGGTCAAAGATCAGGATGCGGTCATCGCTGGTCACAACCGCGATCCAGCCTTGACCTTGGGTCACCGCTACGGCGCGCGCACCGTCCGGCATCGCGAGTTCGTCAGGCATCTTGGGCGTTTGAGCGGCGGAAAAGACTTGCGGCGCACGGGTGACAAGCACGCCCACGATGGTTATGACGGCCAAGATCATCGTCAGCGTCAACACGATGACCAAGCCTTGCAGCCATCGAAGTCCGGGCGGAAGCGGCCCGGGCGCTGGAGCCTCGTCCATGACCCATCCCTTGCAGTTCGAGGACGACCTCTGGCTGACCTTGCATCTGGCCGAGGATGACTCATCCGACCGCATTGATAAGGCGCTGGCGCGCGAAGTGCCAGACGGCGTTGCGCTGTCGCGGTCGCGGCTGGCGCGGATGATCGTGGAGGGGGCGGTTTTTCATGACGGGCAGGCGGTGACCGATCTCAAGACCCGCCCAGCCCCGGGGGAATACCGCGTGCGGCTGGACGCGCCGGTCGATACCGAAACGCTGGCCGAGGATATTCCCTTGTCGGTGGTCTGGGAGGACACCGATCTGATCGTCATCGACAAACCGGCAGGCATGGTGGTGCATCCGGCGGCAGGGACGCCGTCGGGGACATTGGTCAACGCGCTTTTGGCGCATTGCGGCGACACGCTGTCTGGCGTCGGCGGCGAGAGGCGTCCCGGCATCGTGCACCGGATCGACAAGGACACGACCGGCCTTCTGGTCGTTGCCAAGTCCGACCGCGCGCATCATGGACTGGCCCGCCAGTTCGAAGATCATTCGGTCAATCGGCGCTATCTTGCGGTGGTGCATGGCCTGCCCAGTGCCGCCGATCCGCGACTGCGGGGGTTGAAGGGGATATCTTTCGAGGATGGCGGGATCCTCAAGATCGTCACCGGCCTTGCACGGCACAAGACGGACCGCCAGCGGCAGGCGGTGGTCTGGGACGGACAGGGACGGCACGCGGTGACGCGGGCAAGAGCGCTGGAGGATTTCAAGCGTCAGGCGTCGCTTGTCGAATGCTGGCTGGAGACCGGGCGGACGCATCAGATCCGTGTCCATATGGCATATGCGGGGCACGGGTTGCTGGGCGATCAGACCTATGGCGGCAAGCGCAAGCTGTCGCCCGCGGTACTGGGGCCACAAGCGGCGACGCTTGGCAATACATTCCCCAGACAGGCGCTGCATGCGGCAACCTTGGGCTTCTTGCATCCGGTGACAGGCGAAAAGCTTGAATTTTCATCGCTGCTGCCCACCGATATGGCAAATCTTCTGGATGCCCTGCGCCTTGCCGCGTAGGTGGCCCCACAATGCCGTGATAGTGCTGTCACAGTCCTTCACCGCAACCAATTGACACATACCTTCGGCTAGGCGCCGGTGAAGGTGTGCCGCGATCCCTTGCAGGACCGCAACCCGCACCTTACATTCGGCAACCCGCGGGGGCGCATCTGCACCGCGGTCAACATGGGGGGCACTTGTGAGCACCTATACGAATCTACCCGCACCAAGCCCGGAGCAAGGCTTGAACCGCTACATGCAGGAAATACGCAAGTTTCCCCTGCTGGAGCCGGAAGAGGAATATATGCTGGCGAAATCCTGGGTGGATCACCAGGACACGCAAGCCGCGCATAAGATGGTCACATCCCACCTGCGTCTGGCGGCCAAAATCGCCATGGGCTATCGCGGCTATGGACTGCCGCAATCCGAGGTGATTTCGGAGGCGAATGTCGGCCTGATGCAGGCGGTCAAGCGGTTTGACCCCGAAAAGGGGTTCCGTCTCGCGACCTATGCGATGTGGTGGATCCGCGCCTCGATCCAGGAATATATCCTGCGGTCGTGGAGCCTTGTGAAAATGGGCACCACCTCTGCGCAGAAAAAGCTGTTCTTCAATCTGCGCAAGGCCAAGGCGAAGGTCGGTGCGCTGGAAGAGGGCGATCTGCGGCCAGAAAACGTGGCCAAGATCGCCAAGGACCTGTCGGTGACGGAAACCGAAGTCATCGACATGAACCGTAGGCTTTCGGGGGGCGATGCGTCCTTGAACGCGACGGTGGGGTCTGACGGTGACGGCAGCACGCAGTGGCAGGATTGGCTCGAAGACGAAGACAGCGATCAGGCCATGGCCTATGCCGACAAGGACGAACTGGAGGCGCGCCAGGCGTTGTTGGCGAGCGCAATCACGGTCCTGAACGACCGCGAACGCGACGTGCTGGTGAAACGGCGCCTGTCGGAGACCCCGGTGACGCTGGAAGAGCTGTCCGAGGAATACAAGGTCAGCCGCGAACGCATCCGCCAGATCGAGGTGCGCGCATTCGAAAAGCTTCAGGAACGCATCCGGGCTCTGGCCCGCGCCAAGGGCATGGCAGTTCCGGCATGACCGCATGGCAAGAACGGGGCCTTGTCCCGTTCTTGTGCCGATTTGCGGGGCTGGTCCTTGTTGATCCCGCACGCGCGCCGGGGTAGGTACACCGGATTGCTGAAACAGGACGTCACCCCCATGAACATGCTCGATACATTCGTGAAGCCGATGCACCGCGAGGGGTATCGGTTCGTGGCGATGTTTGCCGCGATCACGCTGGTGCTGTTCTTGATCTGGGACCCGCTGGGCTGGATCGGCGTGGGGGCGACGGTCTGGTGCTATTACTTTTTCCGCGATCCCAAGCGGATGGTGCCGCAAGGCGCTGGCCTGATGGTCAGCCCGGCAGATGGGGTTGTGTCGTTGATCGAACGCGCCGTGCCGCCCGAGGAACTGGGGCTGGGGTCTGGCGCGCTGATGCGGGTGTCGGTGTTCATGTCGGTCTTTAATTGCCATGTGAACCGCACCCCGGTCGCGGGACGGATCATTGCCAAGGCCTACCGGCCGGGCAAGTTTCTAAATGCGTCACTCGACAAGGCGTCGTCGGACAATGAGCGGATGAGTTACGTGCTGGAACTGCCCGACGGGCGGACCATCGTCGTGGTGCAGATCGCGGGGCTTGTGGCGCGCCGCATCGTCAGTTTCGCCGACGAAGGGCAGGGACTGCGCACGGGCGAGCGGATCGGGCTGATCCGCTTTGGCAGCCGCGTTGACACCTACCTGCCGGACGGGGTCGAACCGCAGGTGGCGCTGGGCCAGACGGTGCTGGCGGGCGAGACGGTGATTGCGGGCCTTGGCCAGACCTGGCCGCGCCGCAGTGCAGCGCTTGAATAGACCATGACCGAACCCGCCCGCCGCAAGGTTCCCGAACTGCCGCTGTTCCAGCTGTTGCCGAACATGATCACCGTGGCGGCCCTGTGTGCGGGTCTGACGGCGTTGCGCGCGGCCTTCAACGGCGATTTCGGCCTGGCGGTGACCCTGATCATTCTTGCGGCTGTTCTGGACGGGCTGGATGGGCGGCTCGCCCGCCTGTTGCGCAGCGAAAGCAAGATCGGCGCAGAACTCGACAGCCTGTGCGATTTCGTGAATTTTGGCGTCGTTCCGGGTCTGGTTCTGTACCTTTGGGCGCTCGAGAATCTGCCGCGCGTGGGGTGGATCGCGACGCTGATCTATATCGCGTGCTGTCTGCTTCGCCTGGCCCGGTTCAACACCGACAGCAAGGCCGCCCTTGCCGACGGCGAACATCCCGATGGCAGTTTCGTCGGGGTCCCGTCGCCCGCAGGCGCGATGCTGGTGCTGTTGCCGATCTTTCTTGCCTTTCTTTTCGAGGTGTCGACTGCCCCACCCACGGGTCTTGTTGCCGCCTGGATGGTGATCTGCGGAGGCCTGATGATCGGCACCTTTCCGACCCCATCGCTCAAGGGCATGTCGGTTGCCCGCGAAAGGGCGACTTATGTGGTGATCGGATTTGTGGCGGTGCTGGCGCTTTTGACGGCTTACCCTTGGGCGACGCTGGTGGCGCTGGATCTTGGCTATCTGGCGCTTTTGGGCTGGTCGCAACTGCTGCGCCACCGCCGTCCGGCTGCCTGAGCGAAGATCGCACAGTCCGGCTTGCACGAACCAGAGGGGCCGCATAGTTTGCGCCCTGAAATCAGCACAAAACAGGGGCGCATCATGGTCAAGCCAATCCGTTGGGGAATACTCGGGGCATCGAACTTTGCGCTGCACTTCATGGCGCCCGCGATCCATCTGGCGCGTCATGCGGAATTTGCCGCCCTCGCGACCAGCAGCCCGGACAAAGCGATCCCGTTCCAGGCTCTTTGCCCCAGCCTTGCCGTGCATTCCACCTATGACGCCCTGCTTGCCGATCCGAACATCGATGCCGTCTATATCCCGCTGCCGAACCATCTGCATGTCGAATGGACGCTGAAGGCGCTGGCGGCGGGCAAGCATGTGCTGTGCGAAAAGCCCATCGCGATGCAGGCATCCGACATCGACCGGATCATCGCGGCACGCGATGCCAGCGGGCTGTTGGCCGCCGAGGCGTTCATGATCGTGCACCACCCGCAATGGCTCCGTGCGCGCGAATGGGTCGCGGGGGGCGAGATCGGGCAGGTGGAACATGCCGACGCCGCCTTCAGCTATGACAACCGCGATGATTTGGACAACATCCGCAATCGCCCTGAAACCGGGGGCGGGTCCTTGCCCGATATCGGGGTCTACACCTTTGGCTCCATGCGCTTTGTTACCGGGGCGGAACCTGCTGACATCACTGCCGCGATCCGCCGCGAAAACGGGGTGGAGACGTTTGCCCAGGTCACCGGCACGATGAAGGGTCCGGGGGGTGCGTTCACCTTTGGCTCGATGACCTCGATGCGGCTTTTCACGCGGCAAGAGGTGGTATTTCAGGGGAGCAAGGGCCTGATCCGGGTCGCGCATGGCCCGTTCAACGCCAATGTCTTTGCCGAGGCGCGGATCGAACTGCACCGTCCTGACCTGCATGTCATCACGGAACGGTTCCCTGCGTCGAACCATTACGTCCTGCAGGTCGAGGCCTTTGGGAATTCCATCCAGACAGGTACGGCCTATGGCTGTCCGCTGGAGTTTTCACGCGGAACGCAAGTCGCGCTTGACCGTGTGATGGCCGCCGCGACCGAGATCGCCATTTAGCGCGCGCGACCCAAAAACATCATCTTCCAACTCACGGCAAGGTTGTCGCTTGCCGTGTGGTCATTTGATGATAGTGTAAACCTACTGCGTCAGATTCTGCAGACCTGCGTCTGGTGGTTTACGCGGGAGCTCTTTACGTGTCGCTTCGCCAAATCTCGGGGTCGGCATGGGTGTTTGTCAGGATTTGCAACAAAAACAATGATTTGGACCGTGGCGACACCTGATGGTGGAATGCTCATGGCCAGTTGGACGACAAAGGGGGGGTGATGGTGCAAGATGTATCGTCTGGCCAGCGACTGGAGGGTTTCTCCATCGCGGAGCCACTACGCGACCTGTTGTTTCGGGGCAATGGCGGGCATTCGGATGCCGTGCAAGCCCTCGCGCGCGAAGTCATAACACGGCTTGAACGGTCCAAGGTCCGGCTCGGGTCGGATGAGACCTACGTTGATCCAAGCGAGATCGTGCAGCTGTGCGACGCACTTTTGTCGGATGAGGAACCTGCTGCGGAAACCCTTGTTGTGGCTGCGGCTGCGCGGGGGATGACGGCGGATGCGTTGCACCTCTCGTACATTGCCGAAGCCGCCCGCATGATGGGTGACCGCTGGGACAACGACACCGCGACCTCGGCCGAAGTGATCATCGGGGCCAGCCGCATCTATGCCATCATGCGACGTCTGCGGGGCATGTTCGTGTCGGCACAGGCACAGAGGCCGGACAAGTTTCGGGCGGTATTTGCTGCGGCCCCCGGCGAGACGCATACGATCGGCCTGACGATGGCGGCCGATCATCTGCGGCGTCGGGGCTGGGAAATCGACGTCAAGCTGGCGATGAGCCACGAGGATCTTGTAGATCAGATCGGCCACGAACCCTATCCGATCATCGGGCTTTCGGGATCAAGCCCGGCGATGATCTTTCCGCTGTCGCGCCTGATCGTGGCGCTTCGTGTGTCCAATCCTGGCGCGTGGATAACCATCGGCGGCCATATTGTGGATGATGAGCCCGATATCGTGCGGCTGATCGATGCCGATGCCAAGGTGGTCACGATGGATGACGCCGTGGCGCAGATGGAAATGGTGATCCAGGGCGGGCTGGCCAAACAGCACGGCTGACGCCCTGGTGACATGCTGCCCGCGCGGGCGCCCCTGCGCCGGGCAGCATGTCATAGGTCAGGCTTCCATCGCCTCCAGCTCGTCGATGAAGCCCGCGATCATGGACAGGCCCTTGTCCCAGAATTTCGGATCGCTGGCATCAAGGCCAAAGGGCGCCAGCAATTCCTTGTGGTGTTTTGACCCACCGGCCTTGAGCATGTCGAAATACTTGGCCTGGAAATCCGGCAGGCCGCCCTCATAGGCGGCATAAAGCGCGTTCACCAATCCGTCGCCAAAGGCATAGGCATAGACATAGAACGGCGAGTGGACGAAGTGGGGGATATAGGCCCAGAACGTCTCATACCCATCCATGAATTCGAACGCATCGCCAAGGGATTGCGCCTGAATGCTCATCCACAGGGCGTTGATGTCGTCGGGGGTCAGCTCCCCCTCGGCGCGGGCGGCGTGCAGTTTGCATTCGAAATCGTAGAACGCGATCTGGCGGACCACCGTGTTGATCATGTCCTCTACCTTGCCTGCCAGCAGGGTCTTTTTCTCGGCCGGGGTCTTTGCGCCATCCAGCAGTTTGCGAAAGGTCAGCATTTCGCCAAAGACCGACGCAGTTTCGGCCAGCGTCAGCGGGGTTGACGACAAAAGCTCTCCCTGACCCGCCGCCAGCACCTGATGGACGCCGTGGCCCAGTTCATGCGCCAAAGTCATTACGTCACGCGGTTTGCCCAGATAATTCAGCATGACATAGGGATGCACGGTGGTGACCGTCGGATGAGCAAACGCGCCCGGTGCCTTGCCGGGTTTCACGCCCGCATCGATCCAGCCCTTGGTAAAGAACGGCTTGGCCAGATCGGCCATCGCGGGGTCGAACGCGCCATAGGCGTCCAGCACGGTTTTCGTCGCGGTGTCCCAATCCACCAGCTTGGGGCTTTCCTGGGGCAGGGGTGCGTTGCGGTCCCAGACCTGCAACTTGTCCAATCCCAGCCACTTCGCTTTCAGCCGGTAATAGCGGTGGCTCAGCTTGGGATAGGCTGCGACCACGGCGTTGCGCAGCGCCTCGACCACTTCGGGCTCGACATGGTTGGACAGGTGCCGACCATATTGCGGCGAGGGCATCTTGCGCCAGCGGTCGTGCAATTCCTTTTCCTTGGCCAGCGTGTTGTGGACACGCGCGAAGATCTTGATGTTCTTTTCGAACACTGCCGCCAGAGCAT
>JBKJVF010000208.1:0-8292 GCA_046589965.1 Paracoccaceae bacterium
AAGCTAGCGAGAAGGCCCTCAATGACCGTGTTTCTCGGGTTATTGAAGACGAGGCCGCCCGGAAAGCCGAACGCGACAGGCGCTACGCAAGCCGGAAAGCGAAAAAGTAGTGACGGAGAACGGGCTGCGTGTCGCGCACGTTATATGACATCGGGCGGTCTGGCCTCGCATAAGTTCGATCGGCTTAAGCTGGACAACTTGGTGGATATCGCCGAGGTCACCGAGGTGTACTTTGCTTGTCGCCTCGGTGGTCCGGCTCAGCGCGAACGCGGCGTCGTACGGCATGTCGGCCGTCAGGCCGCCGTGTCATGTACGTGCCGCGTTCACCGCGGCCGGTCTAACCAAGCCGCGCGAATTCCGTCCTGGCAAAACGATAGGGCTTTTTGTGGGTGAAGCTATGGTTTCGGTGTCGGGTTTTGACTTGAAGCGCCGCGGAACACAAAGTAGCCGATCCATCAATCATACTGGGAGTTGAGAATGGATATCATCGGTCGTGCAACGGTAATCGTCGGCGGCGCAATGGTGCTGTTGCGCCGAAGCGGCGCGCCTCGCACTCAGGCCATAGGCACGAATCCGACGATCCCGGAAGCCAAGAAACAGGGCCTCATGACCCTGAAGATGCCTACCGCCAAAGGCTGGGCACCCGGCCAGATTCCAAAGGCTGCCGCTGGACTGATGGTCAACGCCTTCGCTTCGAACCTGCAGCACCCGCGCTGGATCGAAGTCTTGCCAAACGGCGATGTTCTTGTGGCCGAGGCCCTGTTGCAGGCCGATCCGCCGAAAGGCCTATTCGATCGCGCGATGCAGGCGACGATGCGGCGCGCCCGCGCGATCGGGGTCAGCGCAAACCGGATTACGTTTTTGCGTGATACCGACTGCGATGGTGTGGCCGAAACGCGGGAAATCTTTCTGGACAAACAGCGACAGCCATTCGGAATGGCGCTGGTCGGCGACGCCTTCTACGTCGGTAACACGAACGGAATCGTCGCCTTCCCCTATGAAGAAGGTGCCTCAAGGATTTCCGGGCCCGGCAAGAGACTGCTTGAGTTCAAGGCGGGCGGTCACTGGACGCGCAGCCTGATCGTTTCTTCGGACAAGACAAAACTTTACGCCGGCGTCGGCTCGCTATCCAACATCGGTGACGAAGGTATGGAAGCGGAAGAAGGGCGTGCCGCAATCTGGGAACTCGATCTCGTGACGGGCAAGGGGCGCGTTTTCGCCTCTGGCCTGCGCAATCCTGTGGGCACGGCTTGGGAGCCATCAACCGGTGCGCTGTGGACCGTCGTGAACGAGCGTGACGGCTTGGGAGACGAAACGCCGCCGGATTATTTGACATCGGTGAAGGACGGCGGGTTTTACGGCTGGCCCTATTGCTATTGGGGAAAGATCGTCGATGACAGGGTCCCGCAGGACAAGACGCTCGTCGATCGTGCCATCACGCCGGATTACGCGCTTGGCGGGCATACCGCTTCCTTAGGGCTCTGCTGGATGCCTGCGGGCACACTTCCCGGGTTCTCGGATGGGATGGTGATAGGCCAGCACGGTTCATGGAACCGTTCGACCCTCAGCGGTTACAAACTGATCTTCATTCCGTTCGAAAATGGCCGACCCGCCGGCCCGGCCAAAGATATCCTTTGGGGATTCCTTTCCGAGGATGAAAGGGTTTCATATGGGCGTCCGGTCGGTGTCGCTGTCGGTCCCGACAAAAAGTCTCTCCTGATGGCGGATGACGTCGGTGATGTCATCTGGCGGATCACCGCAGCCTAGACTTCTTGGTTTAGCGCCGATAATTCGGCGTCCTTGCTGCCGTCGCACAGAAACCATGGCTCTTCTGGTCGCGAAGTGGCGGTTGTCTACGGCAAGCCCAATGACGGCGCTGCAAGTGCCAACCGGCTTGTGGCGCCGGGAGCGGCCTCCTAGCCTGGTGGGATAACCCAGCTCTCCCCCCTTTCGCTACTTCAGGGCGTCGCCCTGAGATCATCCGCCAGGCGGTAATGCTGTATGTGCGGTTCCCGCTATCACTGCGCAACGTCGATGATCTTTTGCACGAGCGCGGCATCGAGATCAGCCATAAGACCGTGCGGTACTGGTGGAACCGGTTCGGCCCGCTGTTCGCTGCCGAGATCAGGGGCAAGCGTGTCGAGGCGATGCGCGCCCATCGCCAATGGCAGTGGCACCTGGACGCGGTCTACGTGAAGAACAACGGGGTGCCGCACTACCTTTGGCGGGCTGTCGATCATGAAGGCGAGATGCTGGAAAGCTTCGTCACCAAGACCCGCGATCGCAAGGCAGCATTGAAATTCTTGAAAAAAATCCATGAAACGGCATGGCCGACCTGAAACGATTGTGACGGATCGGTTGAGATCGTACGGTCCTGCCTTGAAGGACTTGGGCCGCGGAGATGACCGCGAGATGGGGCGCTGGCTCAACAACAGGGCCGAGAACTCCCACCTGCCGTTCCGACGACGGGAGCGGGCGATGTTGCGGTTCCGGAGCATGCGAACGTTGCAGAAATTCGCCTCAGTCCATGCCTCGTCCACAACCACTTCCCAACGGAGCGCCACCTCCAGAACCGCGACACCTACAAGCCTACCCGCGCTGCTCTCGCCGAGTGGCGCGGCCTTCTCGTCGCCTGATACCAATGTGGGGTAGCGGAAACGGAGACCCGTTTGCCTTCATCTGACATCACCACGGGCACGATTCGGTTCAGATCACCCTGTCATTCCCCCCGTCCACCGGCACCTGTGCCCCTGTGGTCCGAGAGAATGTGCCGTCGACAAGTGCCACGACTGCCCGTGCTACGTCCTTTGAGCGCACCTCGACACGCAAGAGGTTCCGGCTGCGGTATTCCGGCACGGTCAGGCCATAGCGCCGGGCCGAGGTTTCCAGAGCCTCCTGCGTCCACAGACGCGTGTCGAAAACGGCATCGGGATGCACGGCGTTCACAGTGATCCCCTCGTGCGCCAGTTCAAGCGCCGCGACACGCATCATCTGTGTCAAACCCGCCTTTGACACAGAATAGGCTGCGGCTCCAGCGCCGGGTGCAGCGACATTCCGCGATCCGACAAACACCACCGCCGGATTGACGCCATGCCGTAGAAATGGCACCGCGCATTTCAGCAGCTTACGATGCGATGTCAGGTTGACCGCCAGGGTCTGGTCCCAGACATCGTCGGACAGATTTTCGATGTGCGCGCCGGTGCGGAAGATGCCGACATTCGACACCAGGATGTCCAGACCGCCATAGTCCGTCACCACACGGTCCAGAGCTTGGACCACGGCGTCTTCGTCGGTCATGTCGGTCAGAATGCCGTCATGGCCTGGCCGGTTCATGTGGGTCCTCAGATCGGGGTCGATGTCCAGCCCGACCACGACCGCGCCGCAATCGCGCAGCGCCTCGGCGCAGGCGCGGCCGATGCCTGCCGCGGCACCCGACACCACGGCGATCTTGCCCGACAGGGCGGGAGGTACCCCTTGCGTGCGCAGCTTTGCCTGTTCCAGTTCCCAGTATTCCAGGGCGCGCAAGTCGGCTTCTGATAGGCCCTGCCAGTGACCGATCTGTCCGGCCCGCCGCAGGGCACGCAGGTTGGCAGCCGCCACGTCGGCCGACACGCGTGCGCGCGCCAGAGTTGGGCCAAAGCTGCGTACCGCGCCCGTGTGCGTGATCGCCCAGTGCGGATAGGCGGGCAGAGGAACCAGATCCGGATCGCCCGCCCGCGCCACATAGGCAAGGTAGTCGGCCGCGAAATCTGCAATCCCCGGCGCAGGGTCCGAGCCGGTGACGGCTGGGAACGGCTTGTTGTGGATCACGTGTTCGGGCGTCAGCGTGCCATGGTGCGCGTGGGCCGCGAGGCTTGTCACCTCGTCAGGCGCAACTTGACCTGCGGGCAGCGACAGGACGGCACGCCCGGCTGCTTGCGCCACCGCTGAGCGCAACATGGCAACGGCCCGGGGGGCAGGGTCGGATGCCGGGGGGGTGGGCAGGGGGGGCAGCTCCGACGCGAGCCAATCCTCGGCCAGCGCGCAAAGGGCGATCATCCGGTCATAGCTTTCGCGCGCCGTCTCGCCCCAGGTGAAGATGCCGTGGTGTTCCAGGATGATGCCCTGCACCCCGCCGATGCCGGGCAGGGCGGTGCGGATCTGGCGGGCCAGATCGAAGCCCGGCTTGACATATGGCAGGATCAGGACGCGGTCACCATAGACCCGTTCCAAGAGAGCCCGCCCTCCGGCGTTTGACAGCGTCAATACCGCGTCTGCGTGCGAGTGATCAACAAAGGTCGCCGGGAACAGCGCATGCACAATCGCCTCGATTGACGCTGCGGCCGCATCGGGGTTCAGCCGCGCCCGCTTGACCTCGGCCACCATATCGGCATCGGACAAGGCCGGCAGTTCTGCCAGCTGCAACAGGCTGTCCAGCGTAAGGGCGGTGAACCCCTCGGGGCCCATGCGGCCCAGATCGAACCCCGACGCCTTGACCCAGATCACCCGCTGCTTTTTGCCGAAACGGTCGGTCTGGGTGTCCTTCCATGACGTGTTTCCGCCGCCGTGCAGTACAAGGTCGGGATCGCTGCCGATCAGGCGCGAGGAATAGGCGCGAAGCGACAGGCCGGGGCCAGCCTCGGCCGCTGCCCGATCATCCCAGAGGTTGCGCATGGCGTTCTCCTTCGTCTTGGCATCGCTTCTCCGGAGACTGTTCCCGTTAAGGAACGGCCTTGGTCCGGACAACGACAGGTCAGCGGTCGGTCAGGCGGCGGTGCGGCGTTCGATATCCCGGAACAGTTCATGAGCGTCGGCCCCGCTGCGGCCGTCATGGACAACGGCGGCAAGGGCCTTGAGCATGGCTTCGGGGTCGGTCGACTGGAACACGTTGCGCCCCATGTCCACGCCCGCCGCCCCCTGATCAATGGCGCGGTACGCCATTTCCAGCGCCTCACGCTCGGGCAGTTTCTTGCCGCCCGCAATGACGATGGGAACTGGACAGCCAAGGGTGATGCGTTCGAACCCTTCGTCGACGTAGTAGGATTTCACGAACTGCGCCCCGATTTCTGCGGCAATGCGGGTGGCGAGGCCGAAGTAACGGGCATCGCGCACCAGGTCCTTGCCCACACCGGTGACAGCCATGGTCGGGATGCCGTAACGGGTGCCGGTGTCGATCAGTTTGACCACATTGGCGATGGATTTGTGTTCGTATTCAGCCCCGATGTAGATCTGGGCGGCCATGGCGCAGGCCCCCAGCCGGATCGCGTCATCGATCTCGACGCCGACAAGTTCGTTCGATAACTCGGTCAGGATGGAGTTTCCGGCCGAGCAGCGCAACACCACGGGCTTGCGCACCTCGGGTGCGATGCAAGCGCGCAGGCCGCCGCGCGTGCACATCAGCACGTCCGTGTGCGGTGCCAGGGGGGCGATGGTCAGGTCTATCCGTTCAAGCCCGGTCGTCGGCCCCTGGAAATAGCCGTGGTCAAAGGCCAGCATCACCGTCCGCCCGGTATCGGGACGGAAAATCTGGGCCAACCGCGCCTTCATCCCCCAGTCATGGTGCGCGGCCCCCTTTAGGAAAAATCGGCTGGTATCCGCGGGTCGGTCGCGGCCCCAGTCCTTGCCATCCTTGATGTCATCGAGATCAGCCATTGCCTTCTCCTTCGCCGGTTGCCCCGGCCGCCACGAAGTCGCGCATGGCGGTCAAAATGATTGCCACGGAAATTGCCCCGGGGTCGGGATGTCCAAGGCTGCGTTCCCCAAGGGACCGGGCCTTGCCCGTCGTGGCGACCATGGATTTTGTCGCTTCAACCCCGGCCTCGGCCCCTTGCGAGGCGGCGGTCAGGCAGGTGGTCAGACTGGTGGCGTCACCGCAGGCGCGGGCAGCATGGGCCAGCGCATCCAGCATGGTCTTTTGCCCCTCGGTCACGCCGCCGCGTTTCGCCACGCCGTCCTGCGCGGCCGCCAGAAACCGGCGGAAGCCGTCGGCATCCAGCCGGTCGGCACCGACCAGCGCCTTGGCACCCGAGGTGAACACCGTGCCGAACACGGCCCCCGCCGCGCCGCCGGTATTGGCCATGATCGCCATACCCGTTGCCCGAAAGGCCGCGTCGATCCCCGTGGCGCCATCGTGCAGCGCCGACAGCACCGCCTCGAACCCCCGGCGCATGCCGATGCCGTGATCGCCGTCACCGATGGCCAGATCGGCATCGGTCAGTATATCGACCCGGTCAATCACCGCCCGTGCCACCGCCTGCAGCATCGCCACGGCATCGCTGGTGCCTAGGCCCGCGTTGCCCATCATGCCGCGCCCATCCGCGAAAAGCCGACCGAATGGCAAGGCATGTCCAGATACTGTTTCAGTTCGGCATCCAGTTTCATCATAGTCACCGAAAAGCCGGCCATTTCCTGCACGGTCAGCCAGGTGCCCACTTCGGTGCGGTGCACCGTGATGCCGCGATCCTGCAGCACCTGGCGGATGCGGCGGTTGACCACCAGCATCTCCATCATCGTGGTGGCCCCCAGATTGTTCACGACCAGCGCCACCTCGTCACCCGCCGCAAAAGGCAGGTCGGGAAGGATGCGATCCAAAAGCGCATCGGCCACAGCATCGGCGGGGGCAAGTTTCTGGCGGGCGATCCCGGCCTCGCCATGGGCGCCCATGCCAACCTCGATCTCATCATCGGCGAGCTCGAACGTAGGCTTGCCGGTTTCGGGGATCGAGCCTGCCGACACCGCCACCCCCATCGACCTCACATTGGCCACCGCCTTGCGCGCAACACGCTCCACCTCGTCCAGACTGTCCAGTGTGGCGGCGGCGGCGCCGGCTATCTTGATCATCAGCACGTCGCCCGCGATGCCGCGCCGGTCATCAGTGCGTTCGGGGGGGGCGGCGGCCACATCGTCGGTTATGCGCACGGTGCGGATGTCGATGCCCTCGTCGGCCAACATCTCGGCAGCGATGTCGAAGTTCATGTTGTCCCCGGCATAGTTGCCGTACAGGAACAGGATGCCGCGGCCACGGTGAACGGCCTTGGCGGCCTCATAGATGATGTGCGGCGCGGGTGCTGCAAAGAACTGGCCACAGGCCGCCCCATCCGCCAGTCCTTCGCCAACAAATCCGTGGAACAGCGGTTCGTGCCCCGACCCGCCACCGATCAACAGCGCCACCTTATCGTCGGGCGCATGGCTGCGCACGATGGCGTCAAGGCCGGGCAGGCGGCGGGTCAGCCCGTCACTGGCCAGAACCAGACCGTCGATCATCTGCGTCACCGCCTGTCGCGGGTCATTCAGGATCTTTTTTGCGGGTTTAGCCATGGTCATCCTCCTTGTGCGGCGTGGTTGCTGGGATGTGATCCAAAATCATGAATAGGATCACCCCGGCCAGAAGCACGGGAAACCCCCATTCGTACAGGATCAGCGCAAAGGGCTGGCACAGCATGAGAAAGCCCGCGATGATCAGCCCTGACGCGATGCGATAGGCGGTGTTCACGGCGCCCCCCCCTGATGCGACAACAATGCGCCCGAAGCAGGGTCGAACAGGAACCCGGCATCCGAGCGCAGGCTAAACGACACCGCGTCGCCCTGCTGTGGCACATGCGCGCCTTCCAGCACTTTGCGGAACGATCCGGCCTCGCAATCCACCTGCACCGCCGCCTCGTACCCGCGGTTGTCCACGGCATAGATGCGGCCGACCTCGCCAGCGTCGCCGACAACGATATCCTCGGGCCAGACGCCCAGGCTGACAGGGCCGGTCTGGGCCGCCACCGCGCCGAACCGCGACAGGTCCAGCGCATCGCGCCAGCCTGGCACGCGTACCGCGCCATCGGCGATTTCGGCGCGGAAAAAGGCCATAGAGGGACTGCCGATCAGGCGGCCGACAAAGGCATCGGCGGGGCGTGCATAGATGTCTTCGATCCGTCCCGTCTGCAGGATGCGCCCGTCGTTGATGATGGCGATGCGGTCGGCAATGGCGATGGCCCCGTGATAGTCGTGGGTGGCATAGAGCATCGTCGTGCCGTGTTCGCGGTGGATCAGGCGTAATTCTGCCCGCAATTCCTCGCGCAGTTTCAGGTCCAGCGCCGACAGGGGTTCGTCCAGCAGATACAGCATCGGGCGGCGCACCAGCGCGCGGGCGATTGACACTCGCTGCTTTTCGCCGCCCGACAGGGTGCTAGTGTCGCGGTCGAGCAGATGGGCGATGCGCAGCAGTTCGGCCGTGCGCATCACGCGTCGGGCAACCTCGTCCTCCGGCTCGCGGTAGGTGGGGGACCGCAGGGCAAAGGCGATGTTGTCGCGCACGTTCAGAATTGG